>NZ_JBITFB010000136.1:0-1000 GCF_044455625.1 Kitasatospora sp. NPDC051164 | reverse complement strand
TGCCCGGCGGCGTCCAGTCCGGCGGCGCCTTCGAGTCGCCAGGTCTTGTGCCGGTCCTTGGGGTTGCCGTCGGAGGCGACCAGGCCGTGCAGCGCGAGGTCGCCGAGCGCCTGCCGGATCACGGTGTTCGACGCCGCGCCGGGGCGCAGCAGTCCGTCTTCCGGACGGCACCACCGCTTATGGCGGTGTCGCGGAGCTGCTGTCCTGGCCCGCCCGCCTCGACCTCGCAGCGGGCCACGGTGCCCGGCCCTCGCGTTGCGAGTGGTGGCGAGGCGGCTCGGGAGCCTACGGACGTGAGGTCAGATGTTGGGATCGGCGGTGTAGGTGAACGTTCCGGCAGAGGTGCCGCCGGGGCCCGTGATGATGACGTCGACGGTGCCGTCGGCTCCGCTGGGCGGGGCGGTGGCGGTCAGGGTGGTGTCGGAGACGACCTCGAACGGTGCCCGGATGCCGTTGAAGGTGACCTGGTCGGTGAATGCGAGGCCGGTGCCGGTGATGGTCACCTGGGTGCCGCCGGCGGTCGGTCCGGCGTTGGGGCTGACGCCGGTGACGGTGGACGGGTCAACGTAGGTGTAGGACAGCCCGTCGGTGGTCCCGCCGGGGGTGGTCACGGTGACGGCGGCACCGCCCGGCGCCGGGGCACCGGCGGCCCTGACGGTGATCTGGGTGTCGGAGACGGTTTGGATGACGGCTCGGGTGGGGCCGAAGTACACGTCGATGGCTCCGGCGAGGTTGCGGCCGGTGATGACGATCTCCTGGTCGCTGCCTGCGACGGGGCCCGCGACGGGGCTGATGTCGGTGAGGGCGGGGACCGGTGTGTAGTAGAAGGATCCGAGGGTGCCGGTGCCGCCCGGGGTGGTGACCGTCACGGGGACGGCACCGGATCCGGCGGGGGTGAGGACGGTCATCGACGTCGTTGTGTTGGCGGTGATAACTGCCTGGGCGGTACCGAAGTGCACGGCGGTGGCGTTGGCCAGGTTGTGGCCGGTGAGAGTCACGG
>NZ_JBITFB010000135.1:0-1062 GCF_044455625.1 Kitasatospora sp. NPDC051164 | reverse complement strand
TGTACTGACCAGTGAGGTTGGGGACGCGGCTGGCGGGTGGCTTGCCTGCGAGCGCGGTGTGTCCGCGGTGGTGATTGTAGGTGTGCAGCCAGTCGGTGAAGGCGTCGCGGCGTTCCTGCTCGGTTCGGTAGGGCTTGGCGTAGGCCCACTCGTCGAGCAGGGTGCGGTTGAAGCGTTCGACCTTGCCGTTGGTCTGCGGGCGGTAGGGGCGGGTGCGCTTGTGGGCGATGCCCTCGGCGGCGAGGGCATCGCGCCAGATGTGTGAGCGGTAGCAGGCGCCGTTGTCGGTCAGCACCCGCTGGACCGTGATCCCGGCCCGGGTGAAGAACTCGTTCGCCCGGGCCCAGAACGCGGCGGCGGTCTCCTTGCGCTCGTCGGGCAGGATCTCGCTGTAGGCCAGGCGGGAGTGGTCGTCGACGGCGTTGTGCAGGTAGCTGTAGCCCACGCCCGAGTGCGATGGGCTGCCCGCGCGGCCGCGCACTTTGTGGCCGCCTCCGTCGGGGATGTTGCCGAGCTTCTTGATGTCGACGTGCACCAACTCGCCCGGTGCGGCGCGTTCGTAGCGCCGCACCGGGCGTCCGGTGGCCCGGTCGAGGTGGGCGAGGCGGGCGAGCTTGTAGCGGACCAGGACCCGGTGCACGGTGGCTGGGTTGAGGCGGAGCAGGTAGGCGATGCGGGCCGGTCCCCAGCGTCGCAGGACGCGGACCTTGATGATGCGCCGCTCGGTGCGGGTCGGCAGGCGGCGCGGGCTGCGGTGCGGGCGGCTGGAGAGATCGCTCATGCCGGCCTCGCCGAGCGCGCGGTAGCGGTCCGCCCAGCGCTTGGCCGTGGTTGGCGAGACCTGGAAGCGCTCGGCAGCCCGACGCAGCGGCCAGCCGTCCTCGACCACGCAGCGGGCCAGACGCAGGCGTCCGGTCTCGGTCAGCGGTGCGTTACGGTGTGGCATGAGGGCCTTTCTGGTTGCCGGTGCAGATGTCGCAATCCACACCGAGCCAGAAGGCCCTCACTCATTTCAAGATCACCCGCCTGTGAACCCCGTCACCAACCTCTGTGGTCAGTACA
>NZ_JBITFB010000134.1:0-1082 GCF_044455625.1 Kitasatospora sp. NPDC051164 | reverse complement strand
ATCCGCGACGTCCTGGACATCGACCAGGACGCGCTGTGGGCGGTGGACATCAACCACGGCGGTGCAGCCCTGTTGATCGGTCTGCTGCTGGTCCACGCCCAGCCCATGGCCTACCTCACCGGCCTGGCCGTCCACCGCGCCTCGGGCACCTACCGAGGCGAGGCCAAGACCGACGCGAAGGACGCCTTCGTCATCGCCGACCAGGCACGCATGCGCCGTGATCTGGGCCGGCTGAGGCCCGGCGACGAGATAGCGGTCGACCTGCGCATCCTCACCACCCGCCGCACCGACCTGGTCAGCGACCGCACCCGCCAGATCAACCGCCTCCGCGCCCAACTGCTCGAGTACTTCCCCGCGTTGGAACGCGCACTCGACCTGACCAACAAGGGCCCCGTCGTACTCCTGTCGGGCTACCAGACCCCGGCCGCCATCCGCCGCACCGGCGCCAGACGAATCGAGACCTGGCTTCGCAACCGCAAAGTCCGAGGCTCCGAGTCCCTGGCGAAGACCGCACTGGAGGCCGCGCAGGCCCAGCAGACCGCGCTGCCCGGCGAGAAGCTCGCCGCCGCCATGGTGATCCGCATGGCCAAGGCAGTGATGGCCCTCGACGAAGAGATCACCGAACTCGACGCCCTCATCGAGGCCCGGTTTCGCGAGCACCCGCACGCCGACGTGATCCGCAGCCTGCCCGGCATGGGCAGCCAGCTCGGCGCCGAGTTCGTCGCCGCCACCGGCGGTGACATGGACGCCTTCGCCAGCGCGGACCGCCTGGCCGGCTATGGCGGCGTGGCCCCGGCCCCCAGGGACTCCGGCCGGGTCAGCGGCAACCTCCACCGCCCCCGGCGCTACCACCGCGGCCTGCTGCGGGTCTTCTACCTCTCGGCGATGGCCAGCCTCAGATCCTGCCCCGCGTCGCGGACCTACTACGACCGCAAACGTGCCGAGGGCAAGGGGCACAAGCAAGCACTGATCGCGCTCGCACGACGACGAGTGAACGTCCTGTGGGCGATGATCCGCGACGGAGCGTGCTACCAGGCAACACCACCAGTCACCGCGGCGGCTTGACAACGGCATTGGGATGT
>NZ_JBITFB010000133.1:0-1114 GCF_044455625.1 Kitasatospora sp. NPDC051164 | reverse complement strand
GGTGGTGATCGTCTCGGCGGACGTGCCGCCGCCGGTGGTGAAGCTCGTGGCGGACACCGTCGCCGTCCACGTGCTGGTGGCCAGTCCCCGCCCGTCCGAGACGGTCACCGAGCCGAGGGCCGCACTGAGGGTGCCACCGGGCGCGGCGCCGCCCAGGCCCGCCGTGGCCGGCACGCTGATCGACAGTGTGCCCGTGGTCGGGATGACGGTGATCTGGGAGCTGTTGCTGCCACTGGTCTCGACGCTGTCCACGACCGCACCGGTGAAGCTGGCCTTGCCCCCGGATGCGGCCGTCAGCTTCCCCGCGGCCGTATAGATCACGCCGCCGCCGGTGATCCACGTGCCGTTTCCCGTGACCAGGACCCCCGCCGTGTTGTTGCGGTCGGCGATGATCGAAAGACCGGTGAAGGCCCCCGTGGTCGGTGCGCTGAGCGTGGTCTTGCCTCCGCTCTGGCTGGTGAAGGACGCACCACTGGTGCCCGCCGCGCACGCGGTCGGGTACGACGGGCAGGCGAGGTAGATCGTCACCCCCGTGCCGTTCACCTTCCCGCCGGAAATCGTCATGCCGTTGGTGCCGGTGATGACATACGTACCGGGATTGAGGGTGAGCGTGCCGGACAGAGACAAGATGCTGGTGTACACGCCCGGGCTGATCGTCTGGTTCCCCGAGACGTGGTTGACCGAGGGATACGGCGGGGTCGGTGTCGAAGGACAGGCCGACGCGGCCGGACACTGGGCCAAGGCGGCATAGGGGTCGGTGCCGGCGGGCTGGTTGACCGGGGCCGGGCTGTAGGAGCCGCCGCTCGCGGTGGCGAAGCCCGCCGGGGCCGCCGGGCCGCCGATGGTACCCCCGTTCGCGATGACCGAGGTGGTGCCACTGACGAGCGCGGCCTGACTGTTCGTCGAGTTGACCAGGATGCTGCCGGTGACCTGGACGCTGCCGGGGTGGACGTACAGGGCGTCCGCGGCACTCGCGTTGAGGACGCACAGACTCGCCGCACACGCGGTCGCGGCCCGGGCGGCATCGGACGGACCGGTCACGACCCAGGCCAGCGCGGACGCGAGGACAAGGACCATGGCACAGACCGCGCGTGACAGACGGCACCGTCCACGC
>NZ_JBITFB010000132.1:0-1186 GCF_044455625.1 Kitasatospora sp. NPDC051164 | reverse complement strand
GACGGCGTGGATCAACGACCCGGCCAAGCGCAGGGAACCCGCACCACAAACCTCATAGCGTCACGACCGTCTCACTGGACTTGAAATCTTCCGAGGGCCATGGTCCTTGCCGCCGTTCGGTGTCCGGCCAGTACCGCCGCCGCCATCAGTACGGCCGGGGCGAGCAGCACCACGGTGACGGTGCCGACGCGGGTGCCGGAGAACGCGTACGTGTCGAACCCGGAGGCGCGGGCGATCTGGACGAGGAACCACAGGTGCCAGGCCGCGAACGTGCCGGCGAGCATCGCGGCGAGCGGAGCGGCGGTGGCCAGCGCCCGGCCCGCCGGCCGGTGGGAGAGCAGGCCCAGCCGTACCCGGGTGCCGTGCCCGGCCACGTCGGCGACCTCCCGTAGCCCGGTGAGCCGGCCGGCCCCGGCGATGTGGTGTTCGGCGTGGTCGGCGATCTCGGCCCGTGCGCCGGCTCCGTAGGAGGCCGGGTAGAGCGCGAGTGCCCACCGGAGCAGCCGGGCGTTCGTCGAGGGTCGGTCCGTGGTCATGCCGCACCTCCCGCGAGCCGGGGCCGGGAGACGGCCAGGCGCCGGTCGGCCTCGCGCAGGGCTGCGCGCATCCGCTCGCTCTCCTCCGTGAGTGCCGTCGTGCCGGCCGAGGTGAGGGCGAATACGCGGCGGGGGCGCCCGTCGACCGTCTCCTCCCGTTCGACCCGGATCAGCCCTTCCGCCAGCAGCCGGTCCAGGGTGCCGTAGAGGGAGCCGGCTCCGAGCCGCACCCGGCCGTCGGAGATCGCGGCCACCTCGTCACCGAGCGCGTAGCCGTGCCGGGGCCGGTCCGCGAGGGCTGTCAGCAGGAGGAAGGTGGGCTCCTGCATGGAGCGTTTCTTCGTCATGCCCACCACCATAGTACGGTCACCGTAGTGTCTGGCAAGAGCGAAGCGATCGGCAGTCATCTCGGTTGCTAGTGCTGTGACCGCATACGTTCGCCGGATTGGTGGGTGTTCAGGCCGCTGGCGCGGTGCGGCTGGTGGAGACGGAGATCGCCGGGCAGCTGAACCTTCGCGGTGCAAAGCTGTCAGGCATGGACACTGACGGCCGCTCGCTGTCAGACATCCCATGCCATAGCGGTGTCAAGCTGCCGCGGGGAGGGTTGCGTGGTGTGACCAGGCGGTGGCCTCGTCGTAGAGGGTGCGGGT
>NZ_JBITFB010000131.1:0-1187 GCF_044455625.1 Kitasatospora sp. NPDC051164 | reverse complement strand
AGAGGACGTTAAGTCCCTTTTCTCTCGGTTCGTGATCGCTCGTTCGTGTGAACGTCAGCCGTACTGGCGTGCCAGTCGGGGCTAGGGTGATGTTCTGCGACTCATGGACAGACGGGCGTATCCGAGCGACTTATCGGATGAGCAGTGGGCGTTGATCGAGCCGATGATCACGGCCTGGAAACAGGACAGGGTGGCGCGGTCGGCTACCGGGGATCCGGGGTCCTGTGATCTGCGGGAGGTCGTGAATGCGATCTTCTACCAGAACCGGACGGGCTGTCAGTGGCGCTACCTGCCCCATGACCTGCCGGCCTGGTCGGCGGTGTTCTACTACTTCACGCTGTGGCGCCAGGACGGTCTCGACCAGCGGATCCAGGAACTCCTGCGCTGCCAGATGCGGGAGAAGGCCCGCCGATTAGAGGACCCGTCCCTCGTGATCATCGACACCCAGTCCGTCCGCGCGGCCGCCGGTGTCCCGAAGACCACGACGGGACTGGACGCGAACAAGAAGGTGTCGGGGCGCAAGCGGGGACTGGCCGTCGACGTGCTGGGACTGATCATCGGCGTCGTCGTCCTGGCCGCCTCCGCACATGACAACGCCGCCGGCACCGCCCTGCTCGACCAAGCCGCCGAGCGGTGCGGCAACCGCCTGGAGAAAGCCCTGGTGGACCAGGGCTTCAAGGACGAAGTCATCATCCACGGCGCCCTGCTGGACATCGGCGTCGAGGTCGTCCGCCGCAACCCGGCCGACCAAGGCAAAGGCTTCGTCCCGCAACCGAAGCGGTGGGTGGTGGAGCAGACGAACGGCACGCTGATGCTGCACCGGCGCCTGGCCCGTGAGTACGACCACCGGTCCGACACCTCCGCCTCACGCGTCTACTGGGCCTCCACCGCGACCATGACCCGCCGCCTCACCACGCCGAGTCCAGCCTGGCGCGACACCCTCGGACTGGCCGCGTGAACGTCTCCGAGCTCCTGGCCGGCCTCCAGGCCCAGCACGACGAGGCCACCACCCGAGCCGGGGAACTACGCGGTCAGATCGAACACCTCACCGCCGCCCTGGCCGAGACCAACGCACGCCTCGCGGACCTGGCTACCACCCGGAAGATCATCGCAGACGTCGCACCAGCAGCAGGATCCGAACCCGATCCGCCCAAGACGAACACGGCCTACCAGGCCATCGTGAACGC
>NZ_JBITFB010000130.1:0-1246 GCF_044455625.1 Kitasatospora sp. NPDC051164 | reverse complement strand
TGTCCACCGACACCGCCGGCCCCTCAAGACCGAACGTGTACGAGAGACGGCCGGAGATCACGCTCGTCGCCGTACCGGTCAGCCGGTGCCCCTCGGCACCTTCCTGGCCCTCGGTGAGGAGGGAGATGTAGTCCTGGCCGTTCGTGCCGATGAAGACGCCGGCCTGGCTGCCGCGGAGGGCGGCAGGGTCGATTCCGGCCCGCTCGAACGCCTCCCAGGACGTCTCCAGCAGGAGGCGCTGCTGTGGGTCCATGGCCGTCGCCTCACGCGGCGAGATGCCGAAGAACGCGGCGTCGAAGCGGGTGGCGCCCTGCAGGAACGCGCCCTTGCGCGTGTAGACCTTGCCCAGCTTGTCGGGGTCGTCATCGAAGAGCGAGTCCAGGTCCCAGCCACGGTCGGTCGGGAAGTCGACCACCGCGTCGCCGCCGCTCAGCAGCAGCTGCCACAGCTCCTCCGGCGAGCGGACCCCGCCTGGGAAGCGGCAGGCCATCGCCACGATGGCGATCGGGTCGTCATCCACGGCCGGAGCGACGGCGGAGGCCGCCGGGAGCGCCGACTGCAGTCCGAGCAGCTCGGTGCGGAGGTGGTCGGCGAGTGCGGTGGCCGACGGGTAGTCGAAGACCAGCGTCGCCGGCAGGCGCAGCCCCGTCGCCGCGTTGAGGCGGTTGCGCAGGTCGACGGCGGTCAGCGAGTCGAAGCCCAACTCCTTGAACGCCCGGCCCGCCTCCACCGCCTCCGACCCGGCATAACCGAGAACGGCAGCGACCTGGCCACGGACGAGGTCCAGCACCGCACGGCCGCGCTCCGCCTCCGACAGCCCGGCGAGCCGCGCCGCCAGCGAGGAGCCTGCTGTGATCGGGGCGGCGGCCGACGGCCCGGCCTGGGCCGCGGCCCTCAGCTGCCGGACCTCGGGAATCTCGTCGAAGAACCGACCCGGCCGAACGGCCTCGAACTCAGCGGCCAACCGCTCCCAGACAATGTCCGCAACGGTCAGGGCGGTGTCGCCCTGGTCGAGCGCGTGCTGCAGGGCCGAGATCGCCAGCCCCGGCGCCATACCGACGACGCCGTCACGGCGCAGCCGGTCGGCCACGAGGTCCTCGGTGGCGAGCCCGGCCTCGGCCCAGGCGCCCCAGGCGATCGAGGTGGCGGGTAGACCGTCGGCCCGGCGCTGCTCCGCGAGCGCGTCCAGATAGGCATTCGCAGCCGCGTAGTTGCCCTGCCCGGCACTGCCCACCGAACCCGCCAT
>NZ_JBITFB010000129.1:0-1269 GCF_044455625.1 Kitasatospora sp. NPDC051164 | reverse complement strand
GAACGAGGGGGATTCCCCTCAGCCTCGCGGCTGAGCCGCTGCGCGTGTGCGCTGCGGTGGGACGACTTCCTGCTTCATCGACGACCGCCCGCCCGGAGTGCTCCGTTGAGGTCTTACAGCGTCTCCACAGGCGGCAACCGCCAGCCCGGCGGCCAGGATGTTCTTCGCCGCGTTCACGTCCCGGTCGTGGGTCGTCCCGCAGTCACACGTCCACTCACGGACGTTGAGCGGCATCCTGCCTCGCAAGATACCGCAGGCACTGCACAGCTTGGAGGAGGGAAACCAGCGGTCGATCACCACGAGCTCCCGCCCGTACCAGACCGCTTTGTACTCCAGCATGCTCCGCAGTTCCGACCACGACGCATCGGCGATCGCGCGAGCCAGAGTACGGTTCCTCAGCATGTTCCGCACGGTCAGGTCCTCGATCACGAGCGTTTGGTTCTCACGCACGAGAGCGGTGGTGACCTTGTGCAGGAAGTCCCTGCGACGGTCGGCGATCCGGACATGCGCCCGGCCGACCTTCAACCGGGCCTTGTCCCGGTTCTTCGATCCCTTGGCCTTGCGCGCAAGATCCCGCTGAGCCTTCGCGAGGCGCTGCCGGTCATTCCGCTCATGCCTCGGGTTGCGGATCTTCCCGTGCCCGTCCGTCAGACCTTCGATCGGCCTGGACAGGACGAGCAGCGACGCTATGCCCGCATCGATACCGACAGCGGCGTTCGTCACCGGCATCGGCGCCGGGCGGTCGTCGCACAGCACCGACACGAACCAGCGTCCGGCCGAGTCCTGCGACACGGTGACCATGGTCGGTGTACTGCCCTCGGGCAGAGGCCGGGACCACACGATGCGCAGAGGCCCGGCCATCTTCGCCAGCGTCAGCCGACCGTCCCGCCACCGAAACGCGGAGGACGTGTACTCGGCGGACTTGCAGGACTTCTTCCGGGACTTGAAACGCGGGCACTTCCCCCGTTTCCCCCAGAAGTTGGCGAACGCACCCTGCAAGTGCCGCAGCGCCTGCTGCAATGGAACGGAGGAAACCTCGCAGAGGTAGGCCAGTTCCTCGGTCTTCTTCCATGCCGTCAGCATCGCACTGGTGGCGTTGTAGTTGACGCGCTCCTGCCGCTGCTGCCACGCGTCCGTACGCGCCTGCAACGCCAGGTTGTAGACCTTCCGCACGCACCCGAACGTGCGCGACAGCTCAGCCGCCTGCGCATCGGTCGGATAGAAACGGAACTTGAACGCCCGCTTCACGGAAGTGGTCCGCACGAATCA
>NZ_JBITFB010000128.1:0-1300 GCF_044455625.1 Kitasatospora sp. NPDC051164 | reverse complement strand
TGAGCTGCACTGATCTTCGTGGAGTCTTTGAAGCCTGGGTTACGATCCAGGCGTAAGGAGAACCACGAGCAGTGCCAGCACCACGTAAGTACCCCGATGAACTCCGCGAGCGCGCGGTCCGCGAGGTTCGCTCGACCGGCCGCCCGGTGGCTCACGTTGCCCGCGACCTCGGCATCCACAAGGAAGCCCTGCGGTCCTGGGTCCGCCAGGCCGAGGCCGACGCAGGCGAGCGCGACGACCGCCTGACCAGCTCCGAACTGGAGGAGCTGAAGCAACTGCGCAAAGAGAACGCCGAGTTGAGGCGGGCCAACGAGATTCTCAAAGCGGCCAGTGTGTTTTTTGCCCAGGAGATCGACCGTCCCCGGACGAGGCCGAGCAGGTGATCGACCACCTGCGTGACGGTTTCGGGGTCGATCCCGTGTGCCGGGTGCTGGAGCTCTCGCCGTCGACGTACTTCGCGCGCAAGCAGCGCCCGAAGTCGGCCCGCCGACTCCGCGACGAGGAGCTGATTCCGCTGGTCACAGCCGCGTGGGAGGACTCGGGCCGCACCTACGGGGCCCGCCGGGTCACCCGGGGCCTGGTCCGGGCCGGACATGCGGTGGCCCGCTGCACGGTCGAGCGGCTGATGCGGGAGCTCGGCATCGAGGGCGTCATCCGCGGGCAACGCCGCCGCACCACCATCCCGGAGCCGACCGCCGCGCGCCCGCCGGACCTGGTCAACCGGCGCTTCACCGCCGAGCGCCCGAACCAGCTGTGGCTGGCCGACCTGACCTACATCCGCACCTGGTCGGGCTGGGCGTACGTGGCGTTCGTCCTGGACGCGTACTCCCGCCGGATCGTGGGCTGGCAGGCGGCCACCCATATGCGCACCGACCTGCCACTGGACGCGCTGGAGATGGCGCTGTGGCGGCAGAGGATCAAGAAGGACGCCGGCCTCATTCATCACAGCGACCGCGGGTCGCAATACGTGTCCATTCGCTACACAGAGCGATTGGCCGAGGTCGGCGCCTCCGCGTCCGTCGGCTCGGTCGCGGACTCGTACGACAACGCGATGGCGGAGGCCTTGAACGGCACGTTCAAGGCCGAACTGATCGAGCATCAGGGACCATGGCGGGACTTTGACGAGGTCGAGCGGGCCGTCTTCCAGTGGGTCGCGTGGTACAACGGTGAACGACTCCATTCCGCCCTCGGCTACCTGCCGCCCGACGAATACGAGCAGGCGTACTGGGCGAGCCTGGAGGAAGCCCCGCAGGCCGCTTGATCACACAATCGCGGACTCTACGAAACTCGGGGCAGCTCA
>NZ_JBITFB010000127.1:0-1312 GCF_044455625.1 Kitasatospora sp. NPDC051164 | reverse complement strand
TGGGGGTCTCTGGGGGGCCGGGCCGGGCGGGCCGTGGGGGGTTGGGTCGCCCGGCCCTGTGTTGGGGGGTTAGGCGGTCTTGTAGGTGTTGAGCTTTTCGATGAGTTCGGCGCGGATGAGGGCGAGGGCCTGGGCCTTGTCGTCGACCTTGGTGATCTGGGTCTGGATGGCTTCGGCGCGCTGGGCGTTGAGGAACTTGGTGTAGGTGGCCTCGCGCTTGGGGGTGGCCTTGTCGGCCTGGTAGGTGGTGACCAGGGCGGTGACGAGGTCGCGGACCTTGTCGAAGGTGTCCGCGCTGGCGTTCTCGGCCGGGGCGCTGGTCTCGAAGGCGGCCCCGAGCATCCGCTTGCGGAACTTCAGCAGCGGCGCGGCCCCGTTGTCCGTCTCGGCGGTCAGGTCGGCCGGGTTGACCAGGTGGCTGCCGACCACGTACGGCAGCTCCATGTCACCGAGCTTCGGGGCGTCGGTCCGCTCGTGGCGGTCGGTGGCGCTGCCCTTGCCGAACTGGACGTTCAGCAGACCCTCGGTCTTCGGGAACAGCTCCCAGTTCGGGTGGAGCACGACCGTGCCGATCGGGAAGGTCCCGTCCTGGAGGACGCGGGACAGGTCGTAGACCGCCTCGCCGTTCTCGCCCGTCTCGACCGCGTACGAGTAGGTGTGACCGGCCGGGGTGGTGAACGTCTGGGTACCGGACATGAAGATCCCTCCAAGGGAGTCAGTAGGTGATTTCTCGGCCGGTTCTTCATTCCCCCGACCTCGTGATAACTACTGTACACATCGAAGCGTGAATACACAACACGGGAACGGGACCACTCCCACACGCTCAACCAAACCAACCCCAAACTAGGAACCTCACACCCCGCCACCCCCGCCCGGCGACCGACCGCACCCACACCCCCGCCCCCACCGGAGCCACCGGCGACCACCCGACCACACCCCCGCGCAACCCCGGATCTAACACCCCCCACGGGTCCGCAACGCGAATCTAACGCCACCCCGGAAACCCACCCCCGCCCAACCCGCGAATCTAACACCCGCCCCGTACGCGCCGATTGGAGCGGCCCCGGATCTGACGCCCCGGGCCACCGGATCTAACCGCCCGTCAAATAGCGAACCCCCGAATCTAACGCCACCCCGCACGCGCCCCAGAAAGCCGCACAGAATCCCGTGAACGCCACACACCCCGAACCCTTCCCCAACCCGCCAAGAGCCCTGTAGGCTGCTGCTACAGCCCACACAGAGGCACCCCGGCCCCGCCGGAGCAGCCCCCCGGGCACGGGAAGCGGACACCCCGTCAATTCCCGCCGCACAA
>NZ_JBITFB010000126.1:0-1451 GCF_044455625.1 Kitasatospora sp. NPDC051164 | reverse complement strand
TTGTCGGATGCGCGGCGCAACGGGCATCCGGTGCTGGCGGTGATCCGTGGTTCGGCGGTGAATCAGGATGGTGCGAGCAATGGTCTGACGGCGCCGAACGGTCCGTCGCAGCAGCGGGTGATCCGTGCGGCGTTGGCGGATGCGGGGCTGAGGGCGTCCGAGGTGGACGTGGTGGAGGCGCACGGTACGGGGACGCGGTTGGGTGACCCGATCGAGGCGCAGGCGCTGCTGGCGACGTACGGGCAGGACCGGCCCGCGGACCGGCCGGTGTGGATCGGCTCGCTGAAGTCCAACATCGGCCATTCCCAGGCCGCGGCGGGTGTGGGCGGCGTCATCAAGTCGGTGCTGGCGATGCGGCACGGGGTGATGCCGAAGACGCTGCACGTGGACGGTCCGACGCCCGAGGTGGACTGGTCCGCGGGGGCCGGCCGGTTGCTGACGGAGGCCCGTGCGTGGGACGACACGGGCCGTCCGCGCCGGGCGGGGGTGTCCTCCTTCGGCATCAGCGGGACCAACGCTCACGTGATCCTGGAGTCTGCGCCGGCTGAGGATCCGGCCGGGGCGGTGGAGGGTGCCCGGCGTCCTGGGACGGTGGTGTGGCCGGTGTCGGCGCGCAGTGCGGAGGCTCTGCGGGCGCAGGCGGGGGCGTTGGTGGCACGGGTGGTGGCGGAGCCCGGGCTTGATATGGCGGACGTGGGTTATTCGCTGGCGGTGGGGCGTGCGTCCTTCGAGCACCGTGCGGTGGTGGTGGGCGGGGACCGGAGCGAGTTGCTCGGTGGGTTGAAGGCGCTGGCGGAGGGGCGTTTGGCACCGGGGTCGGTGCCCGGCGGCGGGTTGGTTTCCGGTCGTGTGGTGTTGGTGTTCCCGGGTCAGGGTTCGCAGTGGGTGGGGATGGCTGCGGGGCTGTTGGGTGAGTCGGAGGTGTTCGCGGGGCGGATGGCGGAGTGCGGGCGGGCTCTGGCGCCTTATGTGGACTGGTCGTTGGCGGAGGTGTTGGGTTCGGAGGCTCTGCTGGCGCGGGTCGATGTGGTGCAGCCGGTGTTGTGGGCCGTGATGGTGTCGCTGGCGGAGGTGTGGCGTTCGTTCGGTGTCGTTCCGGACGCTGTGGTGGGCCACTCCCAGGGCGAGGTCGCTGCGGCTTGTGTGGGGGGCGGTTTGAGTCTGGAGGACGGGGCTCGGGTGGTCGCTTTGCGTTCCCGTGCGGTGGGGGTGTTGGCGGGCCGTGGTGGCATGGCGTCGGTGCCTCTGCCGGTGGGTGTGGTGCGGGAGCGGGTCGCCCCGTGGGCGGGGCGGTTGTCGGTGGCGGCGGTGAACGGTCCGTCGTCGACGGTGGTGTCGGGTGACGCGGACGCGGTGACGGCACTGGTCGACGGGCTGATGGGTGAGGGGGTGCGGGCGCGTGTGATCGAGGTCGACTACGCGTCGCATTCCGCGCACGTGGAGGAGATCCG
>NZ_JBITFB010000125.1:0-1523 GCF_044455625.1 Kitasatospora sp. NPDC051164 | reverse complement strand
CCCTCTCTGTCAGCCTTGGGTGAGACATCCCGCTTTGTCGGGTTAGCCTGAGAGGGCCCGAGTAGGAGTTCCACCCCTGATGACCAGCACCAATTCGTCCGCGGCCGACCCGGCGCCCAGGCCGAAGCGCCGCACGTTCAGCCCCGAGTACAAGCTGCGGATCGTGGCCGAGTACGACGCCGCGCCCGAGGGTGAGAAGGGCGCGGTCCTGCGCCGCGAGCGCCTGTACCACTCGCACGTCACCGAGTGGCGGGCCGCGCGCGATGCCGGGGCCCTGGAGAACCTGGTCGACCGCCGTACGAGCCCGGCCCGCCCGAAGAAGTCCGCCGCCGAGGTCGAGAACGAGAAGCTGCGTCGGCAGGTGGAACGGCTGGAGAAGGAACTCGCCCGGAACAAGGCCGCACTGGAGGTCCTGGGAAAAGCGTCGGCGCTCTTGGAAATGATCTCCGAGGGCGCGGACTGAGGCACGCCGCCGACCCGGTCATGGACGAGGCGTTCGCCGGCCTCGAACACGAACTGGGTATCGCAGCTGCGTGCCGGCTGACCGGCCGCTCCCGGGCCACCCACTACCGCAGACTGAAGCCGCCGCCCGCGCGCGGGCCACGACAGCCCCAGGTCCAACCGTCGGCCCTTTCGACCGAAGAACGTGATGCGGTACTGGAGTTGATGAACAGCCCCGAGTACGCCGAGCTGCCGCCCGCACAGATCTGGGCCCGCGAGCTGGACACCGGGCGCTACCACTGCTCGGTCTCCACGATGTACCGGATCCTGCGCGAGCGCGGGCAGTCCGGCGAGCGCCGCCGCCAGGCCACCCACCCGGCCAGAACAGTGCCCGAGCTGGTCGCCACCGCGCCTTCGCAGGTGTTCACGTGGGACATCACCAAGGCAGCCGGCCCCAGCAAGGGAATCTGGTACCACGCCTACGTCATCATCGACATCTTCAGCCGCTACATCGTCGGCCACACCGTCGAGGCGGCCGAATCAGCCGGGCGGGCGGAGGAGCTGATCCGCGAGACCATCGCGCGCAACGGCATCGTCCCCGAGACCGTGCACGCCGACCGCGGCACCTCGATGACCTCCAAGAAGGTCTCCCAGCTGCTGATCGACCTCGGGGTCACCAGAAGTCACTCGCGTCCCAAGGTCTCCAACGACAATCCTTACAGCGAGGCCCAGTTCAAGACCACCAAGTACATGTCCGACTATCCCGAGCGGTTCGATTCCCTGGCCCACGCCCGTGAATGGTTCGACGCCTTCATCTCGTACTACAACCACGAGCACCGGCACTCGGGCATCGGACTTCACACGCCCGCCAGCGTCCACTTCGGCACCGCCGATGAGATCCGCGACCAGCGGGCCGTCACCCTCGTCGAGGCCTATGCACGGCACCCCGAGCGCTTCGGCCGCCGCCCCAGACCACCCGAGATCCCAAAGACGGCGTGGATCAACGACCCGGCCAAGCGCAGGGAACCCGCACCACAAACCTCATAGCGTCACGACCGTCTCACTGGACTTGAAATCTTCCG
>NZ_JBITFB010000124.1:0-1550 GCF_044455625.1 Kitasatospora sp. NPDC051164 | reverse complement strand
GGATGCCGTCGGTCATGGGGCTGCTGGAACAGCGTGAGCTCACTGCTCGCCGCCGTGTGGACGAGCTGCGGGAAGAGGCTGACCGTATCCACGCTGAACTGAACGTGGCCGAGCGGGAGTGGAACGAGTGGGTCATCGCCCGCTCGCGCGTGGGCGAGGTGCTGGCCCCGGACGCCGCCGTCGCGTCCGAGGACCAGCACCATCCCGACGGGCATCCGGTTCGCCCCTCGCCGACGGACGCGGCGAAGCCGAAGTCCGTCGTGCCGGTGTGGCGTGCGGGGCTGGCCTGGTCGGCGCTGTCGGTGGACTACCAACGCGTCCTGCAGGCTCTCGCGGACCGGAACCGACTCGGCCAGGGCCCGCTGACGTGCCAGGAGATGGCCGCCTGCTTCGGCCTGGACCCGGTGCCGGCGAAGGTGGAGGCGTTGCGTTCGAAGGCGAAGCGGCTGGTGGCCCGGGGCTGGCTGGTCGAGTCGGCGCCGGGCCGGTTCACGCTCGCGAAGGACGTGGCCGGGCAAGGCGGCGGGTCATGAGGAGCGTCATCGACCAGTAGACATCGCCTCGGCGCTGCCGGTGGAGCGCTCGAAGTCGCGCACGAGGCGGCGGCTTTGCATCAGGTGGGCGAAGAACCGCTCCACGATCCACCGCTTCGGCAGCACCACGAAGCCGCGCATGTCGTCGCTGCGTTTGACGATGGCGAGGACCAGGGCGAGGACGGCGAGGCTGTACTCGACGAGGCTGCCGGTGTAGCCGCCGTCGGCCCAGACCAGGGCCAGCAGGTGGTGCGCGGCGGCGACCTGGGCGAGCAGGACCTGGGCCGCGGCGCGGTCGCCGACGTCCGCCGCGGTGACCATCACCGCGAGCGGCAGGCCGAGCGTGTCGACCACGACGTGCCGTTTGCGACCGTTGATCAGCTTGCCGCCGTCGAAGCCGCGGCTGTCGGATCCGACGACGGCGTCCGCCTTGACGGACTGGGAGTCGATCACGCCGGCGCTCGGCTCCGGATCCCGCCCGGCCTGTTCGCGCACTCGGCGGCGGAGCCGGTCGTGGAACTCGCGGACCAGCCCGTGGTCGCGCCAGCGTCGGAAGAACGCGTAGACCCGGTCCCACGGCGGGAAGTCGCCCGGCACCGCCCGCCACTTCGCACCGTTATCGACGAGGTAGCGGATCGCGTCCAGTATCGCCCGGTGGCAGTAGGCCTCCGGCTGGCCGCCCCGCCCCCGAAGCCAGCCCGGCACCGGCAGCAGCGACCTGGCCACCGCCCACTCGGCGTCCGACATGTCCGTCGGATAGCGGCGCTCGCGCACCCCGTGGTCGCCGGCATTCCCGAACCTGTGAGCCAAGCAGTCACACGCAAGGGTGGCCGAAGTGGACTCCGTCTCCGAGATGCCGTAGACATGCGACAACAGGGTCTCCTGGACAGCTTGTTGGCGTAGACACCCACTGAGCTACCAAGAGGCCCTGCTTTCATGCACGGCAGTCGCCACGGTCACCCGATCGAGACTCCCGTTCGACCGACACTCCTCAAGATCGGAACGACAACAACCACT
>NZ_JBITFB010000123.1:0-1564 GCF_044455625.1 Kitasatospora sp. NPDC051164 | reverse complement strand
AGGCCGAGCAGGTCGAGGCCCGGCGCTTCGACTACCTCCCGCTCACCCGGATCCAGGCCGTCAGCGAACTGCCCACCGACCAGGCCCTGTTCGACACGCTGGTCGTCTTCGAGAACTACCCGCTGGACATCGACGCGGCCGCCGAACGCGGCCTGACCGTCAGCGACGTCAGTGCGATCGAGGCCTCCAACTACCCGCTCAACCTGCTGGCCTACGCCGGCGACCGGATCGAGCTGATCCTGCCCTACGACCCGGCCGTCTTCGACCGCAGCACCGTCGAGGGCCTGCGCGACCAGCTGGTGCGGCACGCCGAGAGCGTCGTCGCCGCCGACGGCTCCACCACCCTGGCCGGGCTCGACCCGCTCGGCGCCGACCAGCGCCACCAGGTCCTCGGCCAGTGGAACGACACCGCCCGCGACCTGACCAGGCTGAACCTGTCCGAGATCTTCCGCAGCCAGACCGAGCGGACCCCGGACCTGCCCGCCGTCGTCTGCGCCGACGACACCCTGACCTACGCCGAACTCCAGGCCCGGTCCGCCAGGTTGGCGCACCTGCTGATCGCCGAGGGCGTCCGCCCGGGCGAACGCGTCGGGGTTGCCCTGCCGCGCGGCATCGCCTGGCTGACTGCGATGCAGGCCGTGGTGCACGCCGGCGCCGTCTACGTACCGCTCGACCCGACCTACCCGGCCGACCGGCTCGACCACATGGTCGGCGACTCCGGCATCCGGCTGGTGATAACCGACGAGGCCGCCGGCGCCACCGTCGCGACCACGGGCGTGCGCACCCTGGACCCGGCCCTGGTCGAGCACACGCAGCTGCCGGACGGCCTGCCCGAGGTGGCGATCGAGCTGCTCCAGCCCGCGTACGTCATCTACACCTCCGGCTCCACCGGCCGCCCCAAGGGCGTCGAGGTCCCGCACCACGGCCTGAGCGGGCTGCTCACGGTGCCCGCCGAACTCCTCGGCGTGCAGCCGGGGGACCGGGTGCTGCAACTGGCCTCGACCAGCTTCGACGTGGCGCTGCTGGAGACCCTGATGGCCCTGGGTCGGGGCGCCGCCCTGGTCCTGCCGGCGCCCGGCCCGCTCGCGGGCGAGGCGCTGGCGCAGGTCCTGGTCGAGCAGCGGGTGAACCACGCGATCATCCTGCCCGCCGCGCTCGCCACCCTGCCGGACGTCGAACTGCCCGAGCTGCGCAGCCTGATCGCCGGCGCGGAGCCCGTCCCGGCGGGCCTGGTCGCCCGCTTCGGCCGGGGGCGGACCATGGTCAACGGCTACGGGCCCACCGAGACCACCGTCGCGGCCTCCTTCAGTGCCGCCCTGGACCCGGACGCCGACACCGACCCCTCGATCGGGCGCCCCTTCGCCAACGTCCGGGTGTATGTGCTGGACGGCTGGCTGCGGCCGGTGCCGCCGGGTGTGGTGGGTGAATTGTACGTGGCCGGTGACGGTGTCACGCAGGGCTACGTGGGCCGGCCGGGGCTGACGGCGGAGCGGTTCGTCGCGGACCCGTTCGGTGTGGGCGGCCGGCTCTACCGCACGGGTGACGCGGTGCGTTGGACGGCCGG
>NZ_JBITFB010000122.1:0-1649 GCF_044455625.1 Kitasatospora sp. NPDC051164 | reverse complement strand
GGCCTCCGACCCGGGCCAGACCGGAAAGCTCTACCTCTACAAGGGCACCGGCAGCGGCCTGAGCTCCCGCACCGAGATCGGCTCCGGCGGCTGGTAGACCGCGCACCGGCTCCGCCGGCCGACCCCGGCCGGCCGCTGAACCCGGGGGTGGGACCGCGACCGCCGTGCGGACCCACCCCCGCCCTCCCCCCTCACCTTCCCGCCCTGCTGCGTGCCGCCCTGCCCGGGTCCGTCCCCGGGCGGCTCCGCCCTGCCCGTCTCCTTGGAGAGATCCGTGCACCATCACCGTCTGAGGGGTGTCGCCTCGCTCGCCGTGGCGGCCGCTGCCCTCACCGCTGCCCTACCACTGGGCCCGGCCGCCCAGGCGGCCGAGCCCGCCGCTGCCGGTCAGATCGTCAAGTCAGTTACCTACCATGGGCTTTCGCTACAGGTGCCGTCGAGCTGGTCGGTGGTCGACCTGGCCCAGGCGCCCGGCACCTGCGTCCGGCTCGACCGGAACACCGTCTACCTCGGTCACCCCGGCGCGGACCAGAACTGCCCGACCCACCTGATCGGGGAGAAGGCGGACGCACTGGTCGTCGAGACCTTCGCCGGCGCCGCCGAGCGGGCCGACCTCGCCACCGTCGCGGTGCCCGCCGGCCACGGCGTCCCGGCCCTGCCGGACAGTGTCGGCCGGGAGGCGCGGGTGGCCTTCGAAGGCGCCGGCGTCTATGTGACGGCCAGTCACGCCTCCTCCTCGGCCGCCGCGGTGCAGCGCGTCCTCGCGTCCGCCTCGATCGACGGCGGCGCCACCGCGGCCCCGGCGCCCCGGCCGCCGAAGGCCGTTCCCGGCGCCCTCGCCGCGCCCGCCGCGGCGTCGGCGGCCGAGTCGGCGACGCCGAGCACCGGCTACACCGGCAAGGCGTTCGACGCCTGCGCCGCCCCCTCCTCCGGCGCGATGGCGGACTGGGCCTCCTCGCCGTACCGGGGCGTCGGCATCTACATCGGCGGTCCGACCCGGGTCTGCGCGCAGAACAACCTCACCGCGTCGTGGGTGGCGCAGCAGAGCAGCGCCGGCTGGCACCTGCTGCCCATCTACGCAGGCACGCAGGCCCCGGGGATCTCCTCCTCGGACGCCGAGGGCCAGGGCCGGGCCGCGGCGGAGGCCGCCGTCACGCTGGCCAAGGGCCTGGGCTTCACCACCGCCACGGTGCTGTACGTCGACATGGAGGCCTACTCCTCGGGCTACCGCACCAACGTGCTGAACTACCTGTCGGGCTGGACCGGCCGGCTGCACGAGCTCAACTTCCGCTCCGGCGTCTACAGTTCCTCGTCCAGCGGGATCAAGGACATGGTCGGCGCGTACAACTCGTCCAGCTTCGCCCGCCCCGACGTGGCGTGGGCCGCGAACTGGAACAACGCCGCGGACACCGACGACAGCTACATCCCGGACGGGTACTGGTCCAACCACGAGCGCGTCCACCAGTACGCCGGCGACGTCACGGAGTCGTACGGCGGGACCACCATCAACATCGACCGGAACTACGTCGACGTCGCCGCCAGGACCTCGGTGAACGACCCCGGGATGACCGATCTGACGGCGGGTGACTTCAACGGGGACGGCAAGAAGGACCTGGTGGCGGTCGAGGTGTCGACCGGCAAGCTGTTCT
>NZ_JBITFB010000121.1:0-1720 GCF_044455625.1 Kitasatospora sp. NPDC051164 | reverse complement strand
CTAATCCGATGTGAAGGCGGTCGGATTCCGAGTGGGACTCCGAGCTGTCTGACGTGAGGGACACCTGATCATCTGGCGGCCCCTGCGAGGCCTTCAGAGAGAGCGGTGCAGTCACGGCGGTGGGTTTCGTGGCGGTCGCGTGGACGCCGGGCCGATGCCTGGACAACCCTTGACCTGCGAGGTCCGAAGAGAAGAGCGGCGCGGTCCGGCGTCTTCGGGCCGCCGCGAAACCCGCCGGTGATCGTGTTTCCGTGGTCGTGGCGCGAGCCCGCTCCAGGGCTGACCCCTTGTTGATATCCGCGAGCCTTCGAGCTCTGGTGCAGACGGGGGCCCCTGGGGTGCGCTGGTGTCATGAACGGCTACTGAGATGGCGGACCGAAGAGTCCTGGGATTAGGGCGCCGCGTGACCCGCATGTGCTCGTGACCTGCGAAAACAGGCAACGTTGGGAGAGTCGGTTGAAGATCTTCTGTGGCATCGACTGGGCCGAGTCGCACCACGATGTCGCCCTGGTCGACGAGACCGGCGAGCTGCTGGCCAAGCGTCGGATCACCGACGACGCGGCCGGCTACCGGTTCCTGCTCGACCTGCTCGCCGAGTACGGCGACAGTCCCGAGGCGCCCATTCCGGTGGCGATCGAGACCAACCGCGGCCTGCTGGTCGCCGTCCTGCGCACCGGCCAGCGGCAGGTGTTCGCGATCAATCCGCTCGCCGCCTCCCGCTACCGCGACCGGCACGGTGTGAGCCGCAAGAAGTCCGACCCGGGCGACGCGCTGGTGCTGGCGAACATCCTGCGCACCGACATGCCCATGCACCGGCCGCTGCCCGCCGACTCCGACCAGGGCCGGGCCGTCACCGTATTGGCCCGCGCCCAACAGGATGCCGTCTGGAACCGCCAGCAGCTCGGCAACCAGATCCGTTCGCTCCTGCGCGAGTACTACCCCGCCGCCCTGGAAGCCTTCCAGAGCAAGGCCGGCGGCCTGGCCCGGCCGGACGCCCGCGCTGTCCTCGCCGCGGCCCCGACCCCAGCTCGGGCGGCGAAGCTGTCCCTGGCCCAGCTGCGGGCCGCGCTCAGGCGCGCCGGCCGCCAGCGCAGCATCGACGCCGAGGCCGAACGGCTCCGCGACATCTTCCGGGCCGAGCACGCCCGCCACCCGGACGCGGTCGAGGACGCCTTCGGTCACCAGCTGCTCGCCCTGCTGAAGCAGTTCGACGCCGCCTGTCAGGCCGGTGACGACCTCGCCGGGGCGGTCGAAGCCGCCTTCCGCGAGCACCCGGACGCCGAGATATACCTCAGCTTCCCCGGCCTCGGAGTCCAGCTCGGAGCCCGCCTCCTGGCGGAGATCGGCGACGACCGCACCCGCTTCGCCGACGCGCGCGGCCTGAAGGCCTACGCCGGATCCGCCCCGATCACCCGAGCCTCCGGCAAGAAGAGCTATGTCGGCAGACGCATGGTCAAGAACAACCGCCTCATGCATGCCGGATTCCTCTGGGCCTTCTCCTCCCTCCAGGCCTCGCCCGGCGCTGACGCCCACTACCGCCGCAGACGCGAACACGGAGACTGGCACGCCGGCGCCCAACGCAACCTCCTCAACCGCCTGCTCGGCCAGCTCTTCCACTGCCTTCAGAACCGTGTGCTGTTCGACGAGACCCATGCCTTCACCTCCTCTGCCACGTTGTCGATCCCGACGGCTGCTTGACTCGTAGCTTCCTGAGATGTCT
>NZ_JBITFB010000120.1:0-1732 GCF_044455625.1 Kitasatospora sp. NPDC051164 | reverse complement strand
AGCACTTCGAGGCCCAGACCGCCCGCACCCCCGACGCCATCGCCCTCACCGACGGCGACCAGCAGATCACCTACCGCCAGTTGAACGAGCGCGCCAACCGCCTCGCCCACCTCCTCACCGACCACGGCGTCCGCCCCGAAACCCTGGTCGCCGTCCGCCTCGACCGCTCGGCCGAACTGGTCGTCGCCCTACTCGCCGTGCTGAAGGCCGGCGGCGCCTACCTGCCGATCGACCCCGACTACCCCGCCGACCGCGTCGCCTACATGCTCGACGACGCCCAACCGACGCTTCTACTCACCACCGGCAGCGCCGACACCGACATCCCCACCCTCCTCCTCGACCAGGCGGACGTCTCCGCCCTGCCCCGCACCAACCCCGCCACGGCCGTGCTGCCCGCCCACCCCGCCTACGTCATCTACACCTCCGGCTCCACCGGCCGCCCCAAGGGCACCCTCATCCCCCACCACAACGTCCTCACCCTCTTCGCCAACACCGACCACCACTTCGGCTTCGGCCCCCACGACGTGTGGACCTGGTTCCACTCCTACGCCTTCGACTTCTCCGTCTGGGAACTCTGGGGCCCACTCCTGCACGGCGGCCGCCTCGTCATCGTCCCCTTCGAAACCTCCCGCACCCCGCACGCCTTCCTCGACCTCCTCACCCGCGAACACGTCACCATCCTCAACCAGACCCCCTCCGCCTTCTACCAGCTCAACCAAGCCGACGCCGAACACCCCCACCCCCTCGCCCTGCGCTACATCATCTTCGGCGGCGAAGCCCTCGACACCACCAAACTCACCACCTGGCACACCCGCCACCCCGACACACCCCAGCTCGTCAACATGTACGGCATCACCGAAACCACCGTCCACGTCACCCACAAGACACTCCACGCCGCAGGCACCACAGGCACCACAGGCACCACAGGCACCAGCACGGGCGGCACCATCGGCCACGGCATCCCCGGCCTCGACCTCTACGTCCTCGACCACACCCTCCAACCCGTCCCGCCCGGCGTCCCCGGCGACCTCCACATCGCCGGCCACCAACTCGCCCGCGGCTACCTCAACCGACCCGCCCTCACCGCCGAACGCTTCACCGCCTGCCCCTACGGCCAACCCGGCCGCCGCATGTACCGCACCGGCGACATCGTCCGCTGGACCACCCACGGAGAACTCGAATTCGTCGGCCGCGCCGACGAACAAGTCAAAATCCGCGGCTTCCGCATCGAACTCGGCGAAATCGAAGCAGCCCTCACCACCCACCCCGCCATCACCCACGCCACCGTCCTCGTCCGCGAAGACACCCCCGGCGACCAACGCCTCGTCGCCTACACCATCCCCACCCCCGGCACGAACACCCACGAACTCGGCACCTCCGTCCGAGAGTTCCTGCGAGAAACACTCCCCGACTACATGGTCCCGGCCGCCGTCCTCACCCTCGACGCGCTGCCCCTCACCATCAACGGCAAGCTCGACCGCCACGCTCTACCCGCCCCCGACCACACCCGCACCCCCACCACCACCCGCGAACCCGCCAACGAACGTGAAACCACGCTCTGCGCCGCCTTCGCCGAGGTCCTCGGACTCGACACCGTCGGCCCCGACGACAGCTTCTTCGACCTCGGCGGACACTCCCTCCTCGCCACCCGCCTCGCCAGCCGCATCCGCACCACCCTCGGCACCGAACTCCCCCTGCGCACCCTCTTCGAAGCACCCACCCCCGCCGCCCT
>NZ_JBITFB010000119.1:0-1881 GCF_044455625.1 Kitasatospora sp. NPDC051164 | reverse complement strand
CGGGTTCGACTCGCTGACCGCCGTCGAGCTGCGGAACCGCCTCAACGGCGTCACGGGCCTGCGGCTGCCCGCCACCCTCGTCTTCGACTACCCGAACCCGGCCGCGCTCGCCAAGCAGCTCCACACCGAGCTGCTCGGTGCGCTGCCGGAGGCCGCCGCCAACGTGAGCACGGCCCTGGACGACGAGCCGATCGCGATCGTCGGCATGGCCTGCCGCTACCCCGGCGGGGTCGAATCGCCCGAGGACCTGTGGCGGCTGGTCGCCGACGGGCGGGACGCGCTCTCGGCCTTCCCCGAGGACCGCGGCTGGGACGTCGAGAACCTCTACCACCCGGACCCGGACCACCAAGGCACCTCGTACGTCCGCGAGGGCGGGTTCCTCCACCGGGCGGGCGAGTTCGACCCGGGGTTCTTCGGCATCTCGCCGCGTGAGGCGATGTCGATGGACCCGCAGCAGCGGCTGCTGCTGGAAACGTCCTGGGAGGCGTTCGAGCGGGCCGGCATCGACCCGCGGACGGTTCGCGGCAGCCGCACGGGTGTCTTCGTCGGCGTGATGTACAACGACTACGCCATGGTGCTCCAGCAGTCGGTGGAGGGAGCCGAGGGGCAGATCAGCACCGGCACCTCGGGCAGTATCGCCTCCGGCCGCGTCTCCTACACCTTCGGCCTGGAGGGGCCGGCGGTCACGATCGACACGGCGTGTTCCTCCTCGCTCGTCGCGCTGCACCTGGCCTGCCAGTCGCTGCGGCAGGGTGAGTCGACGCTGGCGCTGGCGGGCGGTGTGACGGTGATGCTGACGCCGAGCACGTTCGTGGAGTTCAGCCGCCAGCGCGGCCTGGCCGCCGACGGCCGCTGCAAGGCCTTCTCTGATGACGCGGACGGCACCGGCTGGGGCGAGGGCGTCGGCATGATCCTGGTCGAGCGGCTGTCGGACGCCCGGCGGAACGGCCATCCGGTGCTCGGCATCGTCCGCGGCAGTGCCGTCAACCAGGACGGCGCGTCCAACGGTTTGACCGCGCCGAACGGGCCGTCCCAGCAGAGGGTCATCAGGCAGGCGCTCGCGAGCGGTGGGCTGACGGCCGGCGAGGTCGACGCCGTGGAGGCGCACGGCACCGGCACCACCCTCGGCGACCCGATCGAGGCACAGGCGCTGCTCGCCACCTATGGGCAGGGGCGCAGCGAGGAGGAGCCGCTCTGGCTGGGCTCGGTGAAGTCGAACCTGGGCCACACCCAGGCGGCGGCGGGGGCGGCCGGCGTGATCAAGATGGTGCTGGCGATGCAGCACGGGGTGCTGCCGAAGAGCCTCCACGTGGGCGAGCCGTCCTCGCACGTCGACTGGTCGGCCGGCGCCGTCGAGCTCCTCGCCGAAGCCCGTCCCTGGCCGGAGATCGGGCGGGCGCGCCGGGCCGCGGTCTCGTCCTTCGGCTTCAGCGGCACCAACGCCCACATCATCCTGGAGCAGGCCCCGGAACCAGAGGCCGTGGAAGCGGCGGACCAGGACGGCGCACCGCTGGTCGCGCTCACCTCCGGTCTGCCGTGGGTGCTCTCGGCCCGCACGGCGGGCGCGCTGCGCGGCCAGGCCCAGCGGCTGCTCGACCTGCTGGACGGCGAACCGGACACCGCGCCGGAGGCGGTCGGTGTCGCCCTGGCGTCGACCCGAGCTGCCTTCGAACACCGTGCCGTGCTCGTCGGCGCCGACCGTTCCGAGCTCCGGGCGGCCCTGGAGACCCTGGCGGCCGACGGCGTGTCGGCCGGTCAGATCAGGGGCGTGAGTGGTTCGGCGGGCCGGGTGGCGTTCGTCTTCCCGGGTCAGGGTTCGCAGTGGGCTGCGATGGCGGTGGAGCTGTTGGAGTCGTCGTCGGTGTTCGCTGGGCGGATGGC
>NZ_JBITFB010000118.1:0-2023 GCF_044455625.1 Kitasatospora sp. NPDC051164 | reverse complement strand
CCAGATGACGGGCCACCTGCCGACCGAGCGAACCCGTCGCACCCGTCAGCAACACCGTCCCCGCAGGGTCCAACGCCCGCAGACCCACGGCCGGGACCGCGGCTTCGCCCGTCCTGGCCAGGCGGAGCGCGGTGGCGCTGCCGGCCCGCAGCGCGAGCTGCGGTTCGTCGGTGCCGAGCGCGCAGGACAGCGCCCGCTGCGAGGCGGGGTCACCGTCCAGGTCGATCAGGGTGATCCGGCCCGGGTTCTCCGACTGCGCCGACCGGAACAGACCCCGCACCGTGGCGGCCGGAAGGTTCGCCTCGCCCGCGTTGCGGGTGACGACGACCAGACGGGAATCCGCGAAGGCGTCCGCTGCCAGCCACTCCTGCACCAGCTCCAGGGCCTCCCGCACGGCCTTGTGGGTGGCCGCGGCAAGGTCGAACCCGGTCCCGACGGCGACCGGGAGCACCAGGATGTCGGGGGTGACACCGCCCTCGGCGATGTCCGCCAGGTCCGCGAAGGCGATCGCGCCGGCCAGGTCCAGGCCGTCCCCTCCCAGGACACCGATCACACCGTCGGGCGCCGACACCGGCAGCGAGACGGGAGTCCACTCCGGACGGAAGAGCGCATCATGGCCACCCTGCGCGGCAAGCTGCTCCGGCGAGAACGCCCGCAGCACCAAGGAGTCGACCGTCGCGACCGGCGCACCGGAGGCATCGGCCACCGCGAGCGAGACCGCCTCGGCCCCCACAGCGGAGATCCTGACCCGCAACTCCCCCGCACCGGCCGCGTGCACGGACACACCCGACCACGCGAACGGCAACCGGCCCCGACCGGTGTCCTCCAACAGAGCGCCCGCACCGATCGCATGCAGCGCAGCATCCAGCAGCGCCGGATGCACACCGTAGGACCCCGCCTCCGACCGGGCCTCCTCCGGCAGCGCCACCTCCGCGAACACCTCGCCCCCGTGCCGCCACACCGCCCGCAGGCCCCGGAACACCGGCCCGTACGCGAACCCGGCCGCCCCGAACGCCTCGTAGACCTCGTCCACCGCCACCGGCTCCGCACCGGCCGGCGGCCACACCCTCAACTCCACGCCACCGGCAGCCGATTCCCGCGCCAGCAGACCCACCGCATGCCGCGTCCAGAGCACGTCATCAGCAGCCTCCGCAGGCCGGGAGTGCACGGCGATCGTCCGGTGACCCGACTCCTCGGGAGCACCGACGGACACCTGGAGCTGCACCGCGCCCTGTTCGGGCAAGATCAGCGGCGCCTCCAGGGTGAGCTCCTCCAGCAGCGCACAGCCGACCTGCTCGCCGGCCCGGACCGCGAGTTCCACCAAGCCCGTTCCGGGCAGCAGTACGGTGCCGGCGACGGCATGGTCCGCCAGCCAGGGGTGCGCGTCCAGGGCGAGCCGCCCGGTGAAGAGGTGGCCGTCCGCATCGGCCAGCGCCAACGAGGCGCCGAGCAGCGGATGGTCGGCGTTCGCCAGGCCGGCGGAGAGCACGTCCCCGACCAGCCCGGGCCTGACCCGCGGCCAGTAGTTCTCGTGCTGGAAGGCATAGGTGGGCAGATCCACCCGGCGGGCGCCGGTGCCCGCGAACACGGCGTGCCAGTCCACCGCGGCACCGCGCACCTGGAGCCGGGCCAGCGCAGTCGTGAAGCTCTGCGCCTCCGGCCGATCGCGCCGCAGGGCCGGTACGAGGACGGCGCCGCTCTCCTCGCCGAGGCAGTGCCCTGCCATGGCGCTGAGCGTGCCGTCCGGGCCCAGCTCCAGGAACGCCCGGACACCTTCACCCTCCAGCACATGCACCGCGTCAGCGAAGCGGACGGCCTCGCGAACATGCCGCACCCAGTACTCGGGGTCGGTCAACTCGGCCGACACAAGCGAACCGGTCAGCGTCGACACGATCGGGATCCGCGGCTCCGCGAAAACCACCTCGGCAGCCACGGCGCGGAACTCCGCCAGCATGCCGTCCATCAGCGGCGAATGGAACGCATGACTGACGGTGAGCCGCCTCGTCCGGCAGCCGTCGGCCGC
>NZ_JBITFB010000117.1:0-2119 GCF_044455625.1 Kitasatospora sp. NPDC051164 | reverse complement strand
CGAACGGGAAGGTGGACCGGCGGGCTCTGCCGGAGCCCGAAGTGGTGGGTTCCGGTGAGGAGTTCACCGCGCCGGTGGGTGCGGTGGAGGAGGTGCTGGCCGGCGTCTGGTCGCAGGTGCTGTGTGTCGAGCGGGTCGGGGTCGAGGACAACTTCTTCGACCTGGGCGGCGACTCGATCCTCAGCATCCAGGTCGTCGCCCGCGCCCGCAAGGCCGGACTCACCCTCACCTCGCGGGACATCTTCCAGCACCAGACGGTCGCCTCGCTGGCCGCCGCCCTCGGCGGCCCCACCGCCTCCGCCGCCCCCGTCCAGGACCAGCCGCCCGTGGAGGGCCCCGTGGTGCTCACCCCGATCCAGCGGTGGTTCTTCCGCACCCACCGCACGGCCCCGCAGCACTTCAACATGGCCGTCCACCTGGAACTCGCCCAAGCCGTCGACCACACCGCGCTCACCCGGGCGGTGGAGGCCCTGGTCGCGCACCACGACGCGCTGCGGCTGCGCTTCGAGCGCACCGGCGCCGGCTGGCGCCAGCGCAACCTTGCCGAGGACCGGACCGTACCGGTCGAGCACCACGACCTGTCCGCACTCGCGCCGGACGCCTGGCAGAGCGCGCTCGACACCATCACCGACACGATGCAGCACGGCTTCGACCTCGCCGACGGCCCGCTGATCCGCTTCGCCCTGATCGATCTCGGTGCGGGTGGGGTGCGGTTGGTGGTGGTGGCGCACCACCTGGTGGTGGACGGGGTGTCGTGGCGGGTGCTGCTGGAGGATCTGGCGGTGGCGTACGGGCAGGTGGTGTCCGGTGCCGCGGTGGATCTGGGCGTGAAGTCGGCGTCGTTCCAGGAGTGGGCGTATCGGCTGCGGGAGCTGGTGGAGTCGGGTGGTTTCGATTCCGAGCTGGCGTACTGGTCCGGTGTGGGCCAGGGGGTTGAGCCGGGTCTGCCGGTGGAGGGTGTGGCGGCGCAGCCCGGTGGTTTGCGGGTGGTGTCGAACGGGTTGTCGGTGGAGGCGACGCGGGCGCTGTTGCAGCGGGTGCCGGGGGTGTACCGGACCCGGGTGAACGAGGTGTTGCTGGCGGTGCTGGCCCGGGTGCTGGGGGAGTGGACCGGCCGGGACCGGGTGCTGGTGGATGTCGAGGGGCATGGTCGTGAGGAGCTGTTCGCGGGCGTGGACGTCTCGCGGACGGTGGGCTGGTTCACCTCGGTGTTCCCGTTGGAACTGCCGGCGGGCGGCGACTGGGACGTGCTGGTCAAGGCGGTCAAGGAGCGGATCCGTACGGTGCCGGGCCGCGGGATCGGGCACGGCGCCCTGCGCTACCTCGGCGATCAGGACTCCGCGGCCGGAGAACTGGGCGCGATCCGCCCGCAGGTGAGCTTCAACTACCTTGGCCAGTTCGACGGCCTGACCGGAGACGGCGACTTCTACCGGGCCATGCTGCCCAGCCCCGCCGGCGAGCACAGCCCGCTGGACCCCCGCTCCCACGTCCTGGATGTCGTGGGCCGGGTGGTGGACGGTCGGCTGCTGGTGGAGTGGGGCTGGCAGGAGGGCGTGTTCTCGGTTGCGGTGATCGAGGGGTTGTCTGCGGGTTTCGTGGCCGCGTTGGAGGAGTTCGTGGCGCACTGCGGGGTGCCGGGGGCGGGTGGGTTGACGCCGTCGGACTTCCCGCTGTCGGGGCTGGATCAGGCGGGTGTGGACCTGGTGGTCGGAGACGGCCGGGGGGTGGAGGAGGTGCTGCCGCTGTCGCCGATGCAGAGCGGCATGCTGTTCCACTCGCTGGTGGAGGCCGATTCTCCGGCGTACTTCGAGCAGTTGATGTTCACCGCCGATGGTGTGTCGGACGTGGGTGGGTTCGCCGCGTCGTGGCAGCGGGTGGTGGACGAGGTGCAGGCGCTGCGGGTGGGCGTCGTGTGGGAGGGCGTGCCGGAGCCGGTGCAGGTGGTGCGCCGGGGTGTGGTGCTGCCGGTGGAGGTGTTGGACTGGTCCTCGGTGGACGGGGACGGTCAGGCGGTGTGTTGGGACGCTCTGGTGGCGGCCGACCGTGAGCGGGGGCTGGATCTGCGGCAGGTGCCGTTGGCGCGGCTGACGTTGGTGACGGTGGCGCCGGGCCGGGTGCG
>NZ_JBITFB010000116.1:0-2150 GCF_044455625.1 Kitasatospora sp. NPDC051164 | reverse complement strand
TGGGTGAAGTGGTGGTCGCCGAAGGTGTCGGCGGCCCAGGTGAGGAGCTTGGTGATGTTGCGGTGGGTGATCACCACGCCCTTGGGGCGGCCGGTCGAGCCGGAGGTGTAGATCACGTACGCGGGGTGCGCGGGCAGCGCGGTGACGACCGGGTTGGTGGTGGCGTAAGCGTCGAGAACGACCCGGTCGAGGAGGACGGTCGGCGGCTGCGGCGCGACGGCCGAGGCACTGACGGCCGAGGCACTGACGCCCGAGGTGTCGACGTCCGTGGTGCCAACGCCCGTTGTGGTGCTGGTGGTGAGGAGCAGGGCGGGGTTGGCGTCGGTGAGCATGTGGGTGACGCGGTCGGTGGGGTAGTCGGGGTCGATGGGCAGGTAGGCGCCGCCGGCCTTGAGGACGGCCAGGAGAGCGGTCATCAGGTGGGCGGTGCGTTCCATGCGGATCGCGACCAGTGACTCGGGGCGGACGCCCTGTTCGGCGAGGAGGTGGGCGAGCCGGTTGGCGCGCTCGTTCAACTCCCGGTAGGTGACCTGTTCGTCGCCGTGGATGACGGCGACGGCGTCGGGGGTGCGGGCGGCCTGGGCCTCGAAGAGCGCGGGCAGTACGGTCTCGGTCGGGACGCTGTGGGTGGCGCCGGACCAGTCCTGGAGCAGGAGGTGGCGTTCGTCGTCGGCGAGTACGTCGATGGCGCTGACGCGCAGGGACGGGTCCCCGGCGACGGTGGCGAGCACGCGCAGCCACCGCTCGCCGATCGTCCGTACCGATGCCGCGTCGAACAGGTCCGCCGCGTACGTGATCCGCACCGCGAGACCCTCGCCCTGCTCGACCGCGTCGAACTGCAGGTCGAACTTGGCGGCCGCCGGACCGGCGGCGTACACATCGGCGTCCAGGCCCGGGAGTTCGACGGTTGCCCGCTCGTTGTTCTGCAGGCTGAGCATGACCTGGAAGAGCGGGTGCCGGGCCATCGAGCGCGCGGGTGCCAGCTCCTCGACGAGGCGCTCGAACGGCACGTCCTGGTGCGCGAAGGCACCCAGCGCGGCCTCGCGGACCCGGCCCAGCAGCTCGGCGAAGGTCGGATCGCCGCTCAGATCGGTGCGCAGGACCAGGGTGTTGACGAAGAACCCGACCAGCTCGTCCAGCGCCTCATCGGTACGGCCGGCGACCGGCGTACCGATCGGAACGTCCTCCCCGGCACCGAGCCGGGACAGCAGCACACCCAGCGCCGCCTGCAGCACCATGGCCGAAGTGGCGCCGTGGTCGCGGGCGAGCTTCAGCAGGTCCGCGTGCAGCTCGGCGGGGACGGACAGCTCGACGTCGCCCCCGCGGTACGTCGCCACTGCGGGGCGCGACCGGTCGAAGGGGAGCGCCAGCTCCTCGGGTATGTCGGCCAGTGCCTCCCGCCAGTACCCCAACTGCCGTGCCAGCAGGCCTTCGGTGTCCTCCTCCGACCCCAGCAGTTCCCGCTGCCAGAGCGTGTAGTCCGCGTACTGCACCGGCAGCGGCGCCCACGCGGGTGCCCGGCCGTTGACGCGCGCCGCGTATGCGGCCGACAGGTCCCGCCCCAGCGGGGCCAGCGACCAGCCGTCACCTGCAATGTGATGAACCGTCAGCAGGAGGACACTCTGCTCGGGAGTCAGCGTGAAGAACGAAGCCCGCAGCGGAAGTTCGGTCGCCAGGTCGAAGGGCTGCCCGGCCGACCGGCGCACTGCAGCGGCCAACTCCTCCTCATCGTCGACCTGTTCGACAGTGAGCCCGACGGAGACGTCCTCGATGGGCAGCACCCGTTGCACCGGCTGCCCGTCGACGAGGGAGAGAGCGGTCCGCAGGACCTGGTGCCGGTCGATCACGTCGCGCAGTGCGGCCGTCAGTGCCTCCTGGTCCACCGTGCCCGAAAGGCGTACGGCGGCCGGGATGTTGTAGGTCGCGTTCGGCCCCTCCAGCTGCCCGAGGAACCAGAGCCGCTGCTGAGCGAAGGACAGCGGCACCTGCGCGCGTCCTTCGCTGACGGCCACCACCGGCGGACGGACCAGTGCGCCCGGGTCCAGGTGACGTGCCAGGGCGGCGGGGGTGGGTGCTTCGAAGAGGGTGCGCAGGGGGAGTTCGGTGCCGAGGGTGGTGCGGATGCGGCTGGCGAGGCGGGTGGCGAGGAG
>NZ_JBITFB010000115.1:0-2321 GCF_044455625.1 Kitasatospora sp. NPDC051164 | reverse complement strand
CTGCCGGAGTACATGGTGCCGTCAGCTGTGGTGACCCTGGACGCCCTGCCACTGAACGCGAACGGCAAACTCGACCGCCGCGCCCTACCCGCCCCCACCCACACCACACACACCACCGGCCGCGCCCCCGCCAACGAACGCGAAGCCACCATCTGCACCGCCTTCGCCCACGTCCTCGGACTCGACACCGTCAACCCCGACGACAACTTCTTCGAACTCGGCGGCCACTCCCTCCTCGCCCTCACCCTCATCAACCACCTCACCACCAACGGCATCCCCACCGACATCCGCACCCTCTTCCTCACCCCCACCCCCGCCACCCTCGCCACCACCACCCACACCACCACCCCCCAAAGCACCACCCCCGCACCCCCCACCCACATCCCCCCAGGCACCACCCGCATCACCCCCGACATGACCCCCCTCGCCCACCTCACCCAAACCGACCTCGACCACATCACCCACCACACCCCCGGCGGCACCCCCACCATCGCCGACATCTACCCCCTCACCCCCCTCCAAGAAGGCCTCCTCTTCCACCACCTCCAAGACGACAACGACACCTACCTCCTCCCCGCCGTCCTACGCCTCGACAGCCGCGAACGCCTCGACACCTTCCTCACCGCACTCAACGCCGTCATCACCCGCCACGACACCCTGCGCACCGCCATCCACTGGCAAAACCTCACCCACCCCGTCCAGGTCGTCCACCACCACGCCACCCTCACCCCCCACCACACCACCCTCGACCCCCACACCACCGACCCCACCGCAGCACTCCTCGCCACCTGCAACACCCCCCTCCCCCTCGACCAAGCACCCCTCATCCGCGCCACCACCGCACCCGACCCCCACCACCCAGGCCACTGGCTCCTCGCCCTCCACATCCACCACCTCATCCAAGACCACAACACCCGCACCATCCTCCTCAACGAAATCCGCGCCCACCTCACCGGCAACCACCACCACCTCCCCCCCACCCAGCCCTACCGCGACTTCGTCGCCCACACCCTCACCACCAACACCACCACCCACCACCACGACTACTTCACCCAGCAACTGGCCGGCCTCACCCAACCCACCACCCCCTACAACCTCACCACCACCGACCCCACCACCATCCGCGAAACCCACCACACCCTCACCCCCCAACTCACCACCCGCCTCCACACCACCACCCGCCGACACAACACCACCCCCGCCACCCTCCTCCACCTCGCCTACGCCCACACCCTCACCCACCTCACCAACCACCCCGACACCGTCTTCGGCACCATCCTCCTCGGCCGACACACCACCACCACCCCCCACAACACCCCCGGCCTCCACATCAACACCCTCCCCATCCGCATCAACACCCACCACCACACCGCCCTCACCGCCCTCACCACCACCCACCACCACCTCGCCACCCTCCTCGAACACGAACACACCCCCCTCGCCCACGCCCAACAAGCCAGCCCACTCCCCCCCAACACCCCCCTCTTCACCACCGTCCTCAACTACCGCCACACACCGATCGATGAGGCGAACATCGAGGGCGAGCTCGAGGGAGTCGAGCTGATCTTCACTCAGGAACGCACCACCTACCCGCTTGGCGTCTCGATCGACGACTTCGGCAACGGGTTCGCGTTCACCGTGCAGTCCGACGCCGGCATCGACCCCCAGCTCATCCACGACCTACTGCTCACCGCCACCGAAAACCTGCTCACCGCCCTCGAAACCAACCCCCACACCCCCCTCACCGACATCCCCGTCCTCAACCCCGACCTCCGCCACACCCTCCTCACCACCTGGAACGACACCACCACCCCCACCCCCGACACCACACTCCCCCACCTCCTCGCCCAACAAGCCACCCGCACCCCCGACGCCACCGCCATCACCTACCAAGACCAACACCTCACCTACCACCAACTCCACACCCGCGCCAACCAACTGGCCCACCTCCTCATCGAACACGGCGCCGGCCCGGAAACCCTCGTCGCCATCTGCCTCGACCGCTCCATCGACCTCGTCGTCGCCCTCCTCGCCACCCTCAAAACCGGCGCCGCCTACCTCCCCATCGACCCCACCCACCCCGCCGACCGCATCACCGCCATGCTCGACGACGCCCAACCCACCACCCTCCTCACCACCACCAACACCACCACCCCCACCAACACCACCCCCACCATCCACCTCGACCACACCGACCTCACCACCCACCCCCACACCGCACCCCCACTCACCCTCCACCCCGACCACCCCGCCTACGTCATCTACACCTCCGGCTCCACCGGCCGCCCCAAGGGCGTCACCATCCCCCACCGCGCCATCGT
>NZ_JBITFB010000114.1:0-2611 GCF_044455625.1 Kitasatospora sp. NPDC051164 | reverse complement strand
GAACATCACCCTAGCCCCGACTGGCACGCCAGTACGGCTGACGTTCACACGAACGAGCGATCACGAACCGAGAGAAAAGGGACTTAACGTCCTCTCATGAACCGACGGACAGGACCCCGCCGCCCATGACGGCTGGCCCGTGACAGCAACTTGCAGTCCGGAACCGTTCGATGTCTTGCTGGAGGGCGGGTGACATGTCGACCAGCCCCGAGACGATCACGCGAAGCTCGTGCCGGAGTCCGGCAGACTCGTTCCAGACCGCTGGATCCCTGGTGAGGACTGCGGAGAGCAGATCACCCGGGTACAAGTCGCCCTCTGCCAGCGGGTTCTCCCGCAGAAGCTCCAGCGCCATCGGAAGGAGATACCGCAATCCCACGTCCTGTCGGATCAACAAGCGCATGTCCTCCACGGTCAGCTCGCCGATCGGCTGACGCCGGAGGACATGCGCGGCTGCGACGAGACGGGTTGCGTCAGCTGGAGGGGCTGGCCAGCGGTCGCGTTCAAGCTCCTCGAGGGAGCGGTCGCGGTTCACGGGTCGAGTCACCGGTTGATTGTCTCTCGTCACGAGCGCGGCCTGAGGCATTTGGATACTTCCAATACCCGACTCCACCATTAGGCACCTCCGACTCCGGATTCCGTGACGAGGTCGAGTCCGAGGAGGCGATCGCCCGCGGTGAGAAACTCGGCGACCTGATCGTCAGCGACGAGTTCCACCGCCTCACCGGGCCGGCCGACGCGGAGGCGGAGGGCCGCCTCGCCGAGTTCGAACGCCACGTCCGCTTCCAGGGCAAGGTGATAAACGACCCGAAACGGCTGCGGCGCCACATGGCCCGACACGACCCCCACATCTACCCGGGCCAGTACGTCACCTGCGTCCACAACCCCGACCGGGCCCTGTGCCGCCGCGACGACGGCGGGGACGGCCCCTCGCTGCCCGACTGCCAGCCCCTGCGCTGCCGCAACGTCGCCCTGTCCACGGCGAACACCGACCACCTGCGAGCAGCCCTGGACGCCCACGACCGGGAACTCGCCCGCGCGGACCAGCTGGCGCCCTTCGTCCGGCACCGCCTCCAAACCCGCCGGCAGGAGCTCGCCGAGTTCCTCGCCACGACCGCCAGTACCAACCCGCGCGCCAGGACGGAGACGCCGTGAGCCACCGCTTGCCCACCGACGAACAGGTCCGCACCGCGATGGAAACCGAACTCGCCGACAGCAGCGCCGCCGGCCGACGCGCCACCGTCACCAGCGTCGAGAAGCGCCTCGGCATCACCCACGCGACCTTCTACCGCAACTACCCGGAACCGATCGCCTGGTTCAAGAACCAGCTCACCGCCCGGCGCGGACCGGCCGACACCCCGCAGGCCAGCACCCGCCCCGACGACGAGAACGCCCGCCTCCGGCGGGAGAACAGCGACCTGCGCAAACTGGTCCGCATCTACGCCGAGGCAATCCGGCAGCTGACCACCGACAAGGCCAACCTGGAAGACCAGGTGCAAGCACTGAGCGGGGTGACCAGCCTCACCGAACACCGCCGCCACAAGAACTGACGGACACCGTCGCGGCTCAACCAGCACGACTGATCACCGCACGAACAGTACGGCCCCGGCCGAGCCAGCCACTTAGAGGCTCCGCCAGTAGGTCATCGGATGCGCGGGCTACGAGGTCGGGCGTTCCAGCGGTAGTGGGTCCAGGCGCGTCGGATGAGGCAGCGGACGGTGATGACGGTGCAGGCCAGTGCGAGGAAGAACTCGACCGCCGCCCTGCGCCGTTCGGTGCAGCGTCGGAGCTTGCCGAAGTTGTTCATCCAGGAGTTCGTGCGTTCGACGACCCATCGGCCGCCGCTTTGGATCGGGGTCTTCACGCCGCGTGGGGCGATGCGGGCCTCGATCCGGCGGTCGGCCAGCTCGTCGTGGACCGGGCGGTAGTCGTATCCGGCGTCCAGGGCCAGTCGCGGGTGTTCGGGCAGCGGCCCCAGGGTTGTCTCCAGGGCGGTGTAGCGGTCGAGGGTTGTAGGCAGCAGGGTGTCGTCGCGAATGCTGGCCGGTGCCGGTTCCGTGACCAGCGGTATGCCGCTCGCGTCGGTCAACTGGGAGCGTTTCAGGCCGAGTTTGGCCCGGTCGACCGGGCTCTTGCCGGCGCATTCGCCTCCGGAGGGGGCTTTGCTGATGCAGCCGTCGGCGTTGAGGCGGTCGAGTTCGAGGCCGATCATGCGGTCGTAGGCGGCGAGTGCGAGCAGTCGAAGGGTCTCCATGGCGCCGGTGGCGATCCACTCGTCACGGCGGCGGCGCAAGGTGGTGGCCGAGCAGTGCTCGTCGGCGACGCGTTCGTAGCCGCAGCCGAAGACCAGGACCTGCACCAGGCGGTCGAAGACCACGGCGTCGCTGATCCGTGGGTTGTGGCAGCCCAGCGGGTGGCGGTCCTCGCGATCGGGCAACAGGGCGAGGAATTGGTCGCGGATCGGGTCGAGAATGCATGATGGGACGGCAGGCACGGATCCCCCGGTGATCATGAAGCGTAGAGAACATCCCAATGCCGTTGTCAAGCCGCCGCGGTGACTGGTGGTGTTGCCTGGTAGCACGCTCCGTCGCGGATCATCGCCCACAGGACGTTC
>NZ_JBITFB010000113.1:0-2647 GCF_044455625.1 Kitasatospora sp. NPDC051164 | reverse complement strand
GGCACCGTCCTCACCGCCGACGAGCTGCGCGGCATCGCCGAACTCGCCGTCGAGCACGACCTCCTGGTGATCACCGACGAGGTCTACGAACACCTCGTCTTCGGCGTCACCCACCACCCGCTCGCCGCCCTCCCCGGCATGCGCGAACGCACCGTCACCATCTCCTCGGCCGGCAAGACCTTCTCCTTCACCGGCTGGAAGGTTGGTTGGGTAACCGCGAGTCCGGCCATCGTCTCGGCGGTCCGTACCGCCAAGCAGTACCTCACCTACGTGAGCGCAGGCCCCTTCCAGTACGCGGTCGCCGAGGCGCTCCGTCTCCCCGACAGCTACTTTGACACTTTCCGCGCCGACCTGCTCCGGAAGCGGGACCTGCTGGTTGACGGTCTCTCGTCAGCGGGCTTCCGCGTGTTCAACCCCGAGGGCACCTACTTCATCACCACCGACATCACCCCGCTCGGGGAAAAGGACGGCATGGAGTTCTGCCGTTCCCTGCCCGAGCGCTGCGGCGTCGTCGCCATCCCGAACGTGGTCTTCTACGACAACGCCGAAGCCGGTCAGAGCCTGGTCCGGTTCACCTTCTGCAAGAAGGACGAGGTCCTGAGCGAGGCGGTGGCACGGCTCCAGCAGCTCTGACCGGCTTCACTGGTTACTCTTCGGCGGCTGCCTTTTACGTCGCGTTCTCGGGCAGCCGCTGTAGTGGATCAGAGCAGGGCGGCGACTGTCTGCTGCGCGAGACCTGCAATGGCCACTAGTCCAGGTACCCCGCCGCAGTGCTGGTACACGGAACCCATGAGGACACGCAACGTGGTGGGGTCATCTCCTGCCCGGTCAAGGTGCTGCTCGACTGCTGTGATCTCTTCGAGGCAGGCTTGAGGCTGTGCGAGTTGCGCGGCATGCCGCTCGACGGCTTCGCGCAGCTCGTGCAGCTGCCGTCGCGCCTCGTTGAGCTGCTCGTCGCTCGTTTCGGCGACATGCTGGTTCAGGGTCGCGTTCTGCGCTCCTGGCGCGTTCTGGATATTGCCTGTGATGTTCCCACCCGCGCTGATGCCGCTGCTGGCGGGGAACGGGTTCGGATTCTGCTGGCGGCGGAAGGGCATCATGCCTCCTGGCTCATGAAGGTGCCGGTGGCACCGGGTCCGTTCTGGATATTGCCGCTGATGTCGCCGCCGGCCATGACCCCGAAGTTGTAGATGGCCAGCGCCTGCGCCTGGTACGAGCGGGTGTCGACTTGGTGGTTGCCGAGAAACGCCTCGACCGTGTCGAACACTCTGCGTTGCATCATCTGTACGTAGCGGCGGGCGTCCTCGTACATGTGCATCTCGTCGATGTAGCGGGTCGAGTAGATCTCCCGAAGGCTCACCGGACCGCCTTGATCAAGCTCTGGTTTCGGTGAAACCACGCGGCCCGAGATGAGCCGGTTCGCTGCGCTGACGAGATCGCAAACCGCCTGGAGCCAGGCGGTTCGCTGCCAACGCCACGAAAATGGTGAAAGAGGGGCCACCGTCGCCGCGAGCTTGCTGTTGAGCGGAGCCATGAGGTGCGGACGGACGGTGACCCGAAGGAAGCCACTCTCGTAGGCGAAGTTGACCAGGATGGAGGCGCTCATCTCACCGCCCCACGAGATGATCCGCGCCCAGAGGTAGCGGCGGGCGACGTAGGGTCCCGGGCCGCCGTCAGGATGTCCTGCCGCGAGCGACTCCATGCTCCGCCAGGTCACGTCGTCGAGCTGGGCCCACCTCTTGGACGAGACGGCGGCGACGCCAATGACCTCGATGTCTGCGAACGGATGCCCTGGGGCATGTGACGGCGCGGGGTCGACGAGCCGGTTGGCTACGAAGTCGTAGAGCTCTTCTACGGTGAAGTTCCTGAACGTGCCAGCAGGGGCGGCCTGTTGCGAATCGATTGACTTCTGCAACTGCACGGGAATGAGAGTCGCCTTGGCCTCATCATCCTGATCAACTGGAGCTGCCGGTCGTCGCGGAGCGGGTTCGACGTCGATACCGATCGACGCTGTGCCCCAGACCAGGCGGCCTGCACCGATGAAGTGTTCCTTCGGCGAGCTCTTGCCCCGCCATTCACGGGTGTAGGGCAACGCCCATGATTGGAATCGTCGTTGGAGAAATCCTGAGGCCCCCGCCGGCTCGGGGCTGTGGCCGGACAGGAACTGCGAGGGGCGTAGCTGGTGGAGCAACGCCTGGGCCACCACCCGGTCGGCATAGAAGGCCAGCCACACTCCAGCGACGGCAAGCCCGAGCGCCCACCCCCATGACACCAGCTGCAGCAACCCGAGTGCTATCCCAGGCAGCGTCAGAAGAGCCGCCAGAGAGCGTCTCCAGTATCGGAGCCGGTAGGCGCGCAAGCAGTGTCCAAGCACGATGGACTCGTCGAACCCGAACGACGGCAAGGGCCTACCGCTGCCGACGATGCGTCTCCGGACCCAGCCGATGTAGTCCTCTCCGACCAAAATCTTCGGCTCGCCCTGCCCCGATGACTCGCTGCCGGACGAAGGCTCTCCGCCAGCGGCTGCCTTCTTGCCGCCGCCAGCGATCTTTGCTGTCAGACATCCCATGCCATAGCGGTGTCAAGCTGCCGCGGGGAGGGTTGCGTGGTGTGACCAGGCGGTGGCCTCGTCGTAGAGGGTGCGGGT
>NZ_JBITFB010000112.1:0-3019 GCF_044455625.1 Kitasatospora sp. NPDC051164 | reverse complement strand
ACGCGGCCGCGAACGTCTTCCTGGACGCCCTCGCCGCCCAGCGCCGGGCCGCCGGACTGCCCGCCACCTCCCTCGCCTGGGGCCTGTGGGCCGACAGCAGCGGCATGGTCGGCAGCCTCGACGCGGTGGACGTCCAGCGCATGAGCCGCGGCGGCATTCACGGCCTCGGCTCCGCCGAGGGCCTCGGGCTGCTCGACGCGGCCACCGCCATCGGCAGCGCCGCCCTCGTCCCGATGCACCTGGACCTGACTGCCCTGCACGCCCAGGCCGCCGCCGGCACCCTGCCCGCCCTCCTGCGGGGCCTGATCCGGGTCCCGACCCGGCGGGTCGCCCGCGCCGGGGCGACGGCCGGCGGCTCCGAGCTGGTCGCCCGACTGCTGGCCCAGCCGGCCGCCGCCGACCGGGAGGAGACTCTCCTCGGCCTGGTCCGCTCCCGCGTCGCCGCCGTGCTCGGCTACGCCGACGGGGGTGCGGTGGAGTCCGCACGGGCGTTCAAGGAGCTGGGCTTCGACTCGCTGACCGCCGTCGAGCTGCGCAACGAGCTCAACGGCGTGACCGGCCTGCGCCTGCCCGCCACCCTCGTCTTCGACTACCCGACGCCGGGCGCCCTCGCCTCCTTCCTGCTCGCCGAACTCCTCGGCGACGACGCGGACGAGCACGCCACCGTGACCGGCGCCGGCGCCGCCCGGCCGTCCTCGGCCGCGAACGACGAGCCGATCGCGATCGTCGGCATGGCCTGCCGCTACCCCGGCGGGGTGGAGTCCCCCGAGGATCTGTGGAGCCTGGTGCTCGGGGCCGGTGACGCGATCTCCGGCTTCCCGACCGGCCGCGGCTGGGACCTCGACGGTCTCTACCACCCCGACCCCGACCACCAGGGCACCACCTACGCCCGCGAGGGCGGCTTCCTGCACGACGCGGGGCTGTTCGACCCGGAGTTCTTCGGGATCTCGCCGCGCGAGGCGTTGGCGATGGACCCGCAGCAGCGGCTGCTGCTGGAGACCTCGTGGGAGGCCGTGGAGCGTGCGGGGATCGACCCGGCGACGCTGCGCGGCAGTCGCACCGGTGTGTTCGCCGGCGTGATGTACCACGACTACGCGACCGGGATCGGAGAACTCCCTGAGGGCGTCGAGGGTTACCTCGGCACCGGTGTCTCGGGCAGCATCGCCTCGGGCCGGGTCGCCTACACCTTCGGTCTGGAGGGCCCGGCGGTCACCGTCGACACCGCCTGCTCGTCCTCGCTGGTCGCGCTGCACTGGGCGATCCAGGCGCTGCGCCAGGGCGAGTGCACGATGGCGCTCGCGGGCGGTGTCACCGTGATGGCGACGCCCGAGACCTTCGTCGACTTCAGCCGCCAGCGCGGCCTGTCGGCCGACGGCCGGTGCAAGGCGTTCTCGGCGGAGGCGGACGGCACCGGTTGGGGCGAGGGCGTCGGCATGCTCCTCGTCGAGCGGCTCTCCGACGCCCGCCGCAACGGGCACCCGGTGCTCGCGGTCGTGCGCGGCAGTGCCGTGAACCAGGACGGTGCGTCGAACGGCCTGACGGCGCCGAACGGTCCCTCCCAGCAGCGGGTGATCCGGCAGGCGTTGGCGAATGCGGGTCTGGCGTCGGATCAGATCGATGCGGTGGAGGCGCACGGGACGGGTACGACCCTGGGTGACCCGATCGAGGCGCAGGCGCTGCTGAACACGTACGGCCGTGAGCGTTCGGCCGAACAGCCGTTGTGGCTGGGTTCGTTGAAGTCGAACATCGGTCACACGCAGGCCGCGGCCGGTGTGGGCGGGATCATCAAGATGGTGATGGCGATGCGGCACGGTGTGCTGCCGCAGACGCTGCACGTGAGTGAGCCGTCGGCGAAGGTCGACTGGTCGGCGGGTGCGGTGGAGCTGCTCACCGAGCGGCGGGCCTGGCCGGAGACCGGGCGCCCGCGTCGCGCGGCGGTGTCGTCCTTCGGTATCAGCGGGACCAACGCCCACACCATCCTCGAGTACGCACCGGCCACGGTCGAGCACCCGACCGCCGGTGACGAGACCCCGGCCGTGCCGATCGTGCTGTCGGCAAGGAATGAGAAGGCCCTCCAGGGCCAGGCCGCGAAGATGGTGGCCCTCCTGAACGAGCGGCCCGGCCTCGGCCTGTCCGACCTGGGCCACTCGCTGGTGGCATCGCGGGCCGTGTTCGAGCACCGGGCGGTGGTGGTGGCGGGCGACCGTGCCGGCGCCGTGGCGGGGCTGGAGGCGCTGGCGACGGACCTGCCGGGGTCGGTCCGGGGTGTGAGTGGTTCGGCGGGGAAGGTGGCGTTCGTCTTCCCGGGTCAGGGTTCGCAGTGGGCCGCGATGGCGGTCGAACTGCTGGAGTCCTCGCCGGTGTTCGCTGCGCGGATGGCGGAGTGCGGGGCGGCGTTGGCGCCGTTCGCGGACGGCTGGTCGCTGCTGGAGGTGGTGCGCGGCGTCGAGGGTGATGGCTGGATGGATCGGGTGGACGTCGTCCAGCCGGTGCTCTGGGCGGTGATGGTCTCCCTCGCCGAAGTGTGGCGCGCGTCCGGTGTGGAGCCGGGCGTGGTGGTCGGTCATTCGCAGGGCGAGATCGCTGCCGCCGTCGTCGCGGGTGCGCTGTCGCTGGAGGACGGCGCCCGGGTGGTGGCGCTGCGCAGCAGGGCGATCGCTGGTGGTCTGGCGGGTCTGGGTGGCATGGTCTCGGTGGCGTTGCCGGTGGAGGAGGTGCGCGAGCGTCTTGGTGACGGCGATCGGGTGTCGGTCGCGGCGGTGAACGGCCCGTCGGCGGTGGTGGTGTCCGGTGAACCGGGCGCTCTGGAGGAGCTGTTGGCCTCGTGCGAGGCGGATGGCATCCGTGCCCGCCGTGTCCCGGTGGACTACGCCTCGCATTCCGCGCAGGTGGAGTCGATCCGTGCCGAGTTGCTGGAGGTCCTCGCGGAGGTCCGTCCGCGGGCGGGCTCGGTGCCGGTGTTCTCGACGGTGACCGGTGAGCTGGTCGACGGCTCCGCCATGGACGCCGAGTACTGGTA
>NZ_JBITFB010000111.1:0-1970 GCF_044455625.1 Kitasatospora sp. NPDC051164 | reverse complement strand
AGGAGCCGTCGAAGGTGGGACCAGCGATTGGGACGAAGTCGTAACAAGGTAGCCGTACCGGAAGGTGCGGCTGGATCACCTCCTTTCTAAGGAGCACATAGCAGCTTCGGGCGAATGTCCCGGAGTGCTCGCTCATGGGTGGAACGTTGACTATTCGGCACAGCGAGGGCTTGTTCTCCTAGTACTGCTTCGGCGTGGAAGAGAGATTCGGGTTCTGGTTGTGTCGGGCACGTTGTTGGGTCCTGAGGGAACGGTTGACCGTTGTCTCAGTGCCGGCCTCACTCGAGGCGCTCTTCGGAGTGTTGAGGGTGTGTGACTGGTCGTTGTTTGAGAACTGCACAGTGGACGCGAGCATCTGTGGCCAAGTTTTTAAGGGCGCACGGTGGATGCCTTGGCACCAGGAACCGATGAAGGACGTGGGAGGCCACGATAGTCCCCGGGGAGCCGTCAACCAGGCTTTGATCCGGGGGTTTCCGAATGGGGAAACCCGGCAGTCGTCATGGGCTGTCACCCGCTGCTGAACACATAGGCAGTGTGGAGGGAACGCGGGGAAGTGAAACATCTCAGTACCCGCAGGAAGAGAAAACAACCGTGATTCCGGGAGTAGTGGCGAGCGAAACCGGATGAGGCTAAACCGGAATGGTGTGAGACCCGGCAGGGGTTGCCGTTTCGGGGTCGTGGGTTTTTTCTTGATCGGTCTGCCGGCCGGTCGGCGAGTCAGAAACCGTATGGATAGTCGAAGGACATGCGAAAGGTCCGGCGTAGAGGGTAAGACCCCCGTAGACGAAATCTGTACGGCTCGCTTGAAGAATACCCAAGTAGCACGGGGCCCGAGAAATCCCGTGTGAATCTGGCGGGACCACCCGCTAAGCCTAAATATTCCCTGGTGACCGATAGCGGATAGTACCGTGAGGGAATGGTGAAAAGTACCGCGGGAGCGGAGTGAAATAGTACCTGAAACCGTGTGCCTACAAGCCGTGGGAGCGTCGTTCGTCAGCTTGCTGGCGGGCCGTGACTGCGTGCCTTTTGAAGAATGAGCCTGCGAGTTTGCGGTGTGTAGCGAGGTTAACCCGTGTGGGGTAGCCGTAGCGAAAGCGAGTCCGAATAGGGCGTTTGAGTTGCATGCCCAAGACCCGAAGCGGAGTGATCTAGCCATGGGCAGGTTGAAGCGGAGGTAAGACTTCGTGGAGGACCGAACCCACCAGGGTTGAAAACCTGGGGGATGACCTGTGGTTAGGGGTGAAAGGCCAATCAAACTCCGTGATAGCTGGTTCTCCCCGAAATGCATTTAGGTGCAGCGTCACGTGTTTCTTGCCGGAGGTAGAGCACTGGATAGGCGATGGGCCTCACCGGGTTACTGACCTTAGCCAAACTCCGAATGCCGGTAAGTGAGAGCGTGGCAGTGAGACTGTGGGGGATAAGCTCCATGGTCGAGAGGGAAACAGCCCAGAACACCGACTAAGGTCCCTAAGCGTGTGCTAAGTGGGAAAGGATGTGGAGTCGCAGAGACAACCAGGAGGTTGGCTTAGAAGCAGCCACCCTTGAAAGAGTGCGTAATAGCTCACTGGTCAAGTGATTCCGCGCCGACAATGTAGCGGGGCTCAAGCACATCACCGAAGTCGTGTCATTGCAGCATGAAGGGCCAACGCCTGCTGTGATGGGTAGGGGAGCGTCGTGTGCCGGGTGAAGCGGCGGTGGAAACCAGTCGTGGACGGTACACGAGTGAGAATGCAGGCATGAGTAGCGATACAAGAGTGGGAAACTCTTGCGCCGATTGACCAAGGGTTCCTGGGTCAAGCTGATCTGCCCAGGGTAAGTCGGGACCTAAGGCGAGGCCGACAGGCGTAGTCGATGGACAACGGGTTGATATTCCCGTACCCGCTTTGAAGCGCCAACGCTGAACCTTCTGATGCTAAGCCCGTGAAGCCGGCCCGGAGTCTTCGGACAAAGGGACGTGGTGGAGCCGGTGG
>NZ_JBITFB010000110.1:0-3617 GCF_044455625.1 Kitasatospora sp. NPDC051164 | reverse complement strand
CCCGCCCGCGTCCTCCGACAGGTCGGGCGCGGCGGTGGTGGTCTCCGCGATCCCGAAGTTGGCCACCCCGGAGGTCATCGTCAGGCGCAGCCCGGCGAGGCTGCCGCGGGCGCCGGCGCCGGACCAGGCGTCGACGGAGATCAGCTTGTCGGCGCCTCCGAAGGCGTAGGAGGCCTGGCGCAGGACGCCGGAGCCGCCGGTGTCGCCGCAGCGGGCGGTCTGCCCGGGGAAGATGACCTGGATGCTGCGGATGCCGACCTCGTCGTACCAGACGTCGATCCGGGAGGCGTAGGGGGAGTCGGTCTTGGGCTGGTAGTCGAACGGGAGCGGGTTCTCCCGCGCGGTGGTGAGGTAGCGCAGCAGCGTCCCGTCGAGCTTGAGGACCCAGTAGTCCCCGGCGGCGGCCGAGACGACGGCTGCCGCACCCGTCAGCTCCTTGAGGGGGCCGTTCGCGGGTCGGACCCACTTCGCCGCGCCCGACTCCAGCACGAGGGCGACGCTGCTGTCGGGGGTTTTGAGCATCGCCCAGAGCGAGCCGTCGGCGGCGGCGTTCACACGCTGCACGATTCCCGCGCTCCGCTCCTGCCAGCCGGTGGCGTTGCGCTCGTAGGTCTTGCCCTGCCGGTAGTACCAGACCTTGCTGCCGGTGGCGGCAACCTCGTCGGCCTCGACGTTCAGGTTCGTCCAGGTACCGGTATGGGCACGCTGCCAGAGCGTGTTGTCCAGGCCGACGAGGTAGAGCGTGTCGTCCGCGCCGCAGGCCAGGCTCAGCCCCTGCCAGTCCTGCACGTCGGCGGCCTTCCAGGCCGTCCCGTTGAAGTGCACGAGCTTCTTGTCGGCCCGCAGCCCCCAGAGGATCTCCTTGCCCGGCATGATGCGGTTCAGGCCGCCGCTGGGCAGGCCGGTGGTGGGTATCGGGTTCCACCGCCGGCTGGCGGGGTCGAAGCGCACCGGGCTGCCGTCGGCCTTGCGCACCCCGTACACGCCCATGGGGCCGCCGGCGATGTCGACCAGGTCGACGCCGTCGAAGGTCTGCTCCTGGAGCGCCTCCGGGGCGGTGAGCGCGTCGAGTTTGCGCACTGCGGTGTCGAACGGGTTCGCCGCCCGGATCTTCGCTCCCCAGTCGGCCGGCGCGACCGAGGCGAGGACCTCCTTGTACCGCTGGAGGCTGGAGTAGGTGAAGGTCAGTTCCTGGAGCGGGATGAACAGGCAGCGTTCCAGCTTCGTCGGCCTGGTCGTGACGCTGTAGACCTGCACGACCTCGTAGTACTGCACCGACATCGCGTGCATGTGGTTGTAGTTGGTGACGACCCGGGTCATCACCTGGTCCTTCTCCGACTGCGAGGTCTCGCGCACCACCGTCATGTTGCGGCTGCGGGCCGCCGTCGCCAGCTGCTGGGTGCGCGCGCTGATGCGCTGCGACGCCTCGTCCGCCACCGTCTTCACCCCGGTCGAGCGGGAGACGGCCGTCGAGAAGGCGCTGTTCTCCGACGCGCTCCAGTTCGCGCCGATCCCGCCGAGCAGCCCCGCGAAGCCGATGCTGCCGCCGCCGCTGGAGGACTTGCTGCGCTGCGCCGCCGAGGAGTCGCCGTACTGCTCCTCGCGGGCGATCGCGTTGGCGACTTCGCTGATCGAGCGGTTCTGGTCGGTGGTGGAGGACAGGGTGTCGGCCTCGGTGGTCTTCTCCGTGCCGGTGGCCTTCGTGGTGTTCTGCCAGTCGACGACCGCGACCTTCGTGCTCTCCCCGGGCGCGAGGGCGAGGCTGTGCAGCAAGCGGCCGAGCGTGACGCCCTGGGCCGACCAGCTCTGCTCGGTGGTGACGACCATGCCCTCGGCGGGCTTGTCGTAGAACGGGAGGTTCTCCTCGCCGAGGTCGATCGCGCCGGTCAGCTTGCGGGCCGGCTTCGCGTTGGGGATGTCGGTGAGCACCACCGACTGGTACCGGACGATCTCCGTCGGGTAGTTGCCGGTGGTCGGCAGCAGGTCCTTGGGCGTCGCGCCGTCCAGCGACGCCTTGTCCACCTCGTACCCGGGCGACGCACCCGTACCTGCCGGGGTGGTCGTGCTCGCCGGGGTGGTGGCGGCTGTTCCTGTGCTCGCGGTGGTCATCACGAATCCCGTCTGCGGAGAGGATGAGGGTGGAGCGGCACGGCACCGGGCACCAACTGCCCCTGGTGCCAAGGCGAATGACGCCTTCCGGGTCGCGAACCTACACAGCGCGATCACAGCAGCGACACACTTTGACGAGAATGGCCAGAAACAGTGCCCGAACGAACGACCCTCCCACACCACGCGCCGAAGACCCCACCCGCGTGGCGGGGAGGAGGTACAGCCTGGTGCCCTCCTGGACGAACCGGGCAGCCTACCTTCGGAGTTCCAAACCTCTTTCTGAAACGATCAGTGAGCCGCCGGGCGGAAGGTGCGGCGGTAGGCCTGGGGGCTGACGCCGATCGCCGTCTGGAGGTGCCGGCGCAGGGAGGCGCCGGTGCCGAGGCCGGAGCGGCGGGCGACCAGGTCGACGGGCCAGTCGGTGGTCTCCAGGTGGTGGCGGGCGAGGTCGACGCGCTGGCGGGTGAGCCACTGGCCGGGGGTGCTGCCGGTCTCCTCGCGGAAGTGGCGGGAGAAGGTGCGGACGCTGGTGTGGGCGTGCGCGGCGAGGTCGGCGACCGTCAGGGGTTCGGCGAGGCGTTCCATCGCCCAGGCCCGGGTGGCGGCGGTGCCGGAGTTGCCGGCGGCGTTCGGTTCGGGGACGGGGCGTCGGATGTACTGGGCCTGCCCGCCCTCGCGCCATGGCGGGACGATGCAGGAGCGCGCCACGTCGTTGGCGATGCGGCTGCCGTGGTCGCGGCGGACCAGGTGCAGGCACAGGTCGATGCCGGCGGCGACCCCGGCGGAGGTGAGGATGTCGCCGTCGTCGACGAACAGGACGTCGGGGTCGACGCGGGTCGTGGTGAACATCCGCTGCAGACGGTCGGCCTCGCCCCAGTGCGTGGTGGCGGGCCGGTGGTCGAGGAGCCCGGCGGCCGCCAGCACGTAGGCGCCGGTGCAGATGCCGACGATGCGGGTGCCGGGGCGGATGCCGGCCAGTGCCTCGCGCAGCGCGTCCGGCAGACGGCCCTCCTCGCGGATCGGGCCGAGCCCGTGCGAGGGCGGGAGGACCACGGTGTCGACCGCGCCGAGGAGCGCGGCGTCCTGGGAGACGGCGAGGGCGTAGTCGGCGGCGGTGTGGACCGGGCCGCCGTCGAGGCTGCACGTGGTGACGGTGTAGAGCGGGCGGCCCGCCTCGTCGCGGGCGGCGCCGAAGATCCGCGCGGGGATGCCGAGCTCGAAGGGGACGACGCCGTCCAGGGCCAGTACGCCGACATGGTGCATGGCCGGATCCTTTCACTCCGTGGCCGTCGCGCCACCACCAGGGACCCTCTCGTACCGGCAGTCTGACGACGTGTCCGAACAACCGGCGCACACGGAACCCGACGGGACCGCACGGAACCCCGCGGAACCGACGAAATCCAGGAGAAGAGAACATCCCAATGCCGTTGTCAAGCCGCCGCGGTGACTGGTGGTGTTGCCTGGTAGCACGCTCCGTCGCGGATCATCGCCCACAGGACGTTCACTCG
>NZ_JBITFB010000109.1:0-4074 GCF_044455625.1 Kitasatospora sp. NPDC051164 | reverse complement strand
CACGCCCTCCCGGTCCGTGGTGTGGTCGTCCGCGAAACGACGGTCACCCGTCGCGTCCGGCACGTACTTCACACAGACAACGATCCTCAAGCTCACGGCCTTGTCTCCTGTACTGGTCTCGTCCGGCGGCTGCGGCTGTGCAAGCGGGCGCGAACACGGAACGCACCCGCTCCGGGCAGCGAATTCCCGTGCCGGTCCGGAACTTCCTGGCAGCATACTCGCCGGTAGCCCAGTGGTCACTACTGGCCAGTAGCTTACGCCGGCGACTGCGCCCGCCGCCTGCGCACATCCTGCCCCAGGCAGGGCGCGACTCCACCTGACGGGGCGGACCAACAGGGACAGGATTCCGCTGCGACGGGAATCCATCGCAACGGGAGTCCTACGCGACGGGTTCCCCTGCGACGGGGCTCCTCAGACCGCCTGGCCGAGCGCCGCAATCACGTCCGCCCTGCGCGGCTGCCCCACCGCCCGGCGCACCACCCGGCCGTCCGCGTCCAGCACCAGGACGGTCGGCGTCCGCCTGATCTGCAGCCGACGGACCAGCTCCAATCGGGCCTCGGCGTCCACCTCGACGTGCTCGACCCCCTCGACCATCCCGGCCACCTCCGAGAGCACCCGCCGGGTGGCCCGGCACGGCTGGCAGAAGACCGTCGAGAACTGCACCAGCGTCGCCCGCACGCCGAGCGGCCCGCCCAGCTCCGCCTCCGACAGCCGTACCGTCCCGTCAGTGGTGCGCACCCTCATCCTTCCGTCGAGCCCGGCCCGCAGCAGCCCGAACGTGGTCGCGACCGCCAGCACGACAACGCACGCCACCAGCCCGGTCATCCCCCCAGTCTGCGCCAGCCACGACGGGCCCCGAAAGACGGTCGACCGCCGGGGGCGGGCCGCGTACGATCGGCCGGTGGACTCCGAGCGCTCCTCACCGCCGTTGCCGACCGCCCGCCGCGTCATCTCCCCGGGCCGGCCCACCGGACCCCACTGTCGCTGACGCCCCCGCCGCCACCTTCCGCCGCTGCCGCCCGTCGCGACCCTCCCGGAGCCCCCGTGCAGACCGACCCCCGCGGTCCCCGTTTCTCCGCCGCGCTCACCTCGGCCGTCCTGATCGCCGTCCTCCTCACCGGCAGCAGCGGACTCCTCGCCGCCCAAGCGCTCGTCTTCGCCCTCGGCGCGTTCGGCGGCTTACGGCTCTCCCCGTACGACTGGCTCTTCCGGATCCTCGTCCTGCCCCGCCTGGCCCCGCCGTCCGAGACCGAGGACGAGCGGCCGCTGCGCTTCGGGCAGGGCATCCTCCTGGTGTTCGCCGCGGTCGGCGCCCTCGGCCACGTCACCGGGGTGACCTGGCTCGGCCTGCTGGCCACCTCGGTCGGCCTCGCCTCCGCCTTCCTCAACGCCGCCTTCGGCTACTGCGTGGGCTGCGAGCTCTACCCGGTCGTCCGGCGCGCCCAGGGCCGCCTCACCGCCGGGGCCTGACCCGCCTCCGGCGGCCACCCCCGGCCCGGGGAACGGAAGAGTTCCCGGTCGAAGTTCATCACGGAGATCACACCGTGAAAATCGGCTTGACCGCACGCCTCAGGTGACAGCAGGCACTCGTTCGGGGGATCATCTCCGTGTATCACCCGTGACCGCCGCGGCGTGCCGTGCTCCGGTCGGCACCGCCCGCGCAACGTCACGGGCCCCCGCCGAACCGGGCTCCGGCCCGTGGAAGTCAGGACTGACCGTGGCAGAGTTCGTGTACCCGCCGGTGATCGGCGCCGCACTCACCGCCTTCCGCGCGCTCGACGTGCGAATCAAGATCGTGGGCGCCGAACACATCCCCGCCAAGGGGGGAGCGGTACTGGTCAGCAATCACATCAGTTACCTGGACTTTCTCTTCGCCGGTCTCGGCGCCTACCGCGGCGGCAACCGGAAGACCCGCTTCATGGCCAAGGACGACGTCTTCAAGCACCGGATCTCCGGCCCGCTGATGCGCGGCATGAAGCACATCCCGGTGGACCGCACCGACGGCCAGCCCGCGTACGAGGCCGCCGTGCGCGCCCTCAAGGCCGGCGAGGTGGTCGGGGTGTTCCCCGAGGCGACGATCAGCCGCTCGTTCATGCTGAAGAAGTTCAAGACGGGCGCCGCCCGGATGGCCGCCGACTCCGGCACCCCGCTGCTGCCCGTCGTGCTCTGGGGCACCCAGCAGCTCTGGACCAAGGGCCGCCCGAAGACGCTGACCAAGCGCCACGTCCCGGTCACCATCATGATCGGCGAACCGATTCACCTCGGGCCGGACGACAAGCCCGTCATGGTCACCAGACGACTCCGCGCCGCCATGAGCGAGATGCTCGACCAGGCCCAGCGCGAGTACCCCGGCAAGCCCTCCGGCCCGGACGACACCTGGTGGCTGCCCACCCACCTCGACGGCACCGCGCCCACTCTGGAGGTCGCCGAGGCCGAGGACGAGGCGGAGGCGCTCGCCAAGGCCGAGCGCCGCGCCGCCCGGGGCTGACAAACCCTCCCCCTCCCCCTTCCGCTACTCCGTGTGGCCTAGCGAGCGCGATCCGTCGCGTGTCGCCCGGCCTCCGACGCCCCCCGTCTGACACAGTGACAGCTCCTTTCAGGGGCCTTCGTCCTGAATCGGCGACGGGGGCACACGTCGAGCGGTCGGCAAGGTCGGAGGCAGAGATGGCACGGATCACTGGGACACGGCAGTCCCCCACAAGCAAGGCCCGCACTCGCGCAAGCGCAGGTGCGGGCCTTCTGCTTCTGGGCACCCTGCTCACAGGCTGCGGGGCCGAGCCCGGGGAGATCCCCCTCTCCGAGATCCGGCCGGAGTCCCCCTCCGCCACCCCGGAGCCGACGCCCGCCGCAACCCCCGGCGTGGTCGGCGCGGCAGCCGGAGCCCCCGCCGCGGCCACCGCGCACAACGGACTGATCGTCAGCCGGTCCTACACCGACTCCTCCCGCAGCACCAGCGCCATCGTCACCCTCTCCCCCGACGGCAGCGGCCAGCACCAGATCACCCAGCCACCGGACCGCGCCCGCGACGACCGACCCGACTGGTCCCCCGACGGCACCGCCGTCGCCTTCGACCGTACCGACCCGCAGACCGGCACCGCCCGGCTCTGGACGGTCGCCGCCTCCGGCGACGGCGCCCACCAGATCAGCCAGCTCTGCGACGACTCCAGCGGCGGCGCCGACTGCGCCAACGAGGACGAACGCGCCCCCGCCTTCTCCCCCGACGGCAAGCAGCTCGCCTTCAGCCGCTCCTGGGGCGCCCTGAACCCTGCCGACAACACCCGGACCCAGTACTCGGACCTCTACCTGATGAGCCCCGAAGGCACCGACGTCCAACGGCTCACCTTCCTCACCAACGACAAGCCCTACTCCGGCTCGGTCAGCAGCCCCAGCTGGTCCCCCGACGGAAAACAGCTCACCTTCGAGTACCGCACCAGCGCCACCGGACAACCCGCCAACAGCCGGGCCATCTACGTCGTCAACACGGACGGCACCGGGCTCCGCCAGCTCACCCCCTGGGACCTGCGCGCCGGCGACCGTGCCGACTGGTCCCCCGACGGCACCAGGATCCTCTTCACCACCTACCCGGCCGGCCCCGACAACGCCCCCGGCGGCGCCATCTATACCGTCCACCCCGACGGCACCGCCATCGGCGCCCTCACCCCCGCCCCCTCGGACGCCTTCTACGGCGCCGCCGCCTACGCACCCGACGGCAAGTCCATCGTGTTCGCCCAGGCCCCCGCGGGCGCCGGCGCCGACCTCTACAGCATGCGGCCGGACGGTACGGGCGTCGCCCGCCTCACCAACAGCGCCGACAAGTGGCTCAACCACCCGGCCTGGGGCACGGCGGAACTCCCGGCTGCCCCGTCTACTCCGACTCAGAGCGCCCAGCCCGAGGCCCAGCAGCCGGCACAGGCCCAGGGACAGCCGCCGACGGAGGAGCCGCAGTCCGAGGACGAGTGAGCCGACGGGCCGGAAAGGCCCGGAAATGCGAAGAACCCCCATCCGGGATCCGGATGGGGGTTCTTCTGAAAGATTGTTCGGCGGCGTCCTACTCTCCCACAGGGTCCCCCCTGC
>NZ_JBITFB010000108.1:0-4239 GCF_044455625.1 Kitasatospora sp. NPDC051164 | reverse complement strand
CGCGCGGCGGGTGGCCGAGCGGGACGAGCAGGCCGTCACCGTGTGGAAGGAGTCTCAATGACTGAGTCAAGCCGTCTGAGCGACCGGATCGGGGGTGAAGATCCGGTTGTCACGCAGGAGGGCCCACAGCACGCTCACTCGGCGGCGGGCCAGCGCGATGACGGCCTGGACATGCTTGCACCCCTCGCCGCGCTGCTTCCGGTAGAAGTCCCGGTTCGGCCCGTCGCGCGCGTGGAATGTGTCTCGGATCTGCCTGTCGATCCGCTTCAGCCGGTCGTCCAGGGCCAGGATCTGCGCCGCCAGGTCGGCGACGATCGTCGCGGCGACGTCCTCGCCGGGCAGGACGGTGTGCTGGGCGGTGGCGGCTTCCAGCGCGGTGGCCGCCACCGCGTCGGCGCCGCGGACACTCCGGTCGGCCAGCCACGCAGTCAGGCGGGCCCGGCCGCGGCGGCGGATCGCGGCCGGTGTCTGGTAGCCGGTCAGCAGGACCAGGGCGCCCTTGTGGGCGGAGTAGTCGAATGCGCGTTCCAGGGCGGGGAAAATACCGGTCAGCACGTCGCGGAGCCGGTTGATCATCCGCACTCGGTCGGCGACCAGGTCTGCGCGATGGGCGGTCAGCAGCGCGAGGTCGGCGGCGAGCTGGGCCGGCACCTCAATGGCGGTGAAGCAGCCAGGGCGCCCCGAAGAGCCGGGCGGCCACTCCTGGGGAGCCACTGAAGGCAAGACCGCATCAGCCACATCCGGCCCTCCCGGGCCGAACAACACCTTACGGAGGCGACCTGGGCGGAGGTAATAGAGCCCGGGCGGCCTGCGGGGGCTACATCTGCTTCGAGGACGAGGCAGGCTTCACCCGCCGTCCGCCCAAAGGCCGCACCTGGGGCCGGCGCGGCCACACCCCTGTCGTGACGGTCAGCGGCCGCCGCTCGGGACGCCTGTCCGTGGCGGGACCGATTGCCATGCGACCCGGCTCCCGCACCCGGCTGTGCCACCGCTTGCGCACGCACCCGCGGGCAGAGGCAAGCGCCGCAGCATGGGCGAGCGCGACTTCATCGCACTGATCGACGGCGTCCACCAGCTCGTCAAGGCACCGATCGTACTGGTCTGGGACCGCCTCAACACCCACATCTCCTACGCCATGCGCGAGTTGATCGCCGAGCGCACCTGGCTGACAGTGTTCCTCCTTCCGCCCTACTCGCCCGACCTCAACCCTCCGGCCGGACCCGACCCAGCGCGGCCGCCTTGAGGACATTCGCGACAACCTTGTCGCCCGCAGCGCCGAGGCCGAGCGCGAAGGCTGGCTCGGTGAGGTCGAGGGACTCCGGGTCAGCTTGGCTGACGCCGAAAACACGCCCGCCCAGGTCGACGCGCCGGCCGAGCCAGTCGGCTGCGGTCCAGCTCGGAATGCCGGGCTTCAGCCGGTCCGGAGGAACCGCTGGGACGTCGAGACCAACGTCATGATCGAAGCCAGAGGTGAGCGAAGACGAAGATCAAAACGGAACCGACAGCCCAGCCTCACGCAGCCGGGACAGGGCTGTGGAGATGCATTGCTGCACAGTCCTCCCGTCAGCACGCATGCCGTGCTCCAAGGGACCCCCACTGGCGGCGAACGTCCACGTCGGCGCGTTTTCGGCGACCCTCTCGGCGTCTACCCTGATCATGGCATTCACGCCCTGCTCACCCAGCCATTCCAGGATGAGGAGTGTCACGTCCTCGATGCCACCATCCTGGTCGAACTTTGGCCGGCGGCCCTGGTTTTCTGTCATTGCCCAGACTCTACCGAGAGGTCCGAAGCAATCGGCGTCCGGCCGTCAGGCCGGGAGGATCAGCGCCTGGTTTCCATTCCGGCAATGAGTTCAGCGCACTCGCTGGCGAAGGAACAGAGCTGCTCAACGACCTGCTGGTACTCCTGCGGGTCCCGCACCGTATTCGGCGTGGCGTCGGCCCACTGCTGCCACAAGCCACCGGCGGCAAGGTATGGAGCTGCTCGCTCAGCCCCAAGGACGGCATCGAGGTGAAGCAGCGTGCTGAGAACCTCGGTCTGGTCCCAGGGGAGGTCGGGTTGAGGCAAGTAGCGATCAAGGTATCTGCAGACCAGATCGGCGTCCGCTCTGGTACCGAATGTGGCAAGAGCGAGGCAGAGAGACCCGCGGTAGGGACCTCCGCTGGCCAGCAGGAGTTCGCCGATGCGGCTGCGGAACCCGGTCCTGCCAGCCGCGGCAACCAGCCAGGAGGCAGTCCTGCGCTCTCGCCATCCACCCTCGAATAGGATGCCGAGTTCAGTGGGAGTGATCTCCACGGCAGCCTGGACCAGCCCCTTCACGAACAAGGCACGCTCAGGCCCGCTCAACCGCAGCGAGCTTCCACCCAGCCGAAGGTACCGCCGGCCGGGCGTGACGAATCGTCGGACCAGGTCCATTAGGGCCTGTGTGAGGTTGTGATCAGTCGACCGTCCGTAGGAGGTCGTCGATCCAGATCATCGAGGCGCGGAGGTGGAGGCCTGCGAGGTAGCTCTCGGGTGTCTTGTCGCAGCGGGTGGCGATGCCCCGCCATGCCTTCAGCTTGTTGATCAGACGCTCGACGGTGTTGCGCTCTTTGTAGAGGTCGGCGTCGTGGCCGACCGGCCGGCCGCCCATGCTGCCCTTTCTCTTCCGGCTGGCGGCCTGGTCCTTCTTCCCCGGGATGACGGCCTTGATTCGGCGTTTGCGCAGGTAGGCGCGGTTGCCGCGGGACGAGTAGGCCTTGTCCGCGGCGACCGCGCCGGGCCGGGTGCGGGGACGGCCCACCGGCAGGCGCACGCGCACCTTCGCGAGGACCGGGATGAACTGCGGGCTGTCGGCGGGCTATCGGCGGCCTGCCCCTCGGTCAGGACGAGCGCCAGCGGGCGGCACCGGCGGTCGGCGGCGAGGTGGACCTTGCTGGTCAGTCCGCCCCGAGAGCGGCCGAGCAGGGCTTCCTTCAGGCGGAGTCCGCGTCGGAGCCGGGCGCGTCGCCGCTCGTCCTGTCCGTTCTGTTCCTGCGGCCCGCCCCCTTTTGCCGGGCCTCCTCCTGTTCGCGCGCGGCCTCCTCGAGGGCCTGCATGAGGCGTCGACGAGCATCCCGGCGGCGTCGTGATGGGCGCGCACGGACGTGGAATCCACGCTGACCAGCGACAGGTCCGCCTTCCCCGCGCGGGCGGCCTCGGCGATCAGGCCTTCGAGCAGGTCGGTGAAGACGCCGGCGTCCCGCCAGACCCGGAAACGGCCGTAGACCGTCGGCCACGGGCCGAACTCGGCAGGCATCTCCCGCCACCGGGCACTGGAGCGGAACCGCTAGATCACCCCCTCGAACTGCTCCCGCAGCCGCTCGGGGTACGGACCGAACCTGCCCACCGGCAGATACGGCTCGACCAACTTCCGCTGATCATCGGTGAGTTGCCTGCGCGTCACGACCAACAGTCCTACCGGGTTCCGACCCCGAACGAGGGCGGAACCCGAAGACTGATCACAACATCACACGGGCCTAGCGCCGGCACCGGACGCCGGTCTCGGCTGGGACAGCCCTACCGGCAACCCCGAGGCCCTGCGTTCCTGCCGTGACCGTCGCTGGATCCGGAAGCGGCGCGCCGCCACTGGTGATGGGGGGGTGGTTGAGGGGCCGGCTGTGGGGGGCGTGCGGTCAGTGGTGCAGCTGGTCGGGCCGTTTGGCGATCCGGGCCGTGATCCGCACCACAGGGAAGGCGATCGTGTACCCGGCGGTGAACAGCACCACCGGCAGCAGGATGAGTGCGCGGTGGTTGAGTCCCATGTCCGGGAGCAGGGGGGAGAGCAGTGGCGGGCCGGCCAGGACGGCTGTGGTCAGGGCGGCGTGCCCGACGAGGCGTGCGGTGCAGGCGACGGCGATGCCGGTGACCACCGGGGCCACGAAGTAGAACCCCATGCCGGTCGCCCGTTCCCCGAAATGGCTCCCGGCCAGGGGCAGGACGACCTCCCCGGCCGTGATCGAGAGGGCAACCGTCCACGGGATGACGCGGCTCAGGTTCGACATGGGGTCCGGTGGGGCGACCAGCAGGACGAGAGCGTTGAACGCGAGCAGTACGACCTGGTAGTCGCACAGGATCGGGCGAAAGAGCGCGTGGAGCAGGGGCGTGGCCAGGACGGTCACCAGGCCCTCTCTGTCAGCCTTGGGTGAGACATCCCGCTTTGTCGGGTTAGCCTGAGAGGGCCCGAGTAGGAGTTCCACCCCTGATGACCAGCACCAATT
>NZ_JBITFB010000107.1:0-4415 GCF_044455625.1 Kitasatospora sp. NPDC051164 | reverse complement strand
CATCGGTACGGCCGGCGACCGGCGTACCGATCGGAACGTCCTCCCCGGCACCGAGCCGGGACAGCAGCACACCCAGCGCCGCCTGCAGCACCATGAACATCGTGGCACCCTGCGAGCGGGCCACCTCGGCCAGCAGGGCGTGCAGCTCCGCCGGCACGGCGAGGTCGACCGAGCCGCCGCGGTGCGAGGCGACGGCCGGGCGCGGCCGGTCGAAGGGGAGCGCCAGCTCCTCCGGTACCTCCGCCAACTCCCGTCGCCAGTGCGCCAACTGCTGCTCGAGCAGGTCGCTTCGCGACTCCTCGCCGCCGAGCAGCTCGCGCTGCCAGAGGGTGTAGTCGGCGTACTGCACCGGCAGCGGCGCCCACTCGGGTGCCCGGCCGTTGACGCGCGCCGCGTACGCGGCCGACAGGTCCCGTCCCAGCGGAGCCATCGACCAGCCGTCACCAGCGATGTGATGGACCGTCACCACCAGGACGTGTTCCTGCGGCGCCAGTGCGAACAGCCAGGCCCGTACGGGGATTTCCGCTGACAGGTCGAAGGCGTGCCCGGCCGTCCGGGCGACGGCCTCGGCCAGCTCTGCCTCGGTGGTGTCGGCCACGGTCAGGCCGAAGCCGAGCCGGTCGAGGTCAGCCGGGAGCACCTGCTGATGCGGGTTTCCGCTGTGGGCGGGGAAGACCGTACGCAGTACCTCGTGGCGGCCGATCAGGTCGAGCAGGGCCGCGTGGAGTGCGGCGCGGTCGAGCTCGCCGGTGAGCCGCAGCGCGACCGGGATGTTGTAGGTGGCGCTCGGCCCATCCAACTGGGCGAGGAACCAGAGCCGTTGCTGGGCGAAGGACAGCGGTACCCGCTCGGGCCGCTCGCCGGCGGCGACCACCGGCGGGCGGACCAGTGCGCCCGGGTCCAGGTGACGTGCCAGGGCGGCGGGGGTGGGTGCCTCGAAGAGGGTGCGCAGCGACAGTTCGATGCCCAGGACCGAGCGGATCCGGCTGATCAGTCGCACCGCCAGCAGCGAGTGCCCGCCGCTCGCGAAGAAGTCGTCCTCCGGGCCGACCGCCGCCACTCCTAGCACCTCGGAGAACACGCCGCAGAGCAGTTCCTCCTGCTCCGTGCGTGCGGCGCGGCCCGCCGCCGTCACCCCGTAGTCCGGGGCGGGCAGGGCGCGGCGGTCGAGCTTCCCGTTGGAGGTCAGCGGCAGGGCGTCCAGGACCACCACGGCCGACGGCACCATGTAGTCGGGCAGACGGGCCCCGACCGTTGCGCGGACCAGCGCGGGCAGCTTCTTGGTGTTCTCCGCGCCGGGGGCCGGGACGACGTAGGCGACGAGGCGCTTGTCGCCGGGCATGTCCTCGCGGGCGACGACCACGGCCCGCGCGAGTCCGGGGCAGTCGGCGACGGCGGCCTCGACCTCGCCGAGTTCGATGCGGAAGCCGCGGATCTTCACCTGCTCGTCGGCGCGGCCGAGGAACTGCAGGTTGCCGTCGGCGGTCCAGCGCACCACGTCACCCGTGCGGTACATCCGCTCGCCGGGGGCGCCGTACGGGCAGGCCACGAAGCGTTCGGCGGTCAGACCGGGCCGGCCCAGGTAGCCGCGCGCCAACTGGGCGCCCGCGATGTACAGTTCGCCGGCGACGCCGGGCGGCACCGGGCGCAGTGTGTCGTCCAGGACGTAGGCGCGGGTGTTCCACATCGGCCGGCCCATCGGCACCACGGCGGTGTCGGTCACCGTCCGCGGGTCCACCGGGAAGTCGGTGCAGCCGACGGTCGCCTCGGTGGGCCCGTAGTGGTTGACGATCGCCACGCCGGGGTGGCGCGCCGACCAGGCGCGGATCGCCTCGGCACGCACGGCCTCGCCGCCGACCATCAGCTGCCCGGTCGGCGCGCACTCCTCGGGCAACGCGTCCATGAAGGCCAGGTGGCTCGGGGTGCCCTTGAGGAAGGTCAGCCGCTCGCCGGCCAGCAGGGCGGGCAACCGCTCGTCGAGAGCGGCGACCACCACGCGGCCGCCGCAGGTCAGCGCGCCGTAGAGACCGGTGACGCCCGCGTCGAAGGAGATGGAGGCGTGCAGCAGGGTGCTGCCGGTGAGTGTGGGGTAGGCCCGGTGGCAGCGGACCACGTAGTTCACCAGGGCCCGGTGCTCGATCAGCACACCCTTGGGGCGGCCGGTGGAGCCGGAGGTGTAGATGACGTACGCGGGGTGCGTGGGGAGCAGCTCGGGGCAGGGCAGGGCGGAGCCGTCGTAGGAGTCAAGGTCGGTCTCGTCCAGCAGGATCCGGGGCAGCGGGCCGGGGGCGCCGGCGGTGCCCGGCAGACCGGCGGTGCTGGGCGGACCGGCGGCGAGGTCGCCGGTGGTGATCAGGGCGACCGGCCGGGCGTCGTCGAGCATGTAGGCGATCCGGTCGGCCGGGTACTCCGGGTCGACCGGTACGTAGGCGGCACCGGACTTCAGCACCGCGAGCAGCGCGACCACCAGCTCGGCCGAGCGTCCGAGGCAGACCGCGACCAGCGACTCCGGGCCGACGCCGCGCTCCCGCAGCAGCCGGGCCAGCCGGTTGGCCCGGGCGTCCAGCTCCGCGTAGGAGAGCCGCTGCCCCTCGGCGACCACCGCCACCGCGTCGGGAGTGCGGGCGACCTGGGCGGCGAACAGCGCGGGCAGGTGGGCGGGCGCCACCTCGACGGCGGTGTCGTTCCACTCCTCCAGGATCCGGACCTGCTCGGCGTCGTCGAGCACCCGCACCGCGCTGACCCGGGTGGCCGGCTCCTGGGCGAGAGCCGTCAGTACCCGTACCAGGCGCTGGGCGACGGCTTCGACGGTAGCCCGGTCGAAGAGGTCGGCGGCGTACGTGGCCCGCACTGCCAGCCCGGCCGGGCGACCCGCCGGGTCGAGGTTCTCGCCGACCTCGAAGGAGAGGTCGAAGCGGGCCGAGGCCGTCTGCGCGGCCAGCGGGCGCACGGTGACACCGGGCAGCTCGAGGGTCGCCTGCGCGTTGTTCTGCAGGCTGAGCATGACCTGGAAGAGCGGGTGGCGGGCCAGTGAGCGCACGGGTGCCAGGTCCTCGACCAGGCGCTCGAAGGGCACGTCCTGGTGCTCGAAAGCGCCGAGGCCGGTCTCGCGGACCCGGTCGAGCACCTCGGCGAGCGAAGGGTCGCCGGTCAGGTCCGTGCGCATCACCAGGGTGTTGACGAAGAAGCCGACCAGCTCGTTCAGGTCCTCGTCGGTGCGGCCGGCGATCGGCGTGCCGATCGGGATGTCCCGACCGCCGCCGAGTCGGGAGAGCAGGACGGCGAGCGCCGTCTGCAGCACCATGTACATCGTCACACGCTGCTGCTTCGCCAACTCGGCCAGCTTGGCGTGCAGTTCGGCTGGCACGAGCAGCTCGACGGCCTCGCCCCGGTTCGAGGCGGTGGCCGGGCGCGGCCGGTCGTACGGCAGCGCCAACTCCTCCGGGACCCCGGCCAACGCCTGTCGCCAGTAGCCGAGTTGCTCGGTCAGCAGGCTCTCCGGGTCCTGGTCGTCGCCGAGCAGCTCGCGCTGCCAGAAGGTGTAGTCGGCGTACTGGACGGGCAGCGGCTCCCACTCGGGCGCCCGGTCGGCCAGTCGCGCCGTGTACGCGGTGGCGATGTCGCGCGCCAGCGGCTCGAGGGACCAGCCGTCACCGGCGATGTGGTGGACCACCACGGCCAGTACGTGGTCCTCCGGGGCGACCGTGAGCAGCGTCGCCCGGATCGGGATCTCCTCGTGCAGATCGAACGGGTGCCCCAGGACCCGGGCCACCGCCTCGGCCAGCTCCGCCTCCCCGGCGGGCTCGGCCGTCGCCAGCTCGAACGCGGCCAGCTCGGTCGGCAGCACCCGCTGGCGCGGCTCGCCGTCCACCGCCGGGAAGACGGTGCGCAACACCTCGTGACGGTCGATCACATCGCGCAGAGCTGCCTCAAGCGCCGCCGGGGACAGCGTCCCCGTCAGCCGGAGCACCACCGGGATGTTGTACGTCGCGCTCGGGCCGGTCAACTCGCCCATGAACCAAAGGCGGCGCTGCGCGTACGACAACGGAATCATCTGGAGTCCCCTAGCTGTGAGACGGGCCGGCCGCAGGGGCCGGGTCGTGCGATGGATCAGGTCTGGTGTGGTGCTTGTGCGGCCGAAGCTGGTCGGCCAGGTCGGGCCAAGTCGGCCAGGTCGGACGCCTGACGGGCCGGATCGCCCGTCAGGCGGCGTCCTTCAGTCGGTTGCCGTCAGTCGGCCTTCGTCAGTCGGCCTCCGTCGGTCGCTTCACCGACCGCAGGCTCGGCCGGGCCCGCTTGGCGGGCTTCAGCCGTTCCGCGAGGGCGGCGGGGGTGGGTGCTTCGAAGAGGGTGCGCAGGGGGAGTTCGGTGCCGAGGGTGGTGCGGATGCGGCTGGCGAGGCGGGTGGCGAGGAG
>NZ_JBITFB010000106.1:0-4683 GCF_044455625.1 Kitasatospora sp. NPDC051164 | reverse complement strand
GGCGCCGTCAGACCATTGCTCGCACCATCCTGATTCACCGCCGAACCACGGATCACCGCCAGCACCGGATGCCCGTTGCGCCGCGCATCCGACAACCGCTCCACCAGCAGCATCCCCACGCCCTCGGCCAGGCCGAAACCGTCGGCGGCTGCCGCGAAGGCCTTGCAGCGGCCGTCCGGGGCCAGACCGCCCTGACGGCTGAACTCCACGAGCATGCCGACCGTGGACATCACGGTCGCGCCGCCGGCCAGCGCCAGCGAGCACTCGCCCGCCCGCAGCGCCCGTACCGCGAGGTGCAGGGCCACCAGCGAGGACGAGCACGCCGTGTCCACGGTGACCGCCGCTCCCTCCAGACCGAGGGTGTAGGCCAGTCGGCCCGACGCGACGCTTCCGGTGTTGCCGGTCAGCAGGTGGCCGCCCTCGTCGGCGCCCTGTTCGAGAGGGGGTCCGTAGTCCATGGTCATCGCCCCGACGTAGACGCCCGTCGGGGTCCGCCGCAGGGTGGCCGGGTCGATCCCGGCCCGCTCCAGCACTTCCCAGGTCGTCTCCAGCAACAGCCGCTGCTGCGGGTCCATCGCCGCCGCCTCGCGCGGCGAGATGCCGAAGAACTCCGCGTCGAACCCGGCCGCACCGGCGAGCGAACCCGCCTCTCGCTGGTAGTACCGGCCCGGCGTCCCCGGTACGGGGTCGTACCGTCCGGCGGTGTCCCAACCGCGGTCGTCGGGCAGCGCGGAGACGGCGTCGGCACCTGCCGACACCAGCTCCCAGAGTTCGTCGGGGCTGCCGACACCGCCGGGGTAGCGGCAGCCCATGCCGACGATCACCACAGGGTCGTCGTCCTCGGCCCGCCGCACCGGCTCGTCCGCGTCCGTGTTCCTGTCGGGCCGGTCGCCGCTGATCTCGGCGCAGAGGTACGCGGTCAGGGCCGCCGGGGTCGGGCAGTCGAAGACAACGGTCGCCGGGATGCGCAGCGCCGTCGCCGCGCTCAGCCGGTTGCGCAGCTCCACGGCGGTGACGGAGTCGAATCCCAGGTCGAGGAAGGCCAGGTCGGCGGGGACCGGATCGGACCGCCCGGTCAGCGCGGCGATCTCCTCGCCCACCAGCCGTGCCAGCGCGGCACGCCGCTCCGGTACGTCCGATCCGGCCAGCTCCACGCGGAACGCGGTGCCGTCATCCCGGTCACCGCCCGCGCCGCCGGGCCCGTTCGCGTCCGCCGGGCCGGGCTCCGCGAGCGCCGCCAGGGCAGCCACCGGCAGTTCCCGTACCCGGGCGTGCTGCCCGGCGAACAGCGCTTCCCGGTCCGGGGTGACACCGCGCACGTACAGGTCACCGAGCGAGGTCAGGAACCGGCCCGGACCGCCCTGGTCCCGGCGCAGCGTCCCGAGGACGGTGGCCTGCGTACCGTGTTCCTCCGCGCAGTCCGTGAGGGCGGAGGTCAGCACGGTGTGCGGGCTGACCTCCAGCAGGACGCCGTGCCCGTCCCGCAGCAGGGCCCCGGTCGCCTGGTGGAACCTGACCGTGTTGCGCAGGTTGCGGCACCAGTAGTCGGCGTCCAGTACCGGGACGTCCAGTCGTCCCCCGGTCAGTCCGGAGTAGTAGGGCAGATGCGGTGTGCGGGGCCGGATCGGTGCGAGGTCGGCGCGCATCCGGGGGATGATCGCGTCGATGTGGGGGGAATGGGCGGCCAGGCCCACCGCGATCCGCCGTGCGTGCACCGCGTCCGAGGCCAGGTCGGCGAGGAGTTCGGCCGCGGCGTCGCGGTCACCGGAGACGATCACGGACCGCGGCCCGTTGTGCGCGGCGACGACGAGGCGGCCGTCCCAGCGGCGCAGCCGCGGCTCGACCTCGCCCGCCGGGGCCATGACGGAGACCATGTCCCCCTTCCCGGCCAGGGTCGCCTGGGCCTGGCTCCACAGGGCCACCACCCGCGCGCAGTCGTCCAGGGACAGCGCGCCGCAGATCGCGGCGGCGGTGACCTCGCCGACGCTGTGCCCGAGCACGGCGGCCGGTTCCACACCGTGGGAGCGCCACAGCGCGGCGAGCGACACCGTCACGGCGAACAGCAGGGGCTGCACCACGTCGGCCCGGTCCCCGGCGGGTGCACCCGGCGCGTCCGGGTCGCGGAGCACGTCGATCGGCGACCAGTCGACGAACGGTTCCAGGGCCTGCGCGCATGCGTCCATCCGGTCGCGGAACACCGTGGAGGTGTCCAGCAGGTCCACCGCCATCCGGGGCCATTGCGCGCCCTGTCCGGGAAACACGAAGGCGACCCGGCGGCCTGCCCCTGCGGCGCCCTCCACCAGGCCGGGCATGCTCCTGCCGTCGGCGAGCGCGTCCAGCCGCCGCAGGAATCCGTCGCGGCCGTCCGCCACCAGTGCCGCCCGCCGGCTCCCCTCGGAAGCGGTGCGCGCGAGGGTGAACGCGATGTCCTGGGGGCTCCAGTCGTCACGACCGGCCAGGTACGCGTGCAGGCCGCGCGCGCCGGCCGCCAGCGACTCCTTGCCGCTGCCTGCCAGTGTCCACAGCAGCGGTGCTTCGGTACCGTCAGGGTGCGCCATCGTGTCTTCGGACTCCTTCACGGCGAGCAGGACCATCAGTCGCCGGACCGTGGCGGGGGGCCCGCTCCCACGGGTCGCGCGCCGACCGGGACGCCTTCGTCATGCCCGGCGTGTACCGCCACCGGACCTGCGAGGTCGATCTTGCCCAAGTCGCATAGCAGCTCGATAGCGCAGGCCGCGACACGACGCGGACACGGGGAGCGAGCGGGTCGCGGAGCAGCGGGAGGCCCGCGCGCGCACCGTGGGGCGGGTCAACCGTCCGTTCCGGCGGACCACTCCGGGCCCGGAGTTCGCGTCACCCCCAGCTCCCGCCGGATCCCGTCCAGTGCCGCCACGAACCCAGGGCAAGCCCTCCACCTCGACCCGCTACGTCAACGGGGCAGGCGGCATCGCCTACACCAGCTCCGTGCCGGCGTCCGACACCGCCGGACAGCTCACCAAGACCACCACCACGATCCGGAGGGCCCCCGCATCGACGGCTACGCCGACGACGTGGAGCTGCGGGTCACCAAGAACGGCTACGGCGCGCCGATCGGCGGCACCGCCGGCTGGACGCTGAAGAAGGCGAACTCGGTCACCGCCGACGCGCTCGGCGCCAACCTCCGAAGAACCGCGCGGCCTGCTCACGTCGGTGAGCGACAGCAAGGCGGGCGAGTTCACCGCCACGTACGGTCCGGACGGCCGGCTCGTCGAGCAGACCTACCCCGGCGGCATCGTCCGCAAGGACACGCTCAACGCCTCAGGCAAGGCCGTCACCGCAAGAGACCGGTGGTTCAGCGGTGCTCGGGGTTCTCGAAGTCGAAGCGACAGCCGGCGTCCCACTCGGAGCGCTGGTTGCCGTGAGAGGGGATGCCGCCGGCATCCTTGAGCATCCTCGCGAGGTGGAGCTGGTTCCACGTCATGAACGTGGTGTTCCGATTCGTGAAGTCGTTCTCCGGCCCACCCGACCCCGGATCCAGGTACGACGGCCCCGGCCCCGCTTTCCCCCACCCACCCCGCGTCCGCCTGCGGCGGGATCACATACCCCAGGTGCTGGAGGCTGTAGAGGACGTTCATCGCGCAGTGCTTCGCGCCATCCTCGTTGCCGGTGATCAGGCAGCCGCCGACCCGGCCGTAATAGGCTTACTGACCTTGCTCGTTGAGGATCGAGGAGCACGCGTACAGCCGCTCGATGACCTTCTTCATGACTGAGGAGTTAGGGCTTGCAGAGCAACAACCCGTAGCTTCCGGCTTTTCGGCTCGTTGGCGTGGTATGGCTACTTCACCAGAGCAACAGGCTTTGCTGGCTGCGAAGTTCGAGGCGATCTTGCCGCATCTGGACGAGCGGCAGCGGCGTCTGCTGCTCGGATCGGAGGCGAGGTCCATCGGTCACGGCGGGATCCGGCTGGTCGCGCGGGCCGCTGGTGTGCGCGAGGCGACGGTGTCCCTGGGAGTGGACGAACTGGACTCCGGTGAGCCGCCGCTCGGCCGGGTGAGGCGGCCGGGCGGCGGGCGCAAGCGGGTCGTCGACCTGGACCCCTCGCTGCGGGAGGCGTTGCTCGCGCTGGTCGAACCCGATGTCCGCGGCGACCCGATGTCACCGCTGCGATGGACCACCACGTCGACCCGCCACCTCGCCGCCGAGCTGACCCGCCAGGGCCACAGGGTCTCCGCCGACACGGTCGGCGACCTGCTGCGCGAAGAGGGCTTCAGCCTCCAGGCCAACGCCAAGACCATCGAAGGCAGACAACACCCGGACCGTGACGCCCAGTTCAACTACATCAACGAGCAGGCCAAGGCCTACCAGGCCGAGGGCGACCCGGTGATCAGCGTCGACACCAAGAAGAAGGAGCTGGTCGGAAACTACAAGAACGCCGGCCAGGAGTGGCATCGCGAGGGCGGCCCGGTCCGGGTGCAGACCCACGACTTCCCGGACCGGGAGCTGGGCAAGGCGATCCCGTACGGTATCTACGATCTGGGCGCGAACAGCGGCTGGGTCCGCGTGGGCACCGACCACGACACCGCCGCGTTCGCGGTCGAGTCGATCCGCCGCTGGTGGCACGGGCAAGGACACAGCGACTATCCGGGGGCCACCCGGCTGCTGATCACGGCGGATGCGGGCGGCTCCAACGGCTACCGCACCCGT
>NZ_JBITFB010000105.1:0-4786 GCF_044455625.1 Kitasatospora sp. NPDC051164 | reverse complement strand
GCTCCGCCGCCAACTCCACCGCACCCGGAGCCTCTTCGCCACGACGCGACACCAACAACAGACGACGAGCCCCGTACTCCACCACCAGATGACGGGCCACCTGCCGACCGAGCGAACCCGTCGCACCCGTCAGCAACACCGTCCCCGCAGGGTCCAACGCCCGCAGACCCACGGCCGGGGAGTCCGTCCCGGCGACCCGCATCAGCCGCCGGGCGAGGGCCTCGCCGGCGCGCAGGGCGAGGTCGGGCTCCTCGGCGTCGAGTGCATTCGGCAGGGCCTGCAGCGAGGCCGGGTCCTCGTCCAGGTCGATCAGGGTGATCCGGCCCGGGTTCTCCGACTGCGCCGAGCGCAGCAGGCCGTGCATCGCGGCGCCCGCCAGGTCCTTGCCGGAACTCGCGCCCCAGGTGACCACCACCAGGCGGGAGTTCGCCCACACGTCCGCTGCCAGCCACTCCTGCAGCAGCGCCAGGGTGTTCCGGACAGCCGCATGCGCGGCGGCCACCGGATCGGGGCCGAGCACAGTGGGGACCGGGAGCACCAGGATGTCGGGGACGGCTTCGGCCGTAGCCACCGCAGCCAGACCGGCGAAGCGGACCGCAGCGGGCAGGCCCAGCCCGTCCTCACCCAGCACCCCGATCGACGCGGTCGACGCGGAGGACGGCAGGACCACCGGCAGCCACTCGGGGCGGAACAGCGAATCCTGCCGGCCCCCCGCCAACTGCTCAGGGGCGAAGGGCCGCAGGATCAGGGTGCCGACCTCGGCCACCGGCCGGCCCGTGCCGTCCGCCACGGCCAGCGACACGCCATCGGCGCCGACCGCGCCGATCCGTACGCGCAGCTCGGTCGCGCCGGCGGCGAACAGGGACACGCCCGACCAGGAGAACGGCAGCCGCCCCTGGCCGGTGTCCTCCAGCACCCGGCCCGCGCCGACCGCGTGCAGCGCAGCGTCGAGCAGTGCAGGATGCAGACCGAACGATGTCGCCTCGGCCCGAACGTCCTCCGGCAGCGCCACCTCGGCGAAGATCTCGCCGTCCCGCCGCCACGCCGCCCGCAGGCCCTGGAACACCGGCCCGTACGCGAACCCGGCCGTGGCGAAGGCCTCGTATACCCCGTCCACCGCGAGCGGCTCGGCACCGGCCGGCGGCCACTCGGCCAGGTCGAATGCGGCAGACGTACTCCCGCCGGTCGCAAGCACACCGGCAGCGTGGCGCGACCACGGCTCGTCCAGCGGTGCATCCTCCGGCCGGGAGAAGACCGCCACCGACCGGCGGCCGGAGTCGTCCGGGACGCCGACGGAGAGCTGCACCTGCACGGCACCGCGCGGCGGAAGCACCAGCGGCGCCTCCAGGGTCAGTTCCTCCAGCAGACCGCACCCGACCTGGTCACCGGCCCGGACCGCCAGCTCGACGAACGCCGTGCCGGGCAGCAGCACGCTGCCGGCCACGGCGTGGTCCGCCAGCCACGGGTGGGCGTCCAACGACAGCCGCCCGGTGAACACATGGCCGTCCGCGTCGGCGAGCGCCAACGAGGCACCGAGAAGCGGGTGGTCGGCCGCCCCGAGGCCGGCGGACACCACGTCCCCCACGAACCCGCGCAGCGGCCGCGGCCAGAAGTACTCGTGCTGGAAGGCGTAGGTGGGCAGGTCCACCCGGCGGGCACCCGTGCCCGCGAACACCGCCTGCCAGTCCAACTTCGCACCGAGCACGTGGAGTTGGCCGAGCGCGGTGGTGAAACTCTCCGGCTCGGGGCGGTCGCGGCGCAGGGCGGGGGTGAGAACGGCGTCGGTGTCCTCCGCGAGGCAGTGCTGCGCCATCGCGCTGAGCGTGCCGTCCGGGCCCAGCTCCAGGAACGCCCGGACGCCTTCACCCTCCAGCACGTGCACCGCGTCAGCGAAGCGGACGGCCTCGCGAACGTGCCGCACCCAGTACTCGGGGTCGGTCAACTCGGCCGACACGAGCGAACCGGTCAGCGTCGACACGATCGGGACCCGCGGCTCCGCGAAAACCACCTCGCCAGCCACCGCACGGAACTCCGCCAGCATGCCGTCCATCAGCGGCGAATGGAACGCATGACTGACGGTGAGCCGCCTCGTCCGGCAGCCGTCGGCCGCCAGCTTCTCCGCGACATCCAGAACGGCCTGTTCGGTGCCAGAGATCACCACGGACGCCGGCCCGTTGACGGCAGCGATGCCCACACCGTCGGTGAGCAGCGGCAGCACGTCGGCCTCCGTCGCCTGGACGGCCACCATCGCGCCGCCACGCGGCAACGCCTGCATCAGCCGGCCGCGCGCCGCCACCAGCAGGCACGCGTCCGCCAGCGAGAACACACCCGCCACATGCGCCGCGGCCAACTCACCGATCGAGTGCCCCGCCAGGAAGTCAGGCCGCACACCCCACGACTCCACCAGCCGGAACAGCGCCACCTCCAGTGCGAACAGCGCCGGCTGCGTGAACCCGGTCTCGTTGATCAGCTCCGCATCCGCGACCGCCTCGCGCAGCGGACGGTCCAACAGCGGGTCCAGTTCAGCGCACACCGCGTCGAACGCCGCCGCGAACACCGGGTAGGAGGCATACAACTCGAAGCCCATCCCGACCCGCTGACTGCCCTGCCCCGCGAACAGGAATGCCGCACGCCCGCCCGTCCCCGCAACCCCACGAACCCCTGCCGAGCCGCCCTCGGCCAGCGCCTCCAGACCGGCCAGCAACTGCGCCCGGTCATCACCGACCAGCGCCGCCCGCTGCTCGAACGCCGAACGGGCCGTCGCCAGCGTGAACGCCACATCGGTCAGCGCCAGACCCGGATCGGCCGCCAGCCGCCGCGCCAACCGACCGGCCTGCTCCCGCAGAGCCTGCTCGGTACGGCCCGACAGCACCACCGGCACCGGCCCAGACACAGCGGGCACGTCCACCGCGGGCACGTCCACCGCGGGCCCATCCACCGCATCGGGAAGCGCCTCCATCGCCGGCGCCTGCTCCAGGATGATGTGGGCATTGGTGCCGCTGAAGCCGAACGAGGAGACCGCCGACCGGCGCGGTTCGCCGGTCTCAGGCCACTCCTGCGCCTCGCTGAGGAGTTCGACGGCCCCTGCGGTCCAGTCGACGTGCGAGGACGGCTCGCCCACGTGCAGGCTCTTCGGCAGCACTCCCTGCTGCATCGCCATGACCATCTTGATCACACCGGCCGCACCGGCCGCCGCCTGGGTGTGGCCCAGGTTCGACTTCACCGAGCCCAGCTTCAGCGGGCGTCCGCCCGGGCGGCCCTGGCCGTAGGTGGCGAGCAGGGCCTGTGCCTCGATCGGGTCGCCGAGCGAGGTGCCCGTGCCGTGCGCCTCGACCGCATCGACCTGGTCGCCGGTGAGCCCGGCGTTGCCGAGCGCCTGCCTGATCACCCGCTGCTGCGACGGGCCGTTCGGCGCGGTCAGGCCGTTCGAGGCGCCGTCCTGGTTGACCGCCGACCCGCGGACCACGCCGAGCACCCGGTGGCCGTTGGCGAGCGCGTCCGACAGCCGCTCGACCAGGATCATGCCGACGCCCTCGCCCCAGCCGGTGCCGTCCGCGTCGTCCGAGAACGCCTTGCAACGGCCGTCGGCGGCCAGGCCGCGCTGGCGGCTGAACTCCACGAACGTGCCCGGCGTCAGCATCACGGTCACACCGCCGGCCAGCGCCAGCGTCGACTCGCCGGTGCGCAACGACTGACAGGCCAGGTGCAGCGCCACCAAGGACGAGGAGCAAGCCGTGTCGATCGTGACGGCGGGTCCCTCCAGCCCCAGCGTGTACGAGACCCGGCCGGACGCGATGCTGCCCGAGGTGCCCGTCCCGATCTGGCCCTCGGCTCCCTCCACCGACTGCTGGAGCAGCATGCCGTAGTCGTTGTACATCACGCCGACGAACACACCGGTCCGGCTGCCGCGCAGGCTCACCGGATCGATGCCGGCCCGCTCGAACGCCTCCCAGGAGGTCTCCAGCAGCAGCCGCTGCTGCGGGTCCATCGACATCGCCTCACGCGGGCTGATGCCGAAGAACGCCGGGTCGAACTCCCCCGCCCGGTGCAGGAATCCGCCTTCCCGGGCATAGGAGGTGCCCGGGTGATCGGGGTCGGGGTGGTACAGGTTCTCCACGTCCCAGCCGCGGTCCTCCGGGAAGGGGGACACGGCGTCCCGCCCGTCGGCGACCAGGCGCCACAGGTCCTCCGGCGACTCGATCCCGCCCGGGAAGCGGCAGGCCATGCCGACGATGGCGATCGGCTCGTGCTCGCCGTCCTCCATCTCCTTCAGCCGTCGGCGTGTCTCGTGGAGGTCCGCCGTGACGCGCTTGAGGAAGTACCGGAGCTTGTCCTCGGCCGCCTGGTCTGCCGGCATGTCGGGTCACCTTTCAGGATGGTGCGGTGGGTCGGGCGGTGGCGGGGTCAGGAGATGCCGAATTCCTTGCCGATGAAGTCGAAGAGGTCGTCATCGGTGGCCTCCGCGAGCTCCTCGGTGACGGCGGCGTTCTCGGCCGGGGCAGCCTGCTGGTCGTTCCACCGGGTGAGCAGTGACTGGAGCCGGTGGGCGACCCTCAGGTGGCCCTCGTCGTCAGCCGGTGTCCCGACCAGCGCGGCCTCCAGCCGGTCCAGCTCGGCCAGCAGCGGCAGGACGGCCGCCGCCGGGTCGGGCACGGCCTCCGCCCGCAGCAGCGCCACCAGGGCCGCCGGAGTCGGGTAGTCGAAGACGAGGGTGGCGGGCAGCCGCAGGCCCGTGACGCCGTTGAGGCGGTTCCGCAGCTCGACGGCGGTCAGCGAGTCGAACCCG
>NZ_JBITFB010000104.1:0-4815 GCF_044455625.1 Kitasatospora sp. NPDC051164 | reverse complement strand
AAGACGGCGTGGATCAACGACCCGGCCAAGCGCAGGGAACCCGCACCACAAACCTCATAGCGTCACGACCGTCTCACTGGACTTGAAATCTTCCGGCCGCCCCGCCGGCGGGGCGGCCGCCTGACACCGCGCTCGGCATCCGATGGCCGAGGCCGCCTGATGGCCGACGCGCCTGATGGCCGACGCGCCGAGTTGCTCGGCCTCGCACCGGGCTCGTCCCACCCGGGGATCGTCCGGGTGGGCCTGCTCTCGGGCCGCGCTGACGAACACTCCGGAGCTGCCAGTGACGAGCAACACCGCACGGCACGATCACCTGCCTGGGCGGCATCCTGGTCTGCCACCTCTGACCGGGGACCGGCCCGCTCCACCGGTTGCGAGACCACCCGCGCCGACGGTGGCTTGCCACCGACGCGGCCGCGCCGAAGCGCGCCCGCCCGTCGGCCGTGGCGGCAGTGTTCGTCAGGACGGGCTGGTGGCCAGCAGTGCGGTGGTGGTCACCTTGTTGTCGCACTCGGCGAAGAGGCCGTCGTCCAGGGCTACTTGGTGTGCCCCGGCGCCCGGCAGGCCCAGGACGAGGGTGGGGTAGGCGACCGGGGTGGCGCCGGAGACGCAGTAGCCGTCGGCCTCGCCCTGGACCTGGACGAAGGTGAGCTTCACCCAGGCCTTTCCGCCCGGGGCCACTCGGACCGGGGCGGTCGGGCCGGTGTGCGTCACGGTGAGTGGGGCGTTGCGGTCCGGGGAGCCGTTGGCGGCTCCGGCGACCGTCGGAAAGCCCTGCAGCGTGCACGGGCGGGCGGAGGTGTTGGTGAACGAGACGATCGCCGCTCCCACGCCGGTGCCCTCGGGGCGCTGCTTCGCCTGGTGGGCGTCCGCCTTCAGATCGCCGATCGCGCAAGCCGGCGCCGCTGCACCGGCAGACGCCGCTCCACTGGACGACGCGCCTCCCGTGGCCGGTCCCGTGGCCGGCGCCGCCGACGGTGTGCTGCCCTTGGTGGGGGCCGGGGACGCGGGGCTCGGCACGGTCGAGGCGCTGGCCGCCACCGACGGTGCCCCGGCGGTCGAAGGCTCGTCGCTCCCGGGCCCGCACGCCGTGATCAGCAGGGTGGCGGTGGCGGCTGAGACCACCGCGACCGCGGCTCTGCGGGCCTTCTGTCTGTCCCGCATGTCCTGTCTGTGCTGCATGTCCTGCATGGCGTCCCCCGAGGGATGGAGTGGTGCCGACCCAGCGCAGGCACCTGCCCGGTACACACCGCCGCCCCGGCGCCGGTTCCCCGAGCGGTCAGGTGTGACAGGACGGTGACGAGACCCGGAAGGCCTCCGGACAACGGCGGCGACCGGGCAGGTCGCGGCCCAGGTCGCGGCCCATGTCCGTTCAGCAGGGCGTCTCAGGAGGGCGTCTCAGGAGGGCGTCCCGCCCTTGCAGAACTCGGCCTCCAGCTCGGCGGTGAACACGCCGATCGGCCACTTCAGGTCGCCGTAGGCCCAGTCGCCGTTCACTTCGGTGGAGAGCATGTGGCGGCCGTCGCGGGTGCCGAAGGTGTAGGACCAGGAGCCGTTGATCGCGCCGCCCATGCCCCAGACGTCACCGCAGGAGAGGGTGACCTGGCCGATGCCCAGGCCGTAGTGGGAGTCCGGGACCCACCCGTTGTTCGGGTCCTCCATGGTGAACATCTCGTTCATCTGGGCGGGCGGCAGTACCCGGCCCTGCATCAGGGCGCGGAAGAAGGTGTTGAGGTCGCCGAGGGTGGAGATCAGGTCGCCCGATCCGTAGCCCCAGGAGGGGTTGAGGTCGGTGACGTCGTAGATGCCGTAGGTCGGGGTGTCGGGCTTGTCGGAGTCTGCCAGTCGGGAGTAGAAGCGGCTGTGCGGGCCGTGGATGCCGGTGTCGTCCCCGGTCGGCTCGTAGGTGCTCTTCAGGTGCAGCGGCTTGGTGATCCGCTCGGCCAGTTCCTGGGCCAGGCTGTGCCCGGTGGCCCGTTCCACGATCAGGCCGGCCAGCACGTAGTTGGTGTCGGAGTACGTCCAGCCGGTGCCGGGTGCGAAGAGCGGCTTGTCGGTGAGGGCGAGCTGGACCAGCTGGAGCGGCGTGAAGCTGTCGAACCGGTGCTGCAGGAAGGCCGTTCCGGAGAAGTCCTTGCTGACCTGATCCGACATGGCGAAGTTGGCTATCCCGCTGGTGTGGTTGAGCAGCTGACGGATGGTGATCTTCGCTCCGTCGTAGCCGTTGCCGTCCACCACCCCGGGCAACCACTGCTCGACGGTGTCGTCCACGCTGAGCCGGTGCTCGGCCTCCAGTTGGAGGACCCGGGCGGCGACGAAGGTCTTGGTGGTGCTGCCGATCCGGAACCGGTCCTGCGGGCCGAGTTTGCGACCGGTGGTCAGGTCGGCTGCGCCGGCCTGACCGAACCAGGTCGAGCCGCCGTCCTGGACCTCGGCCATCGCCCCCGGCAGGCCGCCCTCGGAGATCGCCTGGTCGAGCGCGCTCTGGACGCCCTGGTGGCCGCGCTGGTGGCTGCTCCGGTCGTGGTCCGCAGCGAACCCCGCCGGGGTGGCGGCCAGCAGGGCCGCGGTGAGTACGGAGGTGAGTACGGCGGTGCGGGCGGCGGCGCGGGCGGTGGTCTTCATGGTGGGTCCCCCGGTGATCGGTTGCTGCTTTCGTCGTCGGTGAGGACAGTACGGTTATATTTGACGTTCCATCAACACCCAAGCAGCCTGAGGGTAGTAACGTCGCAGCTGGCAGGGGGTAAATCGTCGCAATGAGCCTGCCGGCTAATGCAATCGACGTTGCAACGAGTGCACTCCGCCCGCATGCTCGCTCGCAAACACCCGCAAGGACCCGCAAGGACCCGCAAGGACCCGCAAGAGAGGAGCCGCCCGTGCCCGGCGCCAGGCTGACTCAGGAAGACCGCCGCACGATCGCCGCCGGGCTCGTCGCCGGGCTCGACTACGCCGAGATCGCCCGCCAACTCGCCCGCCCCACCTCCACGGTGGCCCGGGAGATCGCCCGCAACGGCGGTCCCTCCGGCTACCGCGCGGCCGGCGCCCACCGCGCCACCGTCCAGCGCTCCCGTCGCCGCCAGTCGAGCCCCGCCCGGCTCCCCGGCGACGCCGCGACGGCCGCCGACGTCCACGACTCCGCCGTGGACGGACGCGACGCCGCCGCCATCACCGAGTTCACCGGACAGTTCGCCGACCTGCTGGTGCACCTCGGCCTGCCGCCCATGGCGGCCCGCGTGCTCAGCTGCCTCTACGTCACCGACACCGGCCGCCTGAGCGCCGCCGAACTGGTGCAGCGGCTCGGCGTGAGCGCGGCCTCGGTCTCCAAGGCCGTCGCCTACCTGGAGAGCCAGGAACTGATCCGCCGCGAACGCGACGAGCACAGCCGCCGCGAACGCTACGTGATCGACGACGACGTCTGGTACCGCTCGATGCTCGCCAGCGCCCGACGCAACGCCACGCTGGCCCAGTTCACCCGCAACGGCGCCGGCCTGCTCGGCGCGGCCTCCCCCGCCGGGGCGCGGCTCACCACGGCGGCGGTCTTCCTGGAGCACATCGGCATCGACCTCGTCCGCTCGGTGGAGCAGCGGTTCGCCGAGGGCGAGTTGCTCCCGTAGCTCCTCGGCTTCTCAGCTCCTCCGCTCCTCAGCTCCTCCGCCGTGCCGGGCAAGGCCGCCGACTTCCTCCGCGCAACCGAGCCGGACGACGCCGAGTCCGCGCAATCACCTCGGCCTGTCACAGGATCGCAGGATCAACCAGACCGCCTCACCCCGCGACCGACAGGACGATCTTCCCCGTGGTGCGCCCCTGCTCGCCCAGGCGGTGGGCCTCGGCGGCCTCCTCCAGCGGGAACACCGCGTCGGCGATCACCCGCAGGCGGCCGTCCTCGACCAGGCGGGTCAGCTCGCGCAGGCCCTGGTGGTCGGGCTCGACGAGCATGAACGCCGCCCGGACGTCGGCCGCCTCGGCCTCGGCGTGGGGGAAGGTCTCGTCCGGCGGGATGATCGAGACGAGGGTGCCGCCCGGGCGCAGGGTGCGCAGGGAGCGCGGCAGGTTGGCGCCGCCGATGGTGTCCAGCACGACGTCCATGTCGCGGACTGCCTCGGCGAAGTCCTCGGTGCGGTAGTCGACGACCTCGTCCGCGCCGAGCTCGCGCAGCAGCCCGTGCTTGGCGGCGCTCGCGGTGCCGGTCACGTGGGCGCCGCGGGCCTTGGCGATCTGGACGGCCAGGTGGCCGACCCCGCCGGCCGCGGCGTGGACCAGCACGCGCTGTCCGGGCCGCACGTCGGCGGTGTCCACCAGGGCCTGCCAGGCGGTCAGCCCGGCCAGCGGAAGGGCGCCCGACTCGAGGTGGGTCAGGCTCCGGGGGCGGGGCGCGAAGTGCCGGGCGGGTGCGGTGACGTACTCGGCGTAGGCGCCGGCCGGGTACGGGAAGCGCGGCATCCCGTACACCTCGTCGCCGGGCCGGAAGACCGTCACGCCGGCGCCGACGGCCTCGACCACACCGGAGACGTCGAACCCGAGGACGAACGGCGGTGTGGCGCCGGTGGCGAACTCGCCGCGGGCGCGGGTCTTCCAGTCGGCCGGATTGACCCCGGCCGCGTACACCCGGACCAGGACCTCGCCCCGTACGGGCTCCGGGCGCCGCGTCTCGACGACCTTGAGGACGTCGGGCGCCCCGGCGGTGTCCTGGGAGACGGCACGCATGGTGATGGGCATGAAGGTCCTACCTTTCAAGGGTGGGTTCGCACTGGTCACTCGTAAGATCGGTCGGCCCAGGGGCTCTGGGTATGGCTGTCATGGAGGAGCCGATCGGAT
>NZ_JBITFB010000103.1:0-4889 GCF_044455625.1 Kitasatospora sp. NPDC051164 | reverse complement strand
ATGGCGGGTTCGGTGGGCAGTGCCGGGCAGGGCAACTACGCGGCTGCGAATGCCTATCTGGACGCGCTCGCGGAGCAGCGCCGGGCCGACGGTCTGCCCGCCACCTCGATCGCCTGGGGCCCGTGGGCACAGGGCGGCATGGCCGCCGACGGCACCGTCGAGCAGCGCCTGCACCGCGACGGCGTCCCGCCGATGGCCCCGCCCCTGGCGATGGCCGCCCTCCGGCAGGCCGTCGAGCACGGCGACGGTGCCCTCACCGTCGTGGACATCGCCTGGGACCGCTTCCTGCCCGGCCTGACCGCCGTCCGACCCACCACGCTCTTCGACGAGATCCCCGAGGCCCGCCAGGTCGCGGCCGCGGCCACCGTAGCCTCCGGCGCTGCAGCCGTCAGCTCTTCGCAGGCCGACCGCCTCGCCGGCCTCCCGGCCGCCGAGCAGCAGCGCGTCATGCTCGACCTCGTCCGCACCACCGTCGCGGCCGTGCTCGCCCACTCCGGCACGGACCAGGTCGAGGCCGGCCGGGCGTTCAGGGAGCTGGGCTTCGACTCGCTGACCGCCGTCGAACTCCGCAACCGCCTGGCCGCCGCCACCGGGCTGCGCCTGCCCACCACCCTCGTCTTCGACTACCCGTCCGCCGCTGCGCTCGCGGACCACCTCCGCACCGAACTCGTGGGCCGCCAGCCCGCCGCCGTCGCCGAGGGCACCGCCCGTACGGCCGCCGAGGACGAGCCGATCGCGATCATCGGCATGAGCTGCCGCTTCCCCGGCGGCGTCGCCTCGCCCGAGCAGCTCTGGCAGCTGCTCGTCGGCGGCGGCGACGCAATGTCCGGGCTCCCGACCGACCGCGGCTGGAACACCGACACCCTCTACGACCCGGACCCCGAGCGGGTCGGCACGATCTACACCCGCGAGGGCGGCTTCCTGCACGACGCGGCCGAGTTCGACGCCGCGTTCTTCGGTATCTCTCCGCGCGAGGCGCTCGCCATGGACCCGCAGCAGCGGCTGCTGCTGGAGACGTCCTGGGAGGCGTTCGAGCGTGCGGGCATCGACCCGGCCACCGTGCGCGGCAGCCGCACCGGCGTCTTCGCCGGTACCAACGGCCAGGACTACCTCGCCCTGCTGATGAGCTCGCCGGAGGAACTCGAGGGCCACCTCGGCGTCGGCACGGCCGCGAGCGTCGTCTCCGGCCGCCTCTCCTACACCTTCGGCCTGGAGGGGCCGGCGGTCACCGTCGACACCGCGTGCTCCTCCTCGCTGGTCGCCCTCCACCTGGCCGTTCAGGCGCTGCGCAACGGTGAGTGCACGCTCGCCCTCGCCGGCGGCGTCACCGTGATGGCCACCCCCGACACCTTCCTCGACTTCAGCCGCCAGCGCGGTCTCGCCGCCGACGGCCGGTGCAAGGCGTTCTCCGCGGCCGCCGACGGCACGGCGTGGGGTGAGGGTGCCGGCATGCTGCTCGTCGAACGGCTGTCGGATGCCCGGCGCAACGGGCACCCGGTGCTTGCGGTGGTCCGTGGCTCTGCGGTGAACCAGGATGGTGCGTCGAACGGGCTGACGGCGCCGAACGGTCCGTCGCAGCAGCGGGTGATCCGGCAGGCCCTGGAGAGTGCCGGTCTGGCGGCGGACCAGATCGACGCGGTGGAGGCGCATGGCACGGGCACCCGCCTTGGTGACCCGATCGAGGCGCAGGCTCTGCTCGCGACGTACGGTCAGGAGCGTCGGGACGGCCGTGCGCTGCTGCTGGGGTCGGTGAAGTCGAACATCGGGCACACGCAGGCTGCGGCCGGTGTCGCCGGTGTGATCAAGATGGTGCTCGCGATGCAGCACGGCGTCCTGCCGCGGACCCTGCACGTGGACGAGCCGTCCCCGCACGTCGACTGGACGGCCGGCGCCGTCGCGCTGGCGACCGAGAACGTCGACTGGCCGCAGACCGGTGAGCCGCGCCGCGCGGGCATCTCCTCGTTCGGCTTCAGCGGCACCAATGCGCATGCCGTGCTGGAGCAGGCTCCGCCGGCGGACGAGGTGCCCTCGACCGCGGCTGTGTCGCCGCTGTCGCCGGTGGTGCCGGTGGTGCTTTCGGCGCGGAGCCCGGAGGCGCTGGCGGCGCAGGCGGCGGGGCTGGTGACGCTGGTCGAGGGCGAGGGTGCGCCGGGTGTGGCGGATCTGGGGTTCTCGCTGGCGACGGGCCGGGCGGCGTTCGAGTACCGGGCCGGGTTCGCGGCCTCCGATCGTGCGGAGCTGCTGGCCGGGCTGGCCGGGCTGGCCTCGGTGTCCGGTGGTTCGGTGGTGGAGGGGCGGACGGCGTTCCTGTTCACCGGTCAGGGCAGTCAGCGGGCCGGTATGGGGGAGGAGCTGTATGCGGCCTACCCGGTGTTCCGGGATGCCTTCGACGGAGTCTGCGCCGAACTGGACCCGCTGCTGGACCGTCCGCTGCGTGAGGCGCTGGCTGATCCGGAGCTGATCCATGAGACGGGCTGGGCTCAGCCGGCGCTGTTCGCGCTGGAGGTGGCGCTCTTCCGGCTGGTGGAGTCGTGGGGTCTGACCCCGGACGTGCTGGCCGGGCATTCGATCGGTGAGCTGGCCGCCGCCCATGTCGCGGGTGTGTTCTCGCTGGCGGATGCGGCGAAGCTGGTCGCGGCGCGTGGCCGGTTGATGCAGGCGCTGCCGGGCGGTGGTGCGATGGTCGCGGTGCAGGCGTCCGAGGCCGAGGTGCTGCCGCTGCTCACCGAGGGTGTCGGGATCGCCGCGGTCAACGGGCCCACGTCCGTCGTGCTCTCGGGTGCCGAGGATGAGGTGCTCGTGCTGGTCGCGCGGTTGGAGGGACGGAAGTCCAAGCGGCTGACGGTCAGTCACGCCTTCCATTCGCCGCTGATGGACGGCATGCTCGCGGACTTCCGTGCCATTGCCGAGCAGGTCAGCTACGAGTCCCCGCGGATCCCGATTGTCTCCACCCTCACTGGCGCTCCCGTCTCCACCGAGCTGACCGACGCCGGGTACTGGGTGCGCCACGTCCGTGAGGCCGTCCGTTTCGCGGACGCGGTCACCGCCCTGGAGGCGGATGGTGTCCGGACGTTCGTCGAGTTGGGTCCGGACGGTGTGCTGTCGGCGATGGGTCAGGAGTCCGTGGCCGAGGCCGTGTTCGTCCCGGTGCTCCGCGCCGGCCGCCCGGAGGCCCGCACGCTCACGGCGGCCCTGGCCCAGGCGCACGTCCGCGGTCTCGCGGTCGACTGGCAGGCCGTGTTCGCCGGTACCGGCGCGCGCCGGGTCGACCTGCCCACCTACCCCTTCCAGCGGCAGCGGTACTGGCCGCGGACACCCGTCCTGGCCGTCGGCGATGTCGCGTCGATCGGGCTCGGTGCGGCGGGGCACCCGCTGCTCGGTGCGAGTGTGGAGCTGCCGGATTCGGACGGTGTGGTGTTCACGGGCCGGCTGTCGGTGCAGTCGCACCCGTGGCTGGCTGATCACGCGGTGATGGGCGCGGTGCTGCTGCCCGGCACGGCGTTCGTCGAGCTGGCGATCCGGGCCGGTGACCAGGTCGGCTGCGGGCTGCTGGAGGAGCTGACGCTGGAGGCGCCGCTGGTGCTGCCCGAGCGCGGCGGCGTCCAGCTGCGGTTGGCGCTCGCGGGCGTGGACGAGGCGGGCCGGCGGACGCTCAGCGTCCACTCGCGCCCGGAGGACGCTGCGGAGGGCGAGCCGTGGACGCGGCACGCCACCGGTGTGCTCGCACCCGACAGCATGGCCGCCGTCCCGTCGTTCGAGCTGGTCGAGTGGCCGCCGACCGGTGCGGTGCCGGTTCCCGTCGACGACCTGTACGAGCGGCTGGCCGCGGCCGGGTTCGGATACGGGCCGGTGTTCCAGGGCCTGCGCGCCGCCTGGCGGCACGACGGCGAGACGTACGCCGAGATCCGACTGCCGGAGAGCGCCCACGAGGACGCCGAGCAGTACGGACTGCACCCGGCGCTGCTCGACGCCGCGCTGCACGCCCTCGGCCTGGACATCGCCGACGGCTCGACCGGGGAGGGCCCCCGCCGGGCCCGGATCCCGTTCTCCTGGAACGGGGTCACCCTCTACGCCGCCGGTGCGACCGCCCTGCGCCTGCGTCTCACCGAGGCCGGGCAGGACACGGCCTCGCTGCTGCTGGCGGACGAGACCGGGCGCCCGGTGGCCGTGGTGGAGTCCCTGGTCTCCCGTGAGGTGTCCGAGGAGCAGGTGCGCAGTGCGCGCGGTGGCTTCGTCGACTCGCTGTATCGGGTGGAGTGGACGGTGCTGCCGGTGTCGCAGGCGCCGGCGGGTCGGTGGGCCGTGCTGGGTGCGGGCGGGTTCGGTGCGGAGCGGTTCGCGGACCTGGCGGAGCTGGGTGCGGCGGTCGACGCCGGCACGGCCGCCCCGGATGCGGTGTTCCTGGCGCTGGAGTCGGTCGAGGCGTCTGATGACGTGGCTTCGGCTGTGCGCGCCGCGCTGCACGGGGTTTTGGGGACGGTGCAGGAGTGGCTGGCGGACGAGCGGTTCTCGGCGTCGCGTCTGGTCCTGGTGACCCGTGGGGCGGTCGGTGCCGAGGTCGAGGACCTGGTGCACGCGCCGGTCTGGGGCCTGGTGCGCTCGGCCCAGGGGGAGAACCCCGATCGCCTCGTCCTGCTGGACCTCGACGGCGGAGACTTCTCCCGCGAGGCGCTTTCCGCCGCTCTGGCGGCCGGCGAGCCGGAACTCGCCGTACGCGGTGGTGCGGTCCAGGTGCCGCGCCTGGCCCGGGCGCAGGCGTCCCCGGAGGAGGCCGTGCCGGTGTTCGGCCCGTCCGGCACGGTCCTGGTGACGGGTGCGTCGGGTCTGCTGGGCGGGCTGGTGGCCCGTCATCTGGTGGTCGGGCACGGGGTGCGGAGCCTGCTGCTGGT
>NZ_JBITFB010000102.1:1965-5074 GCF_044455625.1 Kitasatospora sp. NPDC051164 | reverse complement strand
GTGAAACGGAGGTCGTCGCCATGTCCCGAAGATCCCCATGTGGGTGACCAGATCGAACACCCTGGAAATGATCACCAGAGGTAAAACAACAAGCTGAGGTCGGCTCGGATAGCTGGTAACGGGAACGTATTTGGAGTACGTCGTATTCTCCGGCCTGGCAGGGCTGGGGTCAGCCATCGTCCCCACGTTGTGCGAATGGATCGCCACAGGCTGGCGATCCACCAGGGGTCACGTACGTCCGAGCTGGGCGAGCCGTGAGTACAGCAGCACGCTGCCGTCGTCGTTGCCGACGGCCAGGAGAGACCCTTCTGGAGAAAACGCCATCGCACTGCTGTCGCCGGGCAACTCTCCAAGATGGTGGCGGGTGGCCGGGTCCCACAGCCGGACAACACCGTCGGATCCGCCGGATGCCAGTAGTGATCCGTCCGGCGAGAACGCCACCGCAAAGATGTTGGAGGCGCTGCCGACCATGGGATCGCCGACCGGGTGCCGGGTGATCGGGTCCCACAGCCGCACAACGCCGCCAGGTTCGCCGGTCGCCAGCAGGGAGCCATCCGGCGAGAACGCCGTCACCATGTATTTTCCTATCCCTCCGCGTGGTCCGGCGGGTGAGGCCCATGAGCGGAGTACGTCACGCAGGGACCGTCGTGTCCGTAGGGGCGCTGGCGGTTCGTCGGCGGTGGGCCGGTCGATGAGGGGATCGCCGACCGGGCGCCGGGTAATTGGGTCCAATGGAGCGGATCCGGCTGGGCGGGGCCGGGGAGTTCTGCAGGTGGGCCTTCATGAAGCCGAGCGGGCCGGTGGCGTCGAACGGTGGGGCGCCGGTGAGGAGTTCCGTGAGGACACAGCCGAAGGAGTACAGGTCCGAGCGGGCGTCTCCGGGATGTCCGTCGAACCGTTCCGGCGGCATGTACGCCAGGGTGCCCATGACCGTGCTCGTCTTGGCGGTGGCTTCCATGAACCGGGCGATCCCGAAGTCGAGGATCTTGATCTGCCCGTCGGTGGTGAGCATCAGGTTCGCGGGCTTCAGGTCCCGGTGAATGACGCCCGCGTCGTGGGCACGAGCCAGCGCGGCCGCGGCCTGCACTGTCCAGCCGAGTGCGTCGTCGATGCGTGGCGGGCCGTCCTCGCGCAGGACGCAGGCCAGGTTCCGGCCCTGCAGCAACTCCATGACCAGGAACAGAGAGCCGTCCGCCTCGTCCTGCCCAAGGTCGAACACCGTCACCACGCCGGAGTGGTTCAGCGCCCCCGCGGTGCGGGCCTCGCGAGTGAACAGCTCCGCACCGGACGCGTCATCCGTCGTGTGAGGGAGCAGTTTGACCGCGACCCGGCGCTCGATGACCCGGTCGCGGGCTTCCCACACCTCGCCCATGCCGCCCCGGCCGACGAACCGGACCAGCTCGTACCGGCCCGCGACCACCCGCCCTGCCATGACACCCCCGCTACGGTCACCGACTCCGCCCCATACCTGAGCCCGAACATCTCACACGGCGCTGCGCGGTAGGCCGCGAAGCCCAAAATCGATGCCGGGTAGACCGGTTCGTCGACAGTGAGCACACCGCCAAGGGAAGGCCGGCAGGTTCCTCTGACCGGCCATTGTCTTCGTTCGCTTAGAGGCTCCGGCGGTGGCTGCTGCACGCCGTCCTTCAGCCGAGGCGGGCTGTCACAGGTGTTCGAGCGGTTGAATGTCCTTTGGAGCAAGATCAGCCCGGACGCGCCTGACCTTTGGCCGGTGCCGGTACCGCGCGAATTCGGCCCGCTCGTCTGTCTCGATCTCGACGACAACCTCGGGCATCACCGGCAGGAAGGCGGCCGGCGGGCTTCCCGACAGGCCGCCCACGGTCCCGAGCAGCTCGATCAGGTCGCTGCCGGATGCAGGAGCGGGGCGAACTCGGAGCGCTGCGCCTTGCCCAGAGGGAGGCTGGCGCCGACCGGCCGGAGTCGCCCGTGGGCGTCGGGTTGGGTGAGGACAGCGGCCTGCCGGGCTGGGGAGGCCCCGGGAATGATGCCGACGACGACAGCCTCCACGGTGGTGGTGACCCGGAACTTCCTCCAGCCGCTGGTGTAGCCGGCGGTGTAGCGGGTGGCTTCGTTCACTTCAAATGGCAGCGTTTGTAGAACTTCACCCGCGAGCTGGACGACTACGACCTGCGCCAAGCCGCCGGGGACGGCCCGGTACCGTGCCGTCCTCGGCCATCGGGTGCTGACCGGCGTCTCGCGTCGGCACCTGACCGATCTGATCGTCGAACTCGCGGCTCCCTGGCAGGCGGTGGTCGAAGGCAGGCGGCACGGTTCGCGGCGGTGTGCGGCGCCGGGCCGCCGGCGCGGGCGCCAAGCACCGGCTGGTGTTCACTGACCGGGTGGTCGCGACGCTTATCCACCTGCGGCACGATCTCCCGCACGCACCAGCTCGTAAGACGGGTAGCCGGCCTTCGGAGTGTGGTCCGAAGGCCGGCAGCTCCGCCGGGTTGATCAGGCGGTGTAGGTCATGGTTCCGGCGGACGCCGTTCCACCCGGGGTGGTGACGGTGACGGTGACGGTCGTACTCGGGGTACCGGCGGGGATGATGCCGGTGATGAGGGTGTCGGTGTTGGTGGTGATCGTCGCCGTCGTGGTCCCGAAGGTCACGGTCGCACCCGTGAGGCCGGTGCCGACGATGGTGAACACGCCACCGCCCGCCGGGATACTGACCACCGGAGTGATGGCCACGGTCACGACCGGCGCGCCCAGGTAGGTCATGGTTCCGGCAGACACCGTGCCGCCCGGGGTGGTGACGGTGACGGGCACGGTGGTGCCCGCGGTGCCGGCGGGGATGATGCCGGTGATGAGGGTGCCGGTGTTGGAGGTGATCGTCGCCGTTGTTGTCCCGAAGGTCACGGTCGCACCCGTGAGGTCGGTGCCGACGATGGTGAACACGCCACCGCCCGCCGGGATACTGACCACCGGAGTGATGGCCACGGTCACGACCGGCACGCCCAGGTAGGTCATGGTTCCGGCAGACACCGTGCCACCGGGGGTGGTGACGGTGACGGGCACGGTGGTGCCCGCGGTGCCGGCGGGGATGATGCCGGTGATGAGGGTGCCGGTGTTGGAGGTGATCGTCGCCGTT
>NZ_JBITFB010000102.1:0-1867 GCF_044455625.1 Kitasatospora sp. NPDC051164 | reverse complement strand
ACGGTCGCACCCGTGAGGTCGGTGCCGACGATGGTGAACACGCCACCGCCCGCCGGGATACTGACCACCGGAGTGATGGCCACGGTCACGACCGGCGGCGCGGGCGCGAGGTAGGTGAAGCCGCCCGGAACACTCGCCGATCCACCGGGGGTGGTCACCACGACGGGGACGTTGCCCGCGGCGTGCGCCGGGGTCAGGCCCGCGATCACGTTCGAGGCGCTGGCCAGCACAGTGGCCACGGCACCGCCGAAGGTCACGCTCGCCCCGGCGAGCCCGGTACCGGTGATGATGAACGGGGTACCGCCGGCGACCGGACCGGAGGCGGGCGTGATGGCGGTGGGGTTGGGCGCGGGCGACGGCGAAACCACCAGGTAGGTGTAGGCCACGGGGTTGCTGGTGCCGTTCGGGGTGGTGACGGTCACCGCCACCGTGCCGCTTCCGGGCGGGGCCACGACGACGAGACTGAAGCCGAGGACGTCACCGGCCACGATGGTGGCCGGAGCCGATCCGAAGTGGACCTGGGTGGCGGCGTTGAGGCCCAGACCGGTGAGGGTGACGATGTTGCCGCCGGCCGCGGGCCCCGCGTTGGGGTTGTCCACGAACAGCACGGGCGGCAGCGGCCAGGGCAGCGTGAGGTTCGGCGCCAACGGCGCCGCGTGCACAGTTGCGTTCACGATTCGTCTCCTGTGTGAGAACGGTGAAGGCGGCCGGGCGGGCCTTCAACCGCGCCGCCCGGCCCCGGTCCTGTCAGCTGTCCAGCCACCCCTGTGAGAGGCCGTGCGGCACGGCCGGTCAACGGCCGTAGGGCGGACCGAGAGGCGTAGGGCTGTGCATACCGACACATCTGGGCCGGGAGCTGCGGCGAGTACCGGTGAGCTGGCGCCAGGACGGCTGGAGTGAATCAGCCCCGGACGTTCGAGAGGGGGCTGGAACAAGGGACCGGCCGCCAGCTGAGCTCCCCGGCACGGGATGGGCGGCCCGCCGGTTCAGACATCACCATTACGCCGACAGGATGGATATGAAGCAATAACGTTGACGGTCAGTCACCCGAACGGCCCAGCTTTCATGAACCGCTCGCGCCTACCGCGAGTGCTGCCATCCCCCGATGGCGCCGCTCGGTAAGGATGTGGTCGCCCTCCGAGGCGGCGTGGCCGCCCTGGCGGCATGCGTGCGACAGCGCCTGCTCGCCGGCCGACACTCCACCGTCGGCCGGTTGAGTGACATCGCCTGGTGGGCCACCTGGACGATCGTGTCGTGGCTGTCCCTGTCTGAGATGCCGGAACGCCGCGACCTACGGGTGCCGGCCTCCTGTGCCTTCTCGGGGTCCGGGCAACGTACCGCCGCCCCCGGACGCCGCCGTGGCCGGCAGGGGGTCACGCGGCCCGGCTAATGAGACTTCGCGCGCGCTCCGCCGAATGGGTGGCGTGCCGTCAAAGCTCTTGTTGGTACGCAACCCAGATGGCTTACTTGTGATATCTGACCAGGTGGGCTGCCCATCCCTCCGCTGGGGACGGCAGCTGGCATCTGCCTGCGCATACTGGCGCGGGTTCGCGAGGGCGCCCACCGGAGGAAGCCGTCGACCGACGCGCTCTCGCGGTGCATCGGCTGATGAGGGTGGCTCATACGTCCAAGGAGGCGTTGTGCGAGCCATCAACATACTTCGATTACTGGCCGGGTCCGGCGCGGTCGGCGGGCTCTTGCTCACCGCTGCGGCAGCACACGCAGATGCCGTGGGTCCGGCGCAAGCGGTGGCCGTGCCGTGCAGCGAGACGGCATTGGTCAATGCCGTCGACGAAGCCAACGCCGCGGGGGGCGGTGACCTGATCCTTGCGCCGTTTTGCACCTACATCCTGACTGGTGCCCACAG
>NZ_JBITFB010000101.1:0-5123 GCF_044455625.1 Kitasatospora sp. NPDC051164 | reverse complement strand
CGTCGGCTACGAGATGGCCCTGCTCGTCGACCGCGCCGGCGCCGTCCTCACCCCCGCACTTCGCGCGGAACTCCAGGGCAGTCTCCTGCACTGACCGGAACCGTGCGGATCCACCCACCCGTCCCACCTCCCCGCCGGGTCCGACCCGACCGGACCCGGCGTCTCACTCTCAGCTACCCTCAGGCAGCTGATCCCGCCTCAGCTGGCACGCCCCAGCTGGAACCGGCTGCTCAAGGCTGCAGCACAAGGAGGACCCATGACCCCGCCCTCGACACCCGCCGGCTCGTACGGCAGCGGGTACGGCAGCGGCTACGGCGGGCAGCAGTCCGACGGCTACGAGCAGCAGCCGCTGGTCCGTCCGTACGCGATGACCGGCGGCCGGACCCGTCCCCGCTACCAGCTCGCCATCGAGGCCCTGATCTCCACCACCGGTTCCGCCGAGCGGACCGGCGGGCTGCTGCCCGAGCACGCCCGGATCGTCAACCTCTGCCGTGAGGTCAAGTCCATCGCGGAGATCTCCGCACTGGCCGGTGTCCCGCTCGGTGTCGCTCGCATTCTCGTCGCCGACCTCGCGGAGGCCGGTCTCGTCGCCATCCACCAGCCCGCCGCCGCGGGCGAGTCGGGCGGAACGCCCGATGTCACGCTGCTCGAAAGGGTCCTCAGTGGACTTCGCAAGCTCTAACGGACCCGCCCGTGCCACGACGTCGGCCAAGATCGTCGTGGCGGGCGGCTTCGGTGTCGGCAAGACCACGCTCGTCGGCGCCGTCTCCGAGATCAACCCCCTGCGCACCGAAGCCGTCATGACCTCGGCCTCCGCCGGCATCGACGACCTCAGCCACGTCTCCGGCAAGACGACCACCACCGTCGCCATGGACTTCGGCCGCATCACCCTCGACGAGGACCTCATCCTCTACCTGTTCGGCACCCCCGGACAGGACCGCTTCTGGTTCATGTGGGACGACCTCGTCCGCGGCGCCATCGGCGCCGTCGTCCTCGTCGACACCCGACGCCTCGCCGACTGCTTCCCCGCCCTCGACTACTTCGAGAACAGCGGCCTGCCGTTCGTCGTCGCCCTCAACGGCTTCGACGGACACCAGCCCCACACGGCCGACGAGGTCCGCGAAGCCCTCCAGCTGGGCCCCGACACCCCTGTGGTCACGCTCGACGCCCGCCGCCGCGACAGCGCCAAGAGTGCCCTCATCACCCTCGTCGAACACGCCCTGCTCGCCCGCCTCCGCTGAGCGGGACGCGCCGCGCACCGGACCCGGACGGCCCGGCGGCGAGCGCGCGGGCAACCGGAACCAGTCAGCCCCGTCGGCCCGTCGTTGCAACGGGCCGACGGGGCCGCGCCGCTTACGGGCCGGTGTCCTTCCGGGGCCCCGCGCAAGACCCGTGTATAAGCAGCCGATAACAGTTCGGTAGGCATTTTGTGATCAACAATGACGCAGCGTGGCGATTCAGCGTCACTCAGCGCCAGATGACCACGGTTTTGCTCCGTCATGTCGGTGAATGTCCGGATTGCGCCGACGCGGGTGCCAGACGGCGGCTGTTTGTCCCCCATCCCTGCACGTGCTGAAATTCCAGCTACCCCTGATTCTTTCGTGTCGGCCCGTCCGGCGACGGGTCAGGGCCCGGGGGTAGCGCTGGATTGATCCATGGCCGACTGTCGGCCGAGAGGTAGTTGTCGAGTGAGGCGTAAGCAGCAACCCGCCCCGCAGCGGCGCTCCGAGCCCCGCCAGAGCGAGCCGAACGGTACCCCCGGGAGCCCGGCCGGATTCTCCGCGTTCACTCCCACCGAGGAACGCCCCCCGGCCGCACCGGCTTCGACGCCCCCCAGCCTCGCCTCGGCGCCCCGCAGCGGCGGCGCGCAGGGCGGCGAAGGCGGCACGGGCCGGTACGAGTTCCTCCGCCCGCGGAACTGGCGTGTGCCGACCCGTCTGATCGCGATCCTGCTGATCCCCGTGATCATCAGTCTCGTCTTCGGTGGTCTGCGAGTGAACACCTCGGTCGACGGCTACATCAAGGCCTCCCGCGCCGAGAAGACCGCCGAGCTGGCCAAGGCCGCGACCGAGCTCGCCGAAGCGCTGGAGAACGAGCGCGACAAGACGCTCATACCCCTGCTCACCAAGCAGGACCCGAACAACGAGGTCACCAAGCGCCGCGCCGACACCGACGCCGCGCTGAAGGCCTACAACGCCGCGTACGAGGCCACCGACAAGTCCGGTGAGCTGCCCCGCCGCCACGAGGCCTTCGCGTTCCTGATCCAGGACCTGCCACACCTGCGGGCCAACGCGTACAGCCCCGAGCTGTTCCTCAGCGCGACCGCGAGCGCCTACTCGGTGATGTTCGCCCCGCTGCTGGCCTACGACAACTCGGTCGGCCTGGGCTCCTCCAACGCCACCAGCAAGGGCCGCGCGATCTACGCGATGTCCCTGGCCAAGGCCTCCGCCTCGACCCAGCGCTCGCTGATGCTGAGCCTGCTCGTCGGCATCGCGCAGAACGGCACCACCCGGTACGAGAACGCCGACGCGACCCAGCAGATCGTGGTCGCGGAAAAGCTGGAGCAGGTCTCCCTCAACGAGTTCGACACCGGTAGCGCCCCCGAGGACGCCAAGAAGTACTCGGACGCGCAGGTCGCCCTGGCCAGCGCCCAGAGCGGCTCGGCGAACAAGATGCCGAACGGCCACGCGCCCACCATGCAGGGCCTGCTGGCCCTGGCCGCCGCGTACAGCCAGGCCGCCGCCGAGGGCCAGCTGAAGGGCAAGGCCACCGCCGACGCCGCGTTCGCCGAGGCGAAGGCCTCCGGCCTGACCCCGGACAACTGGAACCAGGCCGCCAACATCCACATCCAGGCCCTGCGGAACACCGAAGTCGCGCTGCTGGACGACGTCCTCACCGATTCCCGCAACCTGAAGGACAACGCGCTCTACGACGCCATCCTCAACACGGTCATCGTCGTCGCCTCGCTGATCCTGGCCGGCCTGCTCACCGGTTACGTCGCCCGCTCGATGATCCTCGGCATGCGCACCCTGCGCAGCGCCGCCCTGGAGATCGCCGACCACCGTCTGCCCGACCTGGTCGAGAAGCTCTCCAAGACCGACCCCGACCGGGTCGACACCTCGGTGACGCCGATCCCGCTGCACGGCAAGGACGAGATCGGCGAAGTCGCCCGGGCATTCGACCAGGTCCACCAGCAGGCCGTGGCGCTCGCCGCCGAGCAGGCCCTGCTGCGAGGGAACGTCAACGCGATCTTCACCAACCTGTCGCGCCGCAGCCAGGGCCTCATCCAGCGCCAGCTGGCGCTGATCACCGACCTGGAGAACAACGAGGCCGACCCGGACCAGCTGGAGAACCTCTTCAAGCTGGACCACCTCGCGACCCGTATGCGCCGCAACGGTGAGAACCTGCTCGTCCTCGCGGGCGAGGAGGCCGGCCGCCGCTGGAACACCCCGGTCCCGCTGGTCGACGTGCTCCGCGCCGCCGCGTCCGAGGTGGAGCAGTACGAGCGCGTCGAGCTCTCCGGCATCCCGGAGGTCGAGGTCGTCGGCGCCGCCGTGACCGACCTCGTCCACCTGCTCGCCGAGCTGCTGGAGAACGCCACCTCGTTCTCCAGCCCGCAGACCCGGGTGCTGGTCAACGCGACCCGCCTGCCGGACGGCCGCGTGCTGGTCGAGATCCACGACAAGGGCATCGGCCTCACCGCCGAGGACTTCGCCGAGATCAACGAGAAGCTGGCCGAGCCGCCCACGGTCGACGCCACCATCTCCCGCCGCATGGGCCTCTTCGTGGTCGGCCGGCTCTCCCAGCGACACGACATCCGCGTCCAGCTCCGTCCGTCCGGCGAGTCGGCCGGCACGACCTCGCTGGTCATGCTCCCGCCGTTCGTCACCCAGGGCGGTGCCGCGCCGGAGCCCGAGGAGCAGTTCACCGTCTCCCGGATCTTCGCCGACCAGGAGCCGACCGACCAGTGGGCGCCCGACGCCCGCGCCCGCAGCGCCGCCGAGCTCGGCTTCGACGACCACCTCACCGGTGTCGGCAACGCCGGCTCCAGCGGGTTCAGCCCGGCCCTGGAGGCCGTCCAGCGCTCGCAGCGCCTCGACCAGGTCCGCCGCGCGGCCCTGGAGGGCGGCGCCCCGGACGGCCCGGTGCTGGACGCCGAGGTCGAGGAGGACTACCAGCAGGGCTACGACCAGTACGCCCCGCAGGGTTACCAGCAGGGCGGCGCCTACGCCGACGACCAGTACGGCTACGAGCAGCAGGGCTACCAGCAGGACGGGTACGCCCAGGACGGCTACGACCAGTACCCGCAGCAGGGCTACGACCAGCAGGGCTACGCCGAGGACCAGTACGCCGACGAGCAGTACGGCTACGACCAGGGCGGCTACGCCGACCAGTACGGCCGCCAGGCGCAGGAGGCCCCGGCCGGTCACCCGTACGCCCCGGAGCCGCCCGCGCTGCCCGCCGCCGACCAGGCGCCCACCACCCTGGCGTCCGGCCTGCCGCAGCGCCGCCCCGGCGAGCAGCTGGCGGGCGGTGGCCCCGGCAGCGCGCCGGCCGGCGCCGTCCCGTCGGGCGACAGCCCGAACTGGTTCGCGGGCGCCAAGGACACCTCGATGCCCCTCGAGTCGCGCGGCCACGACGTGTCCTCGCTCGGCGGTTACGGCCCGACCGGCCCGACCGCCGCCTGGCAGTCGCCGAACGACGGCGACTGGCAGCGGGCCGAGCAGCTGCGCGAGCCCTCCTCCGCCGGGACCACCCAGTCCGGTCTGCCGCGGCGCGTGCCCAAGCAGAACCTGGTGCCCGGCAACGCCAAGCCCACCCCGCAGGACGGGCCGCAGGTCTCCCGCAGCCCCGAGGAGGTCCGTGGCCGCCTCACCAACCTGCGCCGCGGTGTGGAGCAGGGCCGCAGCGCCGGCAACACCGGAAGCTTCCGGATCGACCCCGATCAGGTAGACCAGTCCGGCAACGGACAGAACCGCAGCACCGATCTCTTCGGCGGCTCGAACCACCAGGAGCGTTGAGTTGACTCAGATGAGCCAGGCCGCACAGAACCTGAACTGGCTGATCACCAATTTCGTGGACAACACCCCCGGGGTGTCCCACACCGTGGTGGTCTCCGCGGA
>NZ_JBITFB010000100.1:0-5237 GCF_044455625.1 Kitasatospora sp. NPDC051164 | reverse complement strand
GACGCCAGACCCGCATTCGCCAACGCCTGCCGGATCACCCGCTGCTGGGAGGGACCGTTCGGCGCCGTCAGGCCGTTCGACGCACCGTCCTGGTTGATCGCCGACCCGCGGACCACGGCGAGCACCGGGTGCCCGTTCCGCCGGGCATCCGACAGCCGCTCGACCAGCACCATGCCGACGCCCTCGCCCCAACCGGTGCCGTCCGCCTCCGCCGAGAACGCCTTGCACCGGCCGTCCGCGGAGAGGGCCCGCTGGCGGCTGAAGTCCACGAACACCTCGGGGGTGGACATGATCGCTACGCCGCCGGCGAGCGCCATCGTGCACTCGCCGTTCCGCAGCGCCTGGATCGCCCAGTGCAGCGCGACCAGAGAAGAGGAGCAGGCCGTGTCGATCGTGACCGCCGGGCCCTCCAGGCCGAAGGTGTAGGCGACCCGGCCCGAGGCGATGCTGCCCGAGTTGCCGGTGCCGAGGTAACCCTCCACGCCGTCGGGGAGCTCACCCAGGTTGTTGGCGTAGTCGTGGTACATCACACCGGCGAACACACCGGTGCGGCTGCCGCGCAGCGTCGCCGGGTCGATCCCCGCACGCTCCACGGCCTCCCACGAGGTCTCCAGCAGCAGCCGCTGCTGCGGGTCCATCGCCAACGCCTCGCGCGGCGAGATCCCGAAGAACACCGGGTCGAACAGGCCCGCGTCGTGCAGGAAGCCGCCCTCGCGGGCATACGAGGTGCCCTGGTGATCGGGGTCGGGGTGGTAGAGGTTCTCGAGGTCCCAGCCGCGGCCCGTCGGGAAGCCGGAGACCGCGTCCCGGCCCTCCGACACCAGCCGCCACAGATCCTCCGGGGACTCGACGCCACCCGGGAAGCGGCAAGCCATGCCGACGATCGCGATCGGCTCGTCATCGACCGTCACCGTCCGGACAGCCGCTGCGGCACCCGGCGCCTCGCCGACCAGTTCGGCGAGCAGGAAAGCGGCCAGGGCACCCGGCGTCGGGTGGTCGAAGACCAGCGTCGCCGGCAGGCGCAGGCCGGTCGCGCCGTTGAGCTCGTTGCGCAGCTCGACGGCGGTCAGCGAGTCGAAGCCCAGCTCCTTGAACGCCCGGTTGGCGTCCACGGCGGCCGCGTCCCCGTAGCCGAGGACGGACGCGACCCGGGCACGGACCAGGTCCAGCAGGAGTTCCGTCCGTTCGGCGGCCGGCGCGGCAAGGACGCGCTGCGCCAGGGACGAGCCGGCCGGGCGGCCCGCCGAGCCGTTCTCGGCAACGCGGCGGAGCGGGGTGCGCACCAGGCCGCGCACCAGCGGCGGCAGGGTGCCGGCGGCAGCCTCGGCGCGCAGCGCGGCCAGGTCGAGCCGGATCGGAACGACAACGGACTCGTCCGCGGCGATCGCCGCGTCGAAGAGCGCCAGCCCCTCGTCGGCGAGCAGGCCCTGCACACCGCCACGGCTCATACGGCGGACGTCGACATCGGCGAGACTACCGACCATTCCGCCTTCCGCCCAGGCACCCCAGGCGAGGGAGGTCGCGGGCAGCCCGGCGGCCCGGCGCTGGGCGGCAAGGGCGTCCAGGAAGACGTTCGCGGCCGCGTAGTTGCCCTGCCCGAGTCCGCCGAAGGTGCCGGCGGCGGAGGAGAACAGCACGAAGGCGGTCAGCGGGTGGCCGGCCGTCAGCTCGTGGAGGTGGAGGGCCGCGTCGACCTTCGGACGCAGCACGGTGTCGATGCGGTCGGGAGTGAGCGAGGTGACGATGCCGTCGTCCAGGACACCGGCCGTGTGGACCACACCGGAGAGCTCGTGGTCGGCGAGCAGCGCGGCCAGCGCCTCCCGGTCGGCCACATCGCACGCCGCGACCGCCACCGTTGCGCCGACGTCCGTCAGCTCGGCGACCAGCTCCGCCGCACCCGGCGCCTCCGCACCACGGCGCGACACCAGCAGCAGGCTCCGCACCCCGTGCCCGACCACCAGATGACGGGCCACCAGCCCGCCCAGCAGACCCGACGCACCCGTCACCAGGACCGTGCCCGACGACCCGAACACCGACACCGCCTCCGAGGACGCAGCCGCCGCCCTCGACAGACGCGGCACCTGAATCGCGCCGGCGCGCACCGCGAGCTCCGGCTCGCCGGCGGCCAGAGCGGCGGAGAGCGCCTCGCGGGAGAAGTCGCCGCCGTCGAGGTCCAGCAGGACCAGGCGGCCGGGGTTCTCGGACTGCGCCGAGCGCACCAGGCCCCACACCGGCGCGTGCACCAGGTCCTCGACCTCGGCACCGACCGCCCCACGGGTCACCAGGACCAGACGCGACGCCGAGAACCGCTCATCAGCCAGCCACTCCCGCACCGTTCCCAAAACCCCGTGCAGCGCGGCGCGCACAGCCGAAGCCACACCATCAGACGCCTCGACCGACTCCAGCGCCAGGAACACCGCATCCGGAACCCCCGAACCGCCGTCGACCGCCGCACCCAGCTCCGCCAGGTCCGCGAACCGCTCCGCACCGAACCCGCCCGCACCCAGCACGGCCCACCGACCCGCCGGCGCCTGCGACACCGGCAGCACCGTCCACTCCACCCGGTACAGCGAGTCGACGAAGCCACCGCGGGCGGCCCGGACCTGCTCCTCGGACACCTCACGCATCGCCAGCGAGGCCACGGACGCCACCGGGCGCCCGGACTCGTCGGCCAGCACGAGAGAGACCGTGTCGCGGCCCGCCGGCGACATCCGCACCCGGACGGCCGAAGCCCCGGCGGCGTGCAGCGTCACCCGGTTCCATGCGAAGGGCAGGCGGCCGCCGCCGCTCTCCTCCAGCAGGTTGCCGATGCCGACCGCGTGCAGCGCGGCATCGAGCAGGGCCGGGTGCAGTCCGAAGAGTGCGGCGTCGGCCTCGGCGCCCTCCGGCAGGCACACCTCCGCGTAGACGTCCTCGCCACGGCGCCACGCGGCGCGCAGGCCCTGGAACACCGGTCCGTACCCGAACCCGGCCGCCTGGAAGACGTCGTAGAGATCGTCCACGCCGACCGTGGTCGCACCCTGCGGAGGCCACTCGGTGAGGTCGAAGGACGGCAAATCGTCACCGTCGCCGGGGGCCAGCACGCCGGTGGCGTGCCGCGTCCAGACCTCCCCGCCGGCCGTGTCCTCCAGCCGGGAGTACAGGCCGACAGCCCGGCGGCCCGACCCGTCGGCCTCCTCGACGGCGAGCTGGACATGGACGCCGCCCTGCTCGGGCAGCACCAGCGGCGCCTCCAGCGTCAGCTCCTCCAGCAGCCCGCAGCCGACCTGGTCACCGGCGCGGATCGCCAGCTCGACGAACGCCGTGCCGGGCAGCAGCACCGCGCCCATCACCGCGTGATCGGCCAGCCACGGGTGCGACTGCACCGACAGCCGGCCCGTGAACAGGAATCCGTCCACCGCGGGCAGCGAGACGGCCGCCCCCAGCAACGGGTGACCGGCCGCCGCCAGTCCGACCGAGGCCACATCGCCGACAGCCCAACCCACCCGCTCCGGCCAGTACCGCTGCTGTTGGAAGGGGTAGGTGGGCAGGTCGACCCGGCGCGCGCCGGTACCGGCGAACACGGCCGGCCAATCGACCGCGAGACCGCGGACATGGGCCTGGACGAGCGCTGCCGTGAGCGTGCGGGCCTCCGGGCGGCCGGCGCGGAGCACCGGGACGAACGCGGCCTCGGCCGCAGACTCCTGACCCATCGCCGACAGCACACCGTCCGGACCCAACTCGACGAACGTCCGGACACCATCCGCCTCCAGGGCGGTGACCGCGTCCGCGAAACGGACGGCCTCACGGACGTGGCGCACCCAGTACCCGGCGTCGGTCAGCTCGGCGGAGACAGGAGCGCCCGTGAGAGTGGAGACAATCGGAATCCGCGGAAGTTCGTAGGTGACCTGCTCGGCAACGGCACGGAAGTCCGCGAGCATGCCGTCCATCAGCGGCGAATGGAACGCATGACTGACCGTCAGCCACTTGGACTTCCGACCCTCCAACCGCGCGACCAGCACGAGCACCTCATCCTCGGCACCCGAGACCACCACGGAGGTGGGCCCGTTGACCGCGGCGATCCCGACACCCTCGGTGAGCAGCGGCAGCACCTCGGCCTCGCTCGCCTGCACCGCGACCATCGCACCGCCGCGCGGCAGCGCCTGCATCAACCCGGCACGAGCCGCCACCAGCCTCGCGGCATCCGCCAGCGAGAACACACCCGCGACATGGGCGGCAGCCAGCTCACCGATCGAATGCCCGGCCAGCACGTCCGGGGTCAGACCCCACGACTCCACCAGCCGGAACAGCGCCACCTCCAGCGCGAACAGCGCCGGCTGAGCCCAACCCGTCTCGTGGATCAGCTCCGGGTCGGCGATCGCCTCACGCAGCGGACGGTCCAGGAACTGGTCCAGGTGCGCACACACCGCATCGAACGCGTCCGCGAACACCGGGTAGGCGGCATAGAGCTCCTCCCCCATCCCGACGCGCTGGCTGCCCTGACCGGTGAACAGGAACGCCGTCCGCCCCTCCACCACCGAGGCCTGACCACCGGACACCGCGGCCAGCCCGGCCAGCAGCTCCGCACGATCGGAGGCCGCGAACCCGGCCCGGAACTCGAACGCCGCCCGGCCCGTCGCCAGCGAGAACCCCAGATCCGCCACACCCGGCGCACCCTCGCCCTCGACCACCGCCACCAGCCCCGCCGCCTGCGCCGCCAGCGCCTCCGGACTCCGCGCCGAAAGCACCACCGGCACCACCGGCAGGGCCACCGAGTCACCCTCCGGGGCCTCCTCCGCAGCCGGAGCCTGCTCCAGGATCGTGTGGGCATTCGTCCCGCTCACACCGAAGGCCGATACACCGGCCCGGCGGAGGCCGCCGGTCTCGGGCCACGGCAGGTTCTCCGTCAGCAGTTCGACAGCGCCGGCCGTCCAGTCGACGTGCGGGGTCGGCGCGTCCACGTGCAGGGTCCGCGGCAGGACGCCGTGCTGCATCGCCATGACCATCTTGATCACACCGGCGACACCGGCCGCGGCCTGGGTGTGCCCGATGTTCGACTTCACCGACCCCAGCAGCAGCGCACGGCCGTCCCGACGCTCCTGACCGTACGTCGCGAGCAGAGCCTGTGCCTCGATCGGGTCACCAAGGCGGGTGCCCGTGCCATGCGCCTCGACCGCGTCGATCTGGTCCGCCGTCAGCCCGGCACCGGCCAGGGCCTGCCGGATCACCCGCTGCTGCGACGGACCGTTCGGCGCCGT
>NZ_JBITFB010000099.1:0-5618 GCF_044455625.1 Kitasatospora sp. NPDC051164 | reverse complement strand
TCCCCCGCAGTACCCGATGCGGGCAGCACCGAGGTGATGGTCGGCGCGAGGTAGTAGTCGATCTGGGTGGTGCCCGAGGTGCTGGTGCCGCCGGCGGTGGTGATGGTCACCGGTTGGGTCGAGACCGTAGTGACCTGGCCCGGGTTGGCCGGCGCGGTGAAGGTGACCTGGCCCGACTGGGTGGGGGCGACCGCCACGGTACCGACGGTGCCCACCGCGACGTGCGTGCCGGTGAGGAAGTTGGTGCCGAACAGCGTGACCGAACCGCCGGTGGCGGCCGGCAGGCATATGACGTTCGTCCCCGTGGTGGTCGGTGTGGCGATGACGAAGAACGGCAGCGCATTGCTGGTGGCGCCGCTGCTGCTGGTGACGCTGACCGAGACCTGGCCGGAGCACGGCGCCGAGCTGGGCACCGTGAAGGTGACCTGGGTGGCGGTGACAGTCGTCGGAGTGACCGCCGCTGCGCCGAAGTTCACCTTCGTCGTGGTGGACAGAGAGGTGCCGTTGATCTGGACGGTGTCCCCGGCCCTGCCCTGGTTGGTGGTGGTCGTCGTGTCCACCAGCGAAGTGATGGTTGCCATGATCTTTCTCCTTCGAACGTGCCTGGCGCCCTGCCGCGAGTGAGCAGGAGCAGGCGGATGGATGACGCGGCCCGCAGTCGCACGGGCAGCTCCGGTCGGCGCAGTGGGGCGGGAGGAGATGTGAAGGCCGTTGCCTCAGGGCGCCTGGGCGGGTGGTCTTGTGTGAAGCGACGCGGCGCCACCTAACGGGGCGCCGTCAACCTCGCTCAACTTCGTGGTTGCGGCGCGGTCGGAGCAGGCAAGGGCGAGTTCGCCCACTGCGCCACGAACCTGTCGCGGAAGAAGGCGAGTTGAATGCCCCGGGTTTTCAGCATGGGGCGGTCGAAGGGGTGGTGGCGGCGCAGTTGTTCGGGGTGTTGCCGGCCACGATGGTGGCGAGCAGCGTGGTGGAGCCCGCGTTCCGGTAGATGCCGCCGCCGTTGACGCTGGCGGTGTTACCGGTGACGCTGCTGGCGGTCATCGTCAGCGTGCTATCGGTGTAGATGCCGCCGCCGTACGAGGCGCGGCTGTTGGTGACGCCCCCGCCCGTCACGGTGACCGACCCGCCGAGGTTGGCGATGCCGCCGCCCACGCCGAGGGCGGCGTCACCGTTGCTGATCGTGACCATGCCCAAGGTGAGCTGCCCGTGGGCAAGCGGGAACTGCGAGGGCCCGTCCACCTCGATGATGCGGAAGGAGGGCGCGTACGACGCACGGGTGATCTCGGTGGCCAGCCCGGTCATGGTGATCGGCGTGGTGATGTTCGGCAGGCCCGCCGGCCCTCCGCTGCCCCCCGCGCTGTGGGCACCAGTCAGGATGTAGGTGCAAAACGGCGCAAGGATCAGGTCACCGCCCCCCGCGGCGTTGGCTTCGTCGACGGCATTGACCAATGCGCTCTCGCTGCACGGCACGGCCACCGCTTGCCCTGGACCCACGGCATCTGCGTGTGCTGCCGCAGCGGTGAGCAAGAGCCCGCCGACCGCGCCGCACCCGGCCAGTATTCGAAATATGTTGATGGCTCGCACAACGCCTCCCTGGACGTATGAGCCACCCTCATCAGCCGATGCACCGCGAGAGCGCGCCGGCCGACGGCTTCCTCCGGTGGGTGCCCTCGCGAACCCGCGCCAGTATGCGCAGGCAGATGCCAGCTGCCGCCCCCAACGGAGGGATGGGCAGCCCACCTGGTCAGATACCACAAGCAAGCCATCTGGGTTGCATACAAACAAGAGCTTTGACGGCACGCCACCCATTCGGCGGAGCGCACGCAAGTGTCTAACTACCGCTCTGCTGACCGCCTGCGCGGAGTGGGACTAGGGCCGCCTTCTCGCCCAACGGTCGGCCTCGATCGTCATCATCGAGATCACCCCAGAACCCAGGAAGGATGTCGGCGGCGACATCGCTCGCCCGACCGGACCCGACTCGTCCATGCCCGGGGTTCGACGACGCACCACCCCGCCGAACACAGGGCCCCACCAGGCCGTCCCCAGCAGCCCAGCCGGGACCACGAAGGCCGCGAGGCCGCCGGGCAGGGCTCGCCAGCCAGCGCCGCAGGCCACCCCGACCCGACAGCGCACCGCCACCCCACCCCCACCACCAGGAGGACAGGGGCGCGCAGAGGGTTGTCGGCATTTCCGGCCTCCTTGGTGGGCGCTGTGAGCTGCACAGATGCCACCCCGCGCCCGGGGCGGGGGTGCCGGCATCAGGAGCTGCATCAGGAGTCACAGCAGGAGCTGCATCGGGAGGCCCGGGAAGGGCCGTTCCCAGGCCTCGTGGGGACCGGACCGCACCCCTTGGGGCGCAGTGATCGCCGTCAGGGGCCGCCTGTGGGGCATCGGTCGGGCCAGGGGGGCGGTGCCGGATCCGGTCGGCGTCGACAGTCCAACCGGACCGGGGAGGGCCTGGCGGAGGAGCGGCCGGGCCGGCCCGGCGGGGCACCGTGGCGTCCGGTGTTCGCCGGGCGCTCACCAACCATCACGGCCCCGCAGGGTCAGACCCCTGCCGGCCGAACCGTCACCCACCACCGCCCTCCACCTACCAGCGAGCCGGGGAAAGGGATGGACCGGCGGGACGGCCGAACCGGTGCCACACTGCCGCGTCGGCGCCGAAGCGGAGCAGCAACGACTGCATTGTCTCCAGTCGCGCCGCCGTTATCGGCGAGGTGTTGTGTGCCGTCCGGCTGGACTGGCGTGGCCGTGCTACGAAGTAGCTGGGGTCGTAACACGGATGGAATCAACCTGCAGCTCCGGGGCCGTGGTCGAGCCTCCGATCTGCGTGTTGTAGGAAATGGCTCCACGTATCACGACGTTCGCCGTAAACGTATCGCCCTGGACTACCTGTGCAAGTATCGAAGGGTCGCTGCTAGTCAGGACTGTATTAGTTGGGTACAGGTACATCTGAGGCTGCTGGACACCATCGACGTTGGCTCGGAACGTTTGTGAGCCTGTTGCCGCATCGAATTGCGTGACCACGCCGTAAACTACGTATTTCTCACCAATATGCGAGTTTGGGTCCTTAGCTATCAGCGCCCACGCTCGGGACGTCAACGGCTCGTAGCCGGCTTGCATCCGCGGCTCGGGGTTCGGTGTCGTTGGGGTGGGCGTTGCCGGTGCGGCCGGAGCGAGACTGGTCATCGGAGGCGTACTCGGTTTGCTGACAGGGGAGCCTCCGCAGGCGGCGAGACTGCCGCCACCTGCCGCAAGTACAGCTGCCGCGCCTACCGCAGTCAGCAGTCGACGGATGGCCATGTGCGATTCCTCGGGTGCTTTCACTGCCCTCAGTCGAAATGTTATGCCGGATTCAGGAGGTAGGTCTGGATCAGGAAACAAAGACGTGAGCTCTGATGAGGAGATCTGGAAAGGCAGCGGCCCGCCACGCACCCGACATGCTCACGACGAACACGTAGAGCAACCGAATTGGCCCCGAGGCCACCCCGCCAGCCAACCCACCACCCCGCCCCGAACCATCCCCAACCGGGTCCAACCCTCACCAGCCGCAGGTCGCACCTCGGACGGCGCCGCAGAGCCATCACCGCGCGCCGCACGACGGAGCCAGCGAGCCGGCCAGCCTCGCGCGTGCCGATCCTGGCGGACCGGGTCCGGGCGGCTGGGGGCGGCCGAGGCGGCGGTCCGTGCCGGGTGAGGCTTGCCCGGAATCTCGGCGTCGGGATGGACGACGACCAGGTGCCCATCAGCGTAGGCGGTGCGCAGCCCGGCGTCGGCGAGGTGGGCTTCGACATCGGAAGGGCGCGGTGGTGGTTGCGGGCGTGGACGGCGTCGTCGCCGTACGCGGGCGAGTACCAGGCGTCCTCCGAGGCGGCCTCGACCTCCTGGCGGCGGCGGAGCAGCCGCCGGTGGTCGCGCTTGGCCTTCTTCTCCTTCTCCGGCGGGGTGAGTCGATTGGCTCCGGGGCGGGTGCGCTTGCGGTCGGCCTCCATGCGGGTCCCCGCACCTCCCGCCACAGGTCATCCGGAGCGGAGACCAGCGCCGCGGTCTGCTCGCGCTTGGTCGGGGCGGGCACCACCAGCGGGCCCAAGTCCTTCGCGGCGCAGGCCTGTCCACAGCCCTGGCACTCCACAGTCTCAGTGCGCGGCTCTCGGCCGGAAGCCGGCCCCGCCTAGTTTTAGGCCCCTGCGGGTGCCGCACGGCGGCTGCGGGGTTGACCCGTGGCCCAGCCGAGTGGCCTCCTGAAAGCAGGGCCCCTCGTCTCCTGCTGGAGGCAGCCATGTCCGATCAGCAACCTTCTGAAGATCCTCGGCCCGAGGCGCCGCCGCCTGGTGGTACGGGCGGCGATGGCGGGTGGCCCCGCTGGGATGAGAGAGCCAGGCCCGCGCCGCCCTCGCCCCGCCCGAGGCCCCGCAGGGTGTTCCTGTGGATCTTCCTCGCCGTTCAGGCGTTGTTCGTGATCTGGATCATCACCGGAACCGTGAGCAGCAGCAAGTCGACCAGCAAGAGCTGCGCCGGCCTGACCGGCCAGGACTTCACCGACTGCATCAATGCAGGACACGCGGGCACGACCATCGGCGTCGGTTTGATTGTCGGGCTTTGGGCGGCAGTCGACATCATTCTGGGAATCACCTACCTCATATACCGCCTCAGCCGCCGAGGCCGACCATAACGTTCTCCGATCCGACCACAGGTCCAAACAACGCGGGGTGTACGACCGTTCCACGCTCCACCACAACAACAGGTCACACCCGACGGCCCTTCGCCGGGTAGAGCTTGGCGTGCAGTACCCGGTTCTCCCACCACGGGTCATCCGGGGCGCAGACCAGCGCGGCCACCTGCTCGCGCTTGGTCGGGGCGGGCGGCACCAGCGGGCCCAAGTCCTTCGCGGTGCGGTCCCGCTCGCACTACGGGCACTCCAGCCGGTCCGGGCCGGCCTTCTCGGTCAACTCCAGCAGCGAGCGCTCCTGGCCGTCGGACTCGACGTCGTCCTCCTAGTCATCATCGGCGGGGTGTTGGGCGAGGACCGCGTGCAGCGGCGATGCGGCTTGCCAGGCTTCGGCGTGCACAACGGGCCGGCCGTCGGGGCCGGCCTCGACGACGATCCGGGCGTCGACGTCCTTCTCGGTCCAGCCGCGGGTGAGGCTGGCACCGTGGTGAAGGGTGCGGATGCCGTCGTGACCTGTCCAGCGCAGCCAGATCGCGCTGCGCACCAGCGGCGAGTCCAGGATCGCCCGGCCCAGGTCTCAGTCTGCGGGTACGGGCCAGCTGTGGGTGGCGGACAGCTCCAGCCGCGCGGACGCGGCCGGGAGCGGCGGGGTACCCACGGTGGCGCCGTCGGTGCCGCCTACGGTGGCACCTGCGGTGGTGTCTACGTGGAACCCGCGCGGTACCGGGGACCGCCGTGGGCCGGCTGGTCAATGCGGACGGCGTCGCCGGACGCGCAGAAGAACCACCGGCCCGCCGCAGGCGCGAGGCCCGAACCGACCGACCACCTCCACTACCAAGACCAAGGGCAAGAGAAGACATCTCAGGAAGCTACGAGTCAAGCAGCCGTCGGGATCGACAACGTGGCAGAGGAGGTGAAGGCATGGGTCTCGTCGAACAGCACACGGTTC
>NZ_JBITFB010000098.1:0-5694 GCF_044455625.1 Kitasatospora sp. NPDC051164 | reverse complement strand
CACGGAAAGCGCGCCGACCAGGCACAGCGACCCAAGCGACCCACACCACCACCGCTGGCCACGGACGGGCTCGGATGGCGACGAGGCGCCAGCCAGGACAGCGGCCCAGGCCGGCCACCGCCGGGCAGCGAGTGCTGGAGGCCGGCCGCGCGCTGGCGGCGGATCAGGCAAAGGCGGCCGTCGTGGACCAGCACCGCGCACACCCGCGTCCGGACCGGCCCGGTCACCGCCGGTCCGCTACCCGCTCGGGGGTTCGGGCGGCGCGGACCGGTCTCTTCCCAGTGTGTGCGGGCGGGAGCCGCGCTGCTGCCGGGGTGGTCCCGATGGTGGTGTCAGGGGGTGTCGCCGGACCAGTCCCAGCGGGAGGGATCTGCGGGGCGAGGTTCGTAGTGGGTGCGGCCACCGGCGCCGTACCGGCCGATCTCGGTGGCCAGCGCGGCCCCGTCGGCGAGCTGCTCGGCATCCCAGCCGGTGACGTCGAGCCGTTGACTGAACTAACTTTGACATTTGTACAGCTCAGGGCAGGTTTCTGCTAGCTTCCGGGCATGGGTCAACTCGGTGATCCCGCACGACGTGTGGAGAATCTGGTCCTGCCCGATACGGGCTGCCTCTTGGAGACTGGCGATCCGTGGGAGCCGGGCAGGTACATCCAGCGGGCCGGACACCGGCAGGCGGGACCCCACGCAGCAGGGATCCGGCAATTGAGTACGCATACTCACCTCGGCCGCCGTCACGCCCGGAATACTGGCAGGACGTCTGTCTCAGGAGGGAAACATGTCCCGCCCATCGCACGTTGCCGCACGAGCCGCACTCGGGCTGGTGGCCGTCATCGGGCCGCTCATCCTGATTGCCTTCACTGTCCTGCTGGTCTTCACGTCGATCTCCGGGTTCTGGGCGACGCTCGGCATGACGCTGCTCGGACTGCTGTCCGTCGCTTCCATCGCTGTCTGGGCGTTCCTCGGCATTCTCGCCTTTTCCTTGAAGAAGTGGGCGCGGCGCTTCTAGGTCTCGCCCCACCCGCCAACTCAAGCGCTGATCGTGCGCGTCGAACGCGCCCAGAACGCGCCAGATGGTGCGGAAGGAGCTGGCATCGATCCCAGCGTCGGCTTCAGCTTTCATAGCCTCGCCAGCGTCGTGGACCTCGGCCGGTCCGCGGGGTCCCGATGTCGGCCCGGAGAAGCCAGCGGTGCGACACGGGCGCGAGCACCTGCTGGACGTCGGCCGGATCCACGCCGCCTTCGTCACCGACGCCCGCGCCCGCGGCGAGGCCTGCGGCCCGCTCGACCTCCTCCCCCACCCGGAGCTGCCCGCCGGCGAGGGCCGGGTGTACCGGCCCGCCGCCCACCTTCGCCTACACCTCCGGCACCGGAGACGAGCGGCACCGGCTGCGGGCGTTCATCGAACGCCACCGCCCCGGCGCCGGCGACGAACAGACCGCGGCGCAGCCGGCGGCCTGCGCCCGGGTCTGGGAGCAGGCGGGCGAGGACGGGTCGGGACGGGCGTGGGAGCGGCGCTGGAGGGCGTTCCCACGACTGCTGGTGGTCCTGGTCGGCACGGCGGCCTCCGGGATGCGGTCGGCCGTGGCGGACCTGCGGCTGGCCGCCGAGAAGAAGCCGGCCGTCGCCGAGATGCTCACCGCCGTCCCGGCCGACGCCGCCCGGATCGAGGACCTGGTCCAGCGCAGCCCCGCCGCGCCGATCTGGCACCCGCTCAGCAGCAGCGGACGGGCGTGCGGGTGGACCGAGCTGTAGGCGACGAGTGGGACCGGCGCGGTGGCCCGCCGGGAGTTTCCGCGTTACCTGGCCAAGGCGGACCTGTCTGTGACTCAGCACGTCAGGCAGGGCCGTAACTGGACGGCCTCAGAACGTTGTGCGGCTGCCGCTGCGGGGGTCGCCGATCGGGACCCGCTCGTCGTAGAGCCCGGCTCGGGCTGAGCGGCGCCACGGGCGGGCGTAACGAGTGGCCGCGTTGATGTCCTCGTCCTTGGAGTGGAGGTCGATGTCGGCGATGGCCAGGGCGGGGTGTCCGTCCGCGCGACAGCGCGCCAGCCACCGCCCACCGGGCCCCACGATCCCGGACGGCACCGTGTTGCTGAACTGCGCCGGGACGGAGTAGCCCAGCCAGTAGTTGTAGAGCGTTCCGTACGCCTGGGCCACGCGGGCCCGGGGCGCGTCGTCGACCATCACCGACAGCAGGACGCAGTCGACGTTCAGACGTTCGTACTCGGCGAATACCTCGTGGCTTCGTCCACGAGTTTGGGCAGCACTTCGACACCGATTCGGGAGGCACGAGGCTTCCGAGACCGCGGCGGAATGTTCACGGGTTTCGACAGCACCACCCGCCTGCCGGGCCCGGCCTGGTGGCGTCCTGGGCGACGGAGGTCGGGTTCGCGCTCCGGTCTTGCGCGCATGTCAGGTGGGCGGGCCCGCCGGGGTGATTCGGCGGTGTGTCAGGTCGGTGTCCCGGCCTCGGCCCGGACGGTCTGATCCAGAGTGGCGGACGGCAGCCCCCTGCCGAACCACCCCTTCCCCCGCCTTCTTGGGAGCAGCATCGTGAAATTCTCACCGCCGGCTGCCGCCGGTCAGCCGGGCGCGGTCGTGAGCGGGCGCCGCCCCGGTTCGGCCGCCCGCCGTGGACGTGCGCTGGCCGTTGCGGCCGGCATGTTCTGTGCCGCCGGTATCACCCCGGTGGCGCTGTCCGGGACCGCCCACGCGCAGGGCACCTGTACGACCTCCGGTAACACCACCACCTGCACATTCGCCTTCACCGGCGCCGAGCAGACGTTCACCGTCCCGGGCGGCGTCACGCAGGTCGACGTCACGGCGATCGGCGCGGCCGGCGGCCTGCAGGGGGTCGGTGCTGTGGTGAGCGGCGGCCGTGGCGCTCAAGTGTCAGGCACTCTTACCGGACTGTCCGGCGGACAGACGCTCTACGTCGAAGTCGGCGGCACCGCCACCAACAACGGATCCTGTTACCCGTTCTCGCTGTGCACCGGCGGCTTCAACGGAGGCGGCAACACTCACTTCGGCGGCGGCGGCGGCGGAGCCTCCGACATCCGCACCCAACCCCGCACCACCCCCCTCACCACCACCGACTCCCGCCTCATCGTGGCCGCGGGCGGCGGTGGAGCCGGTGAAGCCGGTCAATTCCCCTGCCCGGGAAGCCCGGGTGGGGATGCCGGCCAGCCGGGCGCAGACGGGGCCTGCAGCGGTGGAATCGGCGGCGGGGCGGGCACAGCCACCCAGGGCGGGGCCGGCGGTGCTGGGGGCGGCGGGACGCAGTCCGGTGTGCCCGGCACGCTCGGCACCGGCGGCAACGGCGGCCTGAACACGGGCGGCGGAGGCGGCGCGGGCTACTACGGCGGAGGCGGCGGTGGCAACATCAACCCCCTGATCACCCCGGCCGGGAGTGCGGGTGGTGGGGGCGGTGGCTCGTCCCTCGTCCCCGCCGGCGGCACCGGCCCCACGGTGACCAGCGCTGCCGCGAGCATCACCATCAGCTACCTCACCCAGCCCACGGTGACGACCGTGCTCACGACCTCGCCGAACCCGTCGCTGTTCGGGCACCCGGTCACGCTCACCGACACCGTCTGCCCCAACGGCGGTTCGACCACGACCCCGACCGGCACCGTCACCTTCGCCGACGGCGGCGCCACCCTCGGCAGCGCCCCACTGACCCCCGGCGGAGGCGACCACTGCGCCCAGGCCCAGCTGACCTGGTCGAACCTGCTGCCCGGCAGCCACACCCTGACCGCCCAGTACAGCGGCGACGCCACCTACCCGGCCCCCGCGCTGGAGAGCGCCACCCAGACGGTCAACTGCGCGCGCACCGTCACCGGCTCCGTGGCCGGCGTCGTCGCCACCGGCGAGAGCACCTGCATCGTCGACGCCGCCGTCGGCGGCAGCGTCACGGCCGGGGCGGGCACCGCCCTGTTCATCGGCAACTCCACCGTCCAGGGCAGCGTTGCCTCCTTCGGCTCCACCCTGGTCGGGGTGTGCGGCACCACCGTCACCGGCTCCCTCGCCGTCAACGGAGCAAGCAGGTTCGTCGTCATCGGCGATCCCGGCGATGACCACTGCGCCGCCAACCAGATCCAGTCGTCGGTCCAGCTGACGAACAACACCGGAGGCCTGGAGGCCTTCGGCAACCACATCGGCGCAACCGTGCTGGTCACCGGCAACACCGGCACCGGGCCCTTCCCCGAGGACAACCGCCCCGAGATCGAAGGCAACACCATCGGCGGCTCCCTGTTCTGCTCGGGCAACACCCCGCCCCCCACCAACGACGGCCACCCCAACACCGTCACCGGCGTCCGCACCGGCCAGTGCATCACCCTCTAACCCACCCGGCCGCACATCCCACCCCCGGGTAAGCCCGTAGTGCCCGCTCCCGCTGCCGGACTCCACGCAGCGGACGGGGGCTCCTCGTGTCACATGCCGCCAGCCGAAGCGCGGGTGACTCCCATTCTCGCGAACAGCGCCTATTCGAGCAGACGCGCGACTCCCAATCTCATGTCGAAACGACGGCACAACCCGCGTACATAGCCACATGGCTTCTGACTACGCCGACGAGCGCAGCGAGACCGAGGCCTGAGTGGTAGCGGACCAAGCTGCTCGTTCCAAGCTCGCCGCGCTCACGTGACACGATCTGCGTCTCCGACACACCATTGCCTGCTGGAGGAGCACCACTGGCTGGCCACCCGTCTGCTTGCACCGGGCGGTGGCCAGCCGGGCACTCACACCCGGTCCTTGGGCGGGTAGAGCTTGGCGTGCTGCAACGGGGCCTTCGGCCACGGGTCTGCCGGGGCGGGGAGAGGCGCGCGGCCATCAGCACGCGCTTGATCGGGGCGGGCTGCACCAGCGGACTCAGCCCCTGCGTCTCCCGGTCGCTGACGCACCGCGGGCACTCCAGCCGGTTGGGGTCGGCCTTCTCCGTCAGCTCCAGCGGCGAGCGGCAGCGGGGCCGCGGCGCAGCCGGACTGCGGACGGGCACCGGCGAGGGTGCGGCGAGGCGGCAGCGACTGACGGCGGCCCGGCCGCAGCAGACCGCATCGGGGCGCAGCAGCGCGGGCGGCACACAGCCGAGCAGGACGGGGACGGCCACCGGCCGGCGGGCCAGGACGGCTGTTGGGCCGGGTACCAGGCGGAACAGCGGACAACACGACGGCGGCCGGCCTACACCGGGCGCGCCGGCGACGTCGCCGCACCGCGCTGGCCTGCTTGCCGCGCCGTTCCGGCCCTGCTGGTTGATCTACGGGTTGTACGTGCCGGTCCGTCGTTGGTGGCTCGGCTGAACGGTCAACGGCATCGGCACCCGGCAGGACGTGCCGGTAGACCGTCTCCCACACCGTCACCTGGCAGCCATGGCCCAGGGCCTGCCACACGCCGTCCGGGCGCACCTTGCGCCGCCCGCCCGGCAGCACGAACTCCAGCTCGGTCTCCCAAGACGTCACCGATCCGATCCCGCCCGGTGCGCCCGGGCGGTGCCGCCGCGCACCAATGCCACCACGGTCTCGTTGACGGCCATCGCGTGGGGTGCGCCCGAGGCGCCGGCGCCCTTGGCCGTTGAACCCATCTCGGGGCGGGTGAGTCCGAGGACGTGCCCGGCGGCGTCCAGTCCGGCGGCGCCTTCGAGTCGCCAGGTCTTGTGCCGGTCCTTGGGGTTGCCGTCGGAGGCGACCAGGCCGTGCAGCGC
>NZ_JBITFB010000097.1:0-5907 GCF_044455625.1 Kitasatospora sp. NPDC051164 | reverse complement strand
CTCACCCTCCACCCCGACCACCCCGCCTACGTCATCTACACCTCCGGCTCCACCGGCCGCCCCAAGGGCGTCACCATCCCCCACCGCGCCATCGTCAACCGGCTGGCCTGGATGCAGTCCGCGTATCCGCTGGACGCCACGGACCGCGTGCTGCAGAAGACTCCGTTCGGCTTCGACGTCTCCGTCTGGGAGTTCTTCTGGCCGCTCCTGGAGGGCGCCACCATGGTGGTCGCGCGCCCCGGCGGCCACCAGGACCCGGGCTACCTGATCGATCTGATCCAGAGCCAGCAGGTCACCGTCACCCACTTCGTGCCGTCGATGCTGCAGGCTTTCGCCCAGGAGCCGGCCGTCGCGAACTGCACCAGCCTGCGGTCGGTGTTCTGCAGCGGCGAGGCCCTGCCGGCCGAGCTGCGGGACAAGTTCCTGGCGCTGCTCGACGTGCCGCTGCACAACCTCTACGGTCCGACGGAGGCGGCGGTCGACGTGACCGCCTGGGATTGTGCCACCCCGAACGCCGGGGCCTCCGTCCCGATCGGCCGGCCGGTGTGGAACACCCGGGTGTACGTGCTGAACGCGCGACTGGAGCCGGTCCCGCCGGGTGTGGAGGGCGAACTCTACCTCGCGGGCCTCCAGTTGGCCCGCGGCTACCTCAACCGCCCCGGCCTCACTGCCGAACGCTTCGTCGCCTGCCCCTACGGCGAGCCCGGCGAACGCATGTACCGCACCGGCGACCTCGCCCGCTGGACCGCCGACGGGGACCTGGAGTTCGTCGGCCGCGCCGACGACCAGGTCAAGCTCCGCGGCTTCCGCATCGAACTCGGCGAGATCCAGGCCGTCCTCGCCGGCCACCCCGCCGTCGCCCAGGCCGCCGTCATCGCCCGCGAGGACACCCCCGGCAACAAGCGCCTCGTCGCCTACCTCGTCGCCGCCCTCGGCCACAGCAGCGATGAACTCGTCGCATCCGTCGGGGAGTTCCTGCGCCGACAGCTGCCGGACTACATGGTGCCGTCGGCGACCGTGGTCCTCGACGCGCTGCCCGTCACCGTCAACGGCAAGCTCGACCACCGCGCCCTGCCCACCCCCACCTACACCACCCAGACCGACCGCACCCCCACCACCCCGCACGAGGAAATCCTCTGCGCCGTCTTCGCCCAGGTCCTCGACCTGCCCCGAGTCACCCCCACCGACAACTTCTTCGACCTCGGCGGCCACTCCCTCCTCGCCACCCGCCTCGTCAGCCGCATCCGCACCACCCTCGGCATCGAGGTCCCGATGCGCACCCTCTTCGAGGCGCCAACCGCGGCCGGCCTCGCCCAGCGGCTGGACGCCGATGCCGGGGTGCGCACGGCGGTCACCGCTGCCCAGCCGCGACCCGAGCGGGTGCCGCTCTCCTTCGCGCAGCAACGCCTCTGGTTCCTGGGCGAGCTGACCGGACCGAGCGCCGCCTACCACATCCCGGCGGCTCTCCGCCTTACCGGCGACCTCGACCAGGAGGCCCTCCGGGCGGCACTGCGTGACCTGATCGCCCGCCACGAGGCCCTGCGGACGCTCTTCCCCCTCACCGACGGGCAGCCGCGCCAACACGTTCTTCCCGCCGACGGGTTCAGCTTCGAGCTCGCCGTCACCGAGCCGGCCAAGCACGAGCTCACCGAGCACAAGCTCACCGAGTCCGAGCTCGCCGAGGCGATCACCCGCACCGCCACCCGAGCCTTCGACCTCACCACCGAACTCCCCATCCGCGCCGAACTGTTCACCCTCGCACCGGACGACCACGTCCTCACCGTCACCATCCACCACATCGCCGGCGACGGCTGGTCCCTCGCCCCACTCGGCCACGACCTCTCCACCGCCTACACCGCGCGCCTCGACGGCCGGGCACCCGAATGGGAGCCCCTGCCCGTCCAGTACGCCGACTACACCCTCTGGCAACGCGACCTACTCGGCGACGACCACGACCCCGACAGCCTGCTCAGCGAACAACTCGCCTACTGGCGCGAGGCCCTGGCCGACATCCCGGCCGAGCTGGAACTGCCCTTCGACCGGCCGCGCCCGCCCGTCGCCACCCAGCACGGCGCCCTGGTCGACCTGCCCATCGCCCCCGACCTGCACGCCGCCCTCACCGAGCTCGCCCGCAGCAACGGCGCCACCATGTTCATGGTGCTCCAGGCCGCACTCGCCGTCCTGCTCTCCCGCCTCGGCGCCGGACCGGACATCCCCATCGGCACGCCGATCGCCGGCCGCACCGACGAGAACCTGAACGAGCTGGTCGGCTTCTTCGTCAACACCCTCGTCCTGCGCACCGACCTCACCGACGACCCCACCTTCGAGCAACTGCTCGGCCGCGTCCGCGAAACCGGCCTCGCCGCCTTCGCCCACCAGGACGTGCCGTTCGAGCGCCTCGTCGAAGAGCTGGCACCCGTGCGCTCGATGGCCCGGCACCCGCTCTTCCAGGTCATGCTCAGCCTGCAGAACAACGCCGAGGCGATCCTGGACCTGCCCGGGCTCCACAGCACCGCCCTGCCCGCCGGCCCGCCCGCGGCGAAGTTCGACCTCGCCTTCGAGATCGACGAGACCTTCGACCCCGCCACCGGCACCCCCGCCGGCCTCGCCACCCGCATCACCTACGCCACCGACCTCTTCGACCACGCGACGGTCGAACTGCTCGGCGAGCGCTGGGCCCGGGTGCTGACCGCGCTGACGGCGGCCCCGCAGGCCCCGGTCAGCACGGCGGACGTCCTCGACGCCGAGGAGCGGCGCCGGATCCTGGAACGGTGGAACGACACCGCGCTGCCGGTGCCGCCGGCCACGCTGCCGCAACTCTTCCAGACCCAGGTGGCCCGCACCCCCGACGCCATCGCCCTCACCCACGTCGACCAGCGGCTCACCTACGCCGAGCTCGACACCCGCAGCAACCGCCTCGCCCACCACCTGATCGCCGCCGGCGTCGGCCCGGAGAGTCTGGTCGCGCTGGCGCTGCCGCGCTCCGCCGACCTGCTCACGGCGATGCTGGCGGTGCTGAAGAGCGGCGCGGCCTACCTGCCGCTGGACGTGGCACACCCGGTGTCGCGGATCGCCTTCCAACTGGACGACGCCCGGCCGACCCTGGTGATCACCTCGGAGGCGAGCACCGCCGTCCTGAACGGCACCTCGACGCCCCGGCTGGCACTCGACGGGGCGGAGACGATCGCCGCGCTCGCCGAGCGGTCCGACTCCGCGGTGACGGACGCCGACCGTACGAGGCCGCTGCTGCCCGCACACCCCGCCTACGTCATCTACACCTCGGGCTCCACCGGACGCCCCAAGGCGGTCGTGATCCACCACGGCGGCCTGGCGAACCAGTTGGCGTGGCTGGCCGCGGACCACGGGCTCGCACCGGACGACGTGATGCTGGCCCGTACCTCCACCGCGTTCGACGCGTCGGTGTGGGAGCTGTGGCACCCGCTGGCCTCCGGGGCCGCCGTCTGTCTGCTCCCCGACGGCTTCGGCGGCGACCCCCGCCGACTGCTCCGCTACGCCACCGAACACCGGGTGACCGTCGCCCAGTTCGTCCCCTCGCAGCTCGCCACGCTCCTCGACGAGGGCCGTATCGACTCCCTGCGGCGGCTGTTCTCCGGCGGCGAGTCGCTGAGCGCGGACCTCGCCCGGCGGATCACGGACATCTGGAACGTCACACTCATCAACATCTACGGCCCCACCGAGACGACCGTGCAGGTCGCCCACACACCCGGAGAGCCGCCGGCTGCCGGATCGACGGTGCCGATCGGTCGTCCGATCCACAACACCCGGTTCTTCGTCCTGGACGCGTCGCTGCGCCCGGTGCCGCCGCGCGTGGCCGGCGAACTGTACATCGCGGGTGCCCAGTTGGCGCGCGGCTACCTGGGCCGGCCCGGTCTGACCGCCGAACGCTTCGTGGCCTGCCCGTACGGCGAGCCCGGCGAGCGGATGTACCGCACCGGCGACGTGGTCCGCTGGACCAGCGATGGCGAACTCGAGTTTGTCGGCCGCGCCGACGACCAGGTCAAGATCCGCGGCTTCCGCATCGAGCTCGGCGAGATCCAGGCCGTGTTCACCGCTCACCCCGCCGTCGCCCAAGCCGCCGTCACCGTCCGCGAGGACGCCCCCGGCGACAAGCGACTCGTCGCATACCTCGTCCCGGCCCCCGGGACGGACGTTGCCGGACTGCCCGCACTGGCCCGGGCAGCGGCCGCCGAGCGGCTGCCGGAGTACATGGTGCCGTCGGCCGTGGTGGTGCTGGAGGCGCTCCCGCTGACCGTCAACGGCAAGCTCGACCACCGCGCCCTGCCCGCCCCCACCTACACCGCCCAGACCGACCGCACCCCCGCCACCCTCCGTGAAGAACTGCTCTGCACCGTCTTCGCCGAGGTCCTGGGCCTGCCCTCGGTCGGCCTCGACGACAGCTTCTTCGACCTCGGCGGACACTCCCTCCTCGCCACCCGCCTCGCCAGCCGCATCCGCACCACCCTCGGCACCGAACTCCCCCTACGCACCCTCTTCGAAGCACCCACCCCCGCCGCCCTGGCCGAGCGGCTGGACGCCGCCACCGGGGTACGCCCTGCGGTCACCACTGCCGAGCGGCCGGAGCGGCTTCCGCTCTCCTTCGCCCAGCAACGCCTCTGGTTCCTCGGCGAGTTGACCGGGCCCAGCGCCGCCTACAACATCCCGGCCGTACTCCGCCTCACCGGCGCCCTGGACCGGGAAGCGCTCCAGGCGGCACTGCACGACCTGATCGCCCGCCACGAAGCTCTGCGCACCGTCTTCCCCGCCGTCGACGGACAGCCGCACCAACACGTCCGCCCTGCCGACCAGTTCACCTGCCGGCTCACCGTCACCGCGACCACCGAGCCGCAACTGGCCGCCGCCGTGGCCCGCGCCACCGGGCACCCCTTCGACCTGGCGACCGAACTCCCGATCCGGGCCGAGCTGTTCGCGCTGTCGCCGCAGGACCACGTGCTCGTGGTGACGGTTCACCACATCGCCGGTGACGGCTGGTCGATGGCTCCGCTGGGGCGCGACCTGTCCGCCGCGTACGCGGCGCGGATGGGCGGCCAGGCGCCCGCGTGGGCGCCGCTGCCGGTGCAGTACGCGGACTACACGCTCTGGCAGCGGGAGCTGCTGGGGTCGGAGGAGGACGCCGAAGGCCTGCTGGCACAGCAGTTGGGGTACTGGCGAGAGACGCTGGACGACCTGCCGGAGGAGCTGACGCTCCCCTTCGACCGGCCGCGCCCGGCCGTCGCCTCGAACCGGGGGGAGACGGTCGAGCTGACCGTCCCCGCCGAACTGCAGGCGGGGCTGCTGAAGCTGGCCCGGACGGAGGGCGTCACGTCCTTCATGGTGCTGCAGACGGCACTGGCGGTGCTGCTCTCCCGGCTCGGCGCCGGCAAGGACGTCCCGATCGGCACGCCGATCGCCGGCCGCACCGACGAGAACCTCGACGACCTCGTCGGGCTCTTCGTCAACACCCTGGTCCTGCGCACCGACCTGAGCGGCGCCCCGACCTTCGCCGAGCTGCTGGGCCGGGTCCGCGATGCCGCGCTGGGCGCGTTCGCCCACCAGGACGTGCCGTTCGAGCGCCTCGTCGAGGAGCTGGCGCCCGCGCGCTCGATGGCCCGGCACCCGCTCTTCCAGGTCATGCTCAGTCTGCAGAACAACGCCGAGGCGATCCTGGACCTGCCGGGAATCGAAGCCTCGGCCGTGTCCGATGACCAGCAACTCGCCAAGTTCGACCTGCAGTTCGATGTCACCGAGCAGGCCGACGGTCTCTCCGTGCGGATCATCTTCGCGGCGGAGTTGTTCGACCGGGCGTCGGTGGAGGTCCTGGGACGACGGTGGCTGCGGGTCCTGGAGGCCCTCGCCACCGATCCGTCACAGCCCGTCCACGCCGTGCAG
>NZ_JBITFB010000096.1:0-5958 GCF_044455625.1 Kitasatospora sp. NPDC051164 | reverse complement strand
GGCACCGTCCTCACCGCCGACGAGCTGCGCGGCATCGCCGAACTCGCCGTCGAGCACGACCTCCTGGTGATCACCGACGAGGTCTACGAACACCTGGTCTTCGGCGCCACCCACCACCCGCTCGCCGCCCTCCCCGGCATGCGCGAACGCACCGTCACCATCTCGTCCGCCGGCAAGACCTTCTCCTTCACCGGCTGGAAGGTCGGCTGGGTCAAGCCCTGTTCGCCTACCTATTCGCTGGCGAGCTGAGACCGATCAGGTTGGCAAGCGCAGCTGCCGCCAAGGTTCGTCAACAAGAGCTACCCACCACCAGCAAGTACTCCCCCCAGCTGGACGGTTGAAATCGGGACAAAGGCTCGCCCACGGGCGTAACGTGTCCGTCAGCCGTGGAGGGAGGTCAGCCATCTCCGAGTTCGAAGAGCTTCATCATCTTGGCTATCTGGGCCATGAAGGGCTGGAGCTGGTCTACAGGCTGATGCGGGAGGAAAGCCGGCGGTTTCCCGTGCTGGCTCCTGGGTCAGGGTGGCAGGCAGAAGACTGGGAGGACTTGCTCGGTGACTTCCTTGCGGACCGGGTCAGGGCCCTTACTGCCGACCTGCTGGGTCGCGCAACCGACGACGCTTCGATGGGTCGGATCCTGCGCAGGTCGATTCGGAACTGGTTGATCGACAGGGCCCGCCAAACGGGCCTGGGCGCATTGCGCCGCCGCTTGGAGGCAGTGCTGTCCTCCGAACCGAACTTCGAGCAGGTTCCCGAAGGCGAGTCCGGAGCCAAGCGATGGAGGCTGGCGGGAAGCGGATGGGCTCCATGGTCGGGCGCCACCGGTGACCTGATCACTGCCTCTCATGCGGTCCAGGCAGTGAAGATACCGAAGTGGTCCAGCACAACGCGTCGGGCACCAATCGCCGACAAGACGTCGCTCGTCGCCGTGGCCACCGCTGTCCTTAGCGCGGCTGGTGGATCGATGGAGATCGCTCAGTTGGTCGCGGTCTTCGCTGCACGGTTCCCGACCGTGCTCGACCCGGTGATCGTGACTACGGGGGACGAGTTCGAGGGCTTTCACCGAGACGAAGCCCCAACGCCCGAAGAGGTAGTGATTGCCGCCGAGGAAGACCTCGACAACGCCGTCACCGCGGCGGAAATCGTGGGGATGTTGTCACCGGAGGAGCGCCTCCTTGTACCCATCGCCGACCAGCAGGCTAGGGTCCAGGAGCTATTGGGATGTGGCAGGAGTCAGGCATCCCTAAAGGTAAAGCGCCTTCGGGAGAAGCTAAGGCAGCTGGTTGGAGAGCATGACGTTCACGGTGTGGGACTGGAGGTGATCAGGCTGTGCACCGAAACTCGCGACGTGGAGTGATCTTGTGGCTCCTCGGACACCGCGATGGTTGTGACGTCAAACATGGGTGGAACTGTTCAGCCGTGTCAGCCGGGAGGACTCCATGAGTGAACCAGGTGTGCCCCAGCGCTTCCTTGAACTGGCGGCTGCGGCCATGGCACCACAGCAGTTGTCGAACGAAGGGCTTCGTGCCAGGTTCGGTAGTCCAGAGGAAGTCCGCCTCGCGGCAGGCCAGGTATGGCGTGCATGCTGGGAGGAAACCAGTCTTCTCGTGCTGGTCCTGGAACTCGCGACCCGCGAGGTCCGCGCTGCCCCGGTGACGATCGACCCTCCAGGCGAAGATGCAGCGAGCCTCGTGGTGGACGGCCGCCGCACTGTGTTCGGGGTGGAAACAACGGTGTGGGCAGGGCTGGCTGGGCCAGTTCCTACGCGCGTCCTCGACCGCGTCGTCGATTCTTGGGAGCCTGATCTCGTGGCGTGGGCTGCGGAGACGGCCGCCGGCGGAACACCCTCCGTACCAGCGGGAGCCCGGCAGGGCGTCGCCCCTGTGTCGGTCTTCGACGCTTCCGAAGACGTGCGAGCTGTCCTTGAAGATGATCTCGAAGCCTTGCGGATGGCGCCCGGCCTGCCTGCGGCAGAGGGATCGGCAAAGGTTGTCTCGCTCGGAGAGCTACTGAAGGGCCGCCTCCCCGACCTGCCAGCTCTGGGCACAGCGTTGGAACTCTCTCAGCCGGAAGTGATGAGGATCCTGCGGGGTTCGACGCCCCTGGCCCCAGGACAGGCCGAGGAAGTCGCAAAAGTGACAGGCCTGCCGGTTGAAGCGGTCGCCGCCGCGGTACGCCCTCTCCCACCGGCTTTGGCAGCAGCGGCGGAGCATCCCCGCTGGCGACAGACCTGGAGGAGCAGGGCCCAGCGGCTGGGCGTCAGTGAAGGGGATGCGCGCCTCACGGGTGGCTATGGGGCGTTCGCGCTGGCTGCCCGCGAAACCGGCGGCGCAGATCCAGACTGGGAAGGTCGACTCCGGCAGTTCCTGCGCGGTGAAGACCTTGCCGGATCGGGTACGTAATGCGGCGCCGCTTCGTACAGGAGGCACCACCGCAAGCGCAGGCCATGATCGCCGCAGTCGAGAGGATCCACCCAGGCTCTCTTGCAGCGCTGCGCGGAGATCCACTGGCCGAGCTGAGCTCCTGGTCAGACCTTCAGATCGTGATGGCACCTGAGGATGGGGAAGGCCGATGCTCGGTTGCCGGCAGTTATATGGATCAGACTGATCCGCCGACGCTTGTGGTTGGCGCCTCCCGGTCGTACCGGCGCCGCGGGTTCACTGCGCTGCACGAACTGGGGCACCACCTGCAGCAGACCGACCCCGGCCTCGGCCAGGCTCTGTTTGCTTGGCAGGACTCGGAAGTCTTCGAGGATGCTGCATGCGACGCGTTCGCAGCTCGGGTACTGATACCAGACAGCGAGATCCCCGCGAACGTGCGGCTACGGGGACCGTCCGCAACGGATGTGGTCGAAATGTTCCACCACTCCCAGGCGTCGCGTGAGGCGTGCTGCGTCCGGGCGGCGGAATATCTCGCGGGTGGTGCTGTAGTCCTGCTCGACGGCGACGGCACCACGATCTTCAGCGTCTCCCGCAGCCTGATCCCCCCGGCCCGGGGTACCGATCAGTCCGGCAACCCCCTCATCGAGAGAGCGCTGCGGACCGGGACCACGGCACAGCACGACAAGACGTACGTGGAGTATCGCTCGGGCAAGCAAAGTGAGCTGCTGTACGGACAGGCTGCCTGGTGCGACGAGGACTACCTGGTTGCGGTCTTCGTTCCGGACAACGCCCCCTGGCATAGGTACTCGGCCCCGCGGCCAGGCACCGGCGCTTCCTGGTACGGCACGTCGTGGGTCTGCGAGACGTGCGGAGAGGCCTTCGAGGTCAGCACCGCGCCGTGTGAACACTGCGGCGTCGCTACATGCCCCGACTGGCACTGCGGCTGCGTCAGCGCCCGCATGGGCAGGGATCGCGCCTGCGGCCGATGTTTCCTCGTACTGGCGCCGAGCCGGTTCGACGGCACCAGTGCCACCTGTCGGGACTGCGCCTGACCGCTCTTCTGGTAACCGGTGAACCTCGACCGGACGATTCTTGCGATGTGACGTCAGGTACTGGTGAGCAGCTGCAAGGCTGCTCGGCCCGCTGTGGCGGGCCTGAAACCTGGGCCCTGACGGCCCCGTAGTGAGAATTGAGAAACTGATGGGACACACCCACAACATCCTGGACGACATCCGCTCTCAGATCGACGCCCACGCCGAGCCGCTCACGGAGGCTCGAGAGCGGCTGGCCCTGGTCCGTGCCACGGCCGAGGAGTTCCCCGGCTCCCTGCGGACCTACGCCAGCGGATCACTGGCACAGCACACCTTCATCCACCCGGTCGGCGACGGAGACGGCGGCCTCGTCCTCGATCGCCGTGTCTACCCCGGACTCGGACCTGACGGGGGTGGTGAGACCCCCGCCGACATCTCGGCCGAGCTCTGTGGGCTGCTGGGTCCCGCAGTCCGCGAGGTGTATCCCAATGCCCGGTGCGGAACCTCCAAGCGAGGCCCCAAGCTGACGTTCGGCCAGCTCGTCGACGGCCAGGACCCCACCGTGGACCTGGTCGTCGCGCTGACCCGCAAGGATGCACCAGGGCTATGGATTCCCAACCTCAAGAACAACACGTGGGAGGCCTCCGACCCCGAGCATCACGTCAAGCTGTTCACCTCTGGAGGAGCCTCCCTCCAGCGCACCCGACGCCGGGTCGTGCGCCTGCTGAAGGCGTGGAACAAGCAGTACTCCGCCCCCGGCTTCTCCTCCCACAACCTGGCTGTCTGGGCCTGGGAGTTCATCCAGCCCGGGATGGGCATGGTCGTCGCGCTGAGCACGGTCCTCACGAAGGCAGCCCGCCGGGTCGACTCTGGCAGCGCCACGGTCGACCCGGCGGGTGTATCGCCGAACGTTCGGCTGCTTGTCCCGCGTGACACCGCCTCCCGCAGGCTGCGTACGGCAGCTACTGCTATGGAGGAAGCGATCGACCACGACGACGATCGCGACGCCGTACTCTCCGCCCTCTCCAAGGTCTTCTACAAGTACATCGACGATCCGTCCCCCAGCAGCCTCGCCCAGAAGATCAGTAAGCTGCGGCGGCCAGGCCCTCTCTCCACCGCAGCCCTCGGGCTCGGCGGCCTTCCCGCAGCCATCCCCGCCGTCCGTTCGTTCGGCGTCGCGTCTGAGGACCGGTGAGCCGGCGCGCGGCGTGGCAGGAGCCGGCCTGGTTCACCAGGCCGGCGCTTCGCTTCGCCTTCCAGCGCGGTATCGAAACCTGCGGTGTGACCACCAGAGTCGTAAAGCCCCCGCATCGGTACCGTGGGGGCTTCGCCCTTGCGGTGCGCCTCGACCTGCCGGACATTCCCCGACAGACCATCACCATCGCCTTCGGCCTCTACCCTTCCCAGGCGCCACACATCTACAGTGACGGACCGAGCGAGTCGCCGCACCGGTACAACGACGGCTCTCTCTGCATCTGGTACCCGTACGACCCGGCCGAGCAGCGATGGGTGCTCCGCGATGGACCAACGGTCCTGCTAGGCCTGATCATTGCGCACCTACTCAAAGAGGAGTGGTGGCGCCGAACCGGTGAGTGGCCGGGCCAGGAAGCCCCGCACCTCATGCCCGAGCCAAACGTGTAGCCGGACCAGGAGGGCAGCATGACCCCGCCAACCCCGGCGCTGCCCTCCTCCGCCCCAATCACAGCGACGGCGACACAATCTGCTCCGTCCCCAGCCCCTGCATCCGCAACGACCGGGGGCGGGGCGCTGACATCCGCAGTGGTCTCCGGCGCCGTCCTCGCAGCCGCCATCACCGCGACCATCAACCTGTGGCTCGCCCGGAGCCGCTCCCGCGAAGAAGAACGCGCCCGTCTGCGAACGGCCTTCGCGGAAGCCTTCGTCGCGTACAACACGTACAAAGAACTGCCGTACGCCATCCGTCGCCGACACGCAGACCAAGCCGCAGAGGAGCGCGTCCGCCTTTCGGAGATTCTCCGCGAGACTCAGGCCCAACTCGCCTACCACCTCGCTTGGACCGCCCTCGAGTCACCTGCTGTCGGCGAGGCCTACAAGAACCTCATCCAACACCTCCGCAGGACTGCTGGCACCGCCATGCACGAAGCCTGGAAGGCACCCGCCATCACCGCCGATACACATATGAACATCCCGCCGACCGTCATCGACCTCAGCGAGCTCGCGCAGTACGAGACCGCCTACCTCGACGCCGTTCACATCCACTTGCACGAACTCCTGCCTTGGTGGAAACGCCTCCGGCGCTGACAGGCAACAAGCGGCAGTAATCAGCTCAATAGACCTCGAGTATGGCTTCGAGCACTCGTGTCCGGCACTTGTCCCGTTCGCACCCGCCCCGAATGTTGGAGCGGCTCCGAGCCGTAAGGAGCCGGGAAGGGTGCAAGGCTGCTGCCGAACCGCAGGCTGGAGGGCATGGGGACTCCGATACCACAGGAGTAACCTGTCGGAATGCTGCCGAAGAAGGCGATCCTGCTTGTTCGAATTTCGGATGACCGCGAAGGCGAGGGCCTCGG
>NZ_JBITFB010000095.1:0-6512 GCF_044455625.1 Kitasatospora sp. NPDC051164 | reverse complement strand
AAGACGGCGTGGATCAACGACCCGGCCAAGCGCAGGGAACCCGCACCACAAACCTCATAGCGTCACGACCGTCTCACTGGACTTGAAATCTTCCGCCCGGGCTGCGGAAATCTGGACCCGCAGCACGCAGACGCCGCCGGCAACCTTGGCCCACGCGCGCGCTCTCCTTCTTGCATCGACAACAAGCCCCCGGCTCGAGCCCACCCCGGAGAACGCCAACTTCGGCCTGACTGTCCACCAAGGCCCCCGGGCCGATGCGGCTCGCGGTCTCGGCCAACTTGCCTGTGTTCCGGAGCAGTACGGCCCTGAGGTCGCCCAGGCACTGCTGACACTGGCTGCAGACCCCGTAGGAACCATCAGACACACCGTGGCTCGGGTGGCCCCACTCGTAGCGATCAGCGCCCCTGACACGGCGTGGGAGATTCTGAAGCACCGCGCCTCGCAGGACGACGACGACGCCGTACTCGCCGCCACGGTCGCCACGGCCTGCTTCCGGATGCGCCGGAACCTCGCCGCCGCCGCCCAGTACCGGGCCCGCGAGGGACACCTGAACGTGCCCCGCAAGCACAAGGAACCGCTGGTCCTGGCCGACGGGAGCACCGTGCAGATCGGGCTCGGGCTGTTCGTGGAGAACTCCCGGCGCAGGCGCGCCGACATCCCCGCCGACCGCGCCGCCCGGCTCACCGAACTCGGGATGCGGTGGGAGTAGCGGCACATCCCGCGGGCCGGGCCGTCGAGGTGCAACACGGCATCGTATCCGGCCCATCCGATGAGGGAAAAGGCCAGGTCAGGAGTGCAACGCGGGGCCCGCGTCGCGCGCGAGGCGCCCCGGCAGTGCCGCGACTCGGAGGGCAGCTGAGCGCCGACCGTGCCGACCGGCTGAGGACATTCCCCGGGCGGCACCGTTGTGGCGGAGCGCGGTGCCGCGTACCAGGAACCCCACCAGCGCCCCTGGCCACCGCTTGACGGGTGAGCCCGAAAGGCAGGGATGCTCTTGGAACGTAAGATCCCTTGCCCTGTTCGAGCCTTGCAGTGGTCGTGGTGTCTTTTCGCAGTCGCCCCCCGAAGGGCACCGTTACGGGGCTAGGGTCGAAGGGCTATTACATCGGTGCGAGCGAGAGGGCGGGAATGCTGGAGGAGGCGCTGTTGGCGTTGGCCACGGCGGGTGGGACGGCCGTGGTCCAGGCGGCGGGGACGCAGGCGTGGGACGGGCTGCGGGCCCGGGTCGCCCGGTTGCTGAGCCGTGAAGACGGTGAGCGCGAGCGCGTGGAGTTGGAGCGGCTGGACCGTACCGCCAGCGCGTTGCAGGCGTCGACATCGGTCGGGGCCGAGCAGGATCGACTGTGTCAGCAGGTGGCTTGGCAGACCAGGTTCGAGAGCCTGTTGGAGGGCGTGGCCGGCGCGGAGCGTGAGCGCGCCGCGGCAGAGCTGCGGGCCCTGGTCCAGGAGCAGGCTACCGGCGGCGTGGTGTCCGCGGGGGACCACGGTGCGGCGGTGGGCGGGAGCGTGAACGTTCGGGCCGATCATGGGTCGGTGGCCGCCCTTCGGATGGGGGACGTGACACTGGGAAACCCCCCGCTGCCGGGTCCGCCCCAGGGCTGAGCGGACCCGGCACCACACTGTCCCCGCCCGCCGCCGGGCACCCGGCCGTCTCCGCCGAACACAGCAGCTTCGCCGTCGGCCACGCCCAGCAGGTCGTTTACCACCACACCGCACCCCCGGCGCAGGGCGCCTGGCCGCGCCAGCAGCATGAGAGGCCGGTGCCGCGTCAGCTACCCGGCGAGGCGCCCGGCTTTGTGGGCCGCGCGGCCGAGCTTGAGCGTCTGGAGGCGCTCGAGGCCACCGCGCCGGGCGGGGGTGTGCGGCTCGTGGTGGTTGCAGGGACCGCCGGGGCGGGCAAGACCTCGCTCGCGGTGCGCTTCGCCCACCGGGTGCGCGCCCGGTTCCCCGACGGGCAGTTGTTCGTCAACCTGCGCGGATACGACCCGGGCCCGCCGGTAACCCCCGAAGCGGCACTGGAGCGCTTCCTGCACGCCCTGGGCATCGCGGCGGACGCGATTCCTGCGAGTGCGGAGGAGCGGGCGGCGCTGTACCGCTCCCTGCTCGCGGAGCGCCGGGTGCTGGTGGTGCTCGACAACGCCGCCACCGTCGGACAGGTGCGACCGCTGCTGCCGGGCGACGCCGGCTGCCTGGACACGGTGCGCGCCGTCTTTACTTGGTCCTACCGCGCCCTGCCCGCACCAGCCGCGCGTGTATTCCGCCTCTTGGGCCTGCACCCTGGACCTGAGTTCGCCACCGCTGCAGCCGCCGCCCACCGGCCACACAGACCGTCAGATCCGATATCACCTCGACCTGCTGGCCGGCGCCCACCTCCTGGAGCAGACTGGCCCCACCCGCTATCAGTTCCACGACCTGCTGCGCGCCTATGCCGCCGGCCAAGCCCACCAGGAAGAGAGCCCTGGGCAGCAGCGGACCGCCCTGACCCGCGTCGCCCAGTGGTACCTGCACACCGCCGACGCCGCAGTCCGCAACGTCCAGCACCTCTACCCCTCACAGATCGCAGGGCCACCCGAGCCCGCAGTCGAACCTCTCACCTTTACCGGTTACGAACAGGCGATGGACTGGTACATCACAGAGCGGACCAATCTGCTGGCTCTCGCGCGGACCACAGCTGCCGCCGGTCTCGACGAGATCACCTGGCAACTGCCCGCGACGCTGGATCCGCTACACGACGCGCACAGCGCCGTGGAAGACGAACTCGAAACCGCTCGACTCGGTCTCACGGCAGCGCGGCACCTGAGCGACCATCGCGTCGAAGCAACGATGCACCAGATCATGGGCTACGCCCATCGGAAGCGCAACCGACTGGGGCCGGCCACCGACTGCTTCCGCGCTGCCTTCGACATCCACCAGCAAATTGGCGAGCAACTCGGCCTACTGGAGGCAGCCAACAGCCTGGGCCGGATTCACCTGGAGCTGCGCGAGCTGGGCACGGCCGTCGAGTACTTCGAGCGGACCCTCGCTCTGGCCCGCGAACAGGGGCAGCAGGGGTGGAGCGCCGTCGCGCTGGACAACCTGACCAGTGCCTACCGCGAAATGGGGAAGCCTGAGAAAGCGGCCGACCTGGCACGGCAAGCTCTGGAAATCTGCCGCCAGGCCGACCTCGAGTTGCGGATGCACGGCGACTTGTCGCTCAGCCTTGCCAGTGCCCTCCGGGAGATGGATCAGCTCGCGGACGCTGAGGAGCACCTGCATGCGGCAGCCGCAATCATCGCCGATGGACTGGTCTTCCATGCGCTGGAGTACGGCGTCCTGCGTGAACAGGCAGCACTGGCTCTGGCACGTGGCGAGAGCGAGCAGGCGCTGGAAATCTATTGGCAGTGCTTGAATCTCACCCGGACCATGGGCAACAGGCGTATCGAGGTGCTGATCTACGACGGGATCGGACAGGCCCTACAACGTCTGGGACGCGCCAATGAAGCCGCCGACTTCCATCTGTCAGCAGTGGCACTCGCCCGCCAGCACGCGAACCCCGTCGTCGTTGCCACGGTCCTGACCCACCTAGCCCATGCGCTGGAACGAAGCGGGCACAGCGAGCGGGCGCTGGCTGCTCGGACTGAGGCCGAGATGCTTCTGGCTCCGTACACTGACCTCCGAGCCGAGGCGCTGCGCGAGCGTCTTCGCATGCCGGGTTGACTGGTCGGCAGATCGAGGCTGGGCACGGCGAGGCCCCCAGTTGGAGGAAGTGGTTGGTGTACCCAGGGCGGGGGCAGGAAGCAGACATGCATCACTTACTCAGGCGTATCGGAACGCTCCTGGCGGCCCCGGTCGTCGCCCTCGCCCTGGTCACTGCCGGCTTCACCATCGGCGCCACCCCCGCGTCCGCCGAAGTCTTCTGCGGCTCCCACTCCGTTGACGGCGCCATCTGGACCGAGTACACCCAGACCCCCGGCGTCCAGCGGTCGCTGGGCTGCCCCACCAACGACGAACTCGGCACCCCCGACGGCATCGGCCGCTTCCAGAGCTTCGACAACGGCTTGATCTACTGGACCCCCGACACCGGCGCACACGCCGTGTGGGGCGCGATCCGCCAGTACTGGGCCGACCTGGGCTGGGAGCGCGGCTATCTGGGCTACCCCCTCACCGACGAGCTCACGAACCCCGACGGCTACGGCGTACGCCAGCAATTCCAGGGCGGCACCGTCTACTGGAGCCAGTACAGCGGCGCCCACGCCGTCCACGGCGTCATCGGCTGGTGGTGGGGACAGAACGGGTACGAGAGCAAGTTCTACGGCTACCCGACGTCCGACGAATACAACGAGGTCTACGTCGGAGGCACCGAAGTCAGCAACACGGGCAAACGGCAGAACTTCCAGTCCGGCCGCTACATCCTGTACAGCGACGGCCAGTCCAACGCCTTCGAAAGCTGCCACACCGCATGCATCGGCTACGGCGGCATCACCAACACGAAGTGGGTGAAGAAGACCGAGGTCTACATGAACCTGGCGGACCAGAACAAGCGCTCCACGCATGTCACCCCGACCGACGCCGCGTTCGCGAGTACCTCGAGCTCGGACACCGCTTCCAGCGACCCGGCGGACAACTGGAAGCAAGTCTGGTCCAACACGCTCATGTTCCCGCACGCCACGCAGGGCGAGATGCACTCGACCTACGAGCAGCTGTACTGCCACGCGTCGTACTCCTACCCCAAGGACGACAGCCACTACGGCGGCGAGACCTGGGACCTGGAAGCCTGGCACTACGACATGGTCCCCTACGACGCGAGCAAAGCACTCCAGACCGGATGCAACTGGGGAGAGTAACCCCCGCCTGACCCACGTCCCCCTGCCCGAGCCGGCAGGGGGACCTCGTTATTTCTGCGTCAGCCCAGCATCCGCGCGAGCGCCGCGACGTGCGACACGAGCCGCCGCTGCGGACGTCGTCCGGCAACAGGAACCCGGCAGCAACATCCGAGGTGGCTGAGTACCGAACGTGGCTGACGAACCCCCGGATATCTGTCAGGCACGTGGCCGTCTGGCCTACTTCCCTTACGTGTCTTCTCTGAACTAGCTGAGCCTTGCGGCACCGTGGCCTGCTCGGTGGTTCAGCGGTGCCACGCGAATCCCGTGCCGGCAAGGACCACGAGCACCAAGCACAGCCGGAGCGTTCTGCCATTGCTGTCGATCGCGTACCGGATGAGGCGCCAGAAGGTCGCCACGTTGATCACCCCTTCAGTAGAGCCTGGTGACCACAGTCGCGAACGATCCGTGACTTCCATGTTGTACCCGAGAGCCCATGAATACAGACCTCTGCGTCCCCCCACATGCCTTCTCTGAACTACGCGCCAGCGGCCAGGAGGTCGCTCTGGGGCTGACCGACTGACGCGGCCGGCCTCAGAGCACCCTCACCCGGATCGAGGCCTCAGCTACCGAGCCGCCCGCTCCGGCGGTTGTTGAACCTCGGCATGGTGGCCTTGATCTGGGCCAGCGCTGTGACCAGGGCCGTGAGGAGTGCAGCAGCGGCCTTGATCCGCGAGGCGTCCATGGTGGTCATCATCGCGATGATGACCACCACCAGGATGGCCTGGCCCTGACCAGGAATCTTGCTCTCGCGTGTGGGATCGTTGATCTGGATCGACATGATGGTGTCCTTCCGCAGCCCCTTGTCTCGCCAGGTGTCCAGCCGTCCGCGAGCAAGGGGCTTTCTGTGTAGGCGACTTGGCGCGCCCTTCGCTAGAAGCTAGCACGGCAAGATCTTGGCGCGATTCGGTGATGCGACTATTAGTCCGCTTGAGGGTGCATTAGTGGCGGCAGATTCGGAAGATGCGGAGTCATGGCATCAGTGATTGACTTCTAAGTTTCTCTGGATTTCGCGGGCGCCAATCTTGTCAAATGATGGAATCGCGATGAATATGGGCGATGCTTTCTGCTCCTGCTGCGCATCGAGCTGGTCGATCTTCTATTTCACGGCGGCCAGACTGACATTTAGACCCTTCGACTTCACCAAGCCAGCCTTCGCGTTCAGCTTCGGCGATCCGATCCTGAAGATTGTCCCGAATATCTTCGAGTCGCGGCCTTTCAGCAGGGCTGACGATGAGAACGGGGCAGCGGACGCTGGGCCCAAGCCCACATCGGTCACGACGACGTCGCCGAGGCTGGCTTCACCCCCGAGACCCTGCGCCGCCAGATCGCCGCGCACTCCTGCCACGACGGCTTCGCCCTCGTCGTGGCCTCCTCCGCTGACCAGGCCGTCGGATTCGCCTACGGCTTCCGCTGCCCCCCCCGGCCGACTGGTACGGCGAACAGCTCCTGCCCTCCATCACCCCCGACGCGCGCGACACCGACTCCCTCGCCGGCATCTGTGAACTCGCCGTCCTGCCCGACTGGCAGGGCCAAGGCGTCGGCACCCACCTCCACACTGAGCTGCACTGATCTTCGTGGAGTCTTTGAAGCCTGGGTTACGATCCAGGCGTAAGGAGAACCACGAGCAGTGCCAGCACCACGTAAGTACCC
>NZ_JBITFB010000094.1:0-6566 GCF_044455625.1 Kitasatospora sp. NPDC051164 | reverse complement strand
ACCCCAGGATTCGACCAACCGGAACAGCGCCACCTCCAACGCGAACAACGCCGGCTGGGTGAACCCCGTCTCGTCGATCAACTCCCCATCCGCGATCGCCCCGCGCAGCGAACGCCCCAACAGCGGATCCAACTCCGCACACACCGCGTCGAACGCCGCCGCAAACACCGGGTAGGAGGCATACAGCTCCTCGCCCATCCCGACCCGCTGACTCCCCTGCCCCGCGAACAGGAATGCCGCACGACCACCCGTCCCCGCAACCCCACGAACCCCTGCCGAGCCGCCCGCGGCCAGCGCCTCCAGACCGTCCAGCAACTGCGCCCGGTCATTACCGACCAGCGCCGCCCGGTGCTCGAACGCCGAACGGGCCGTCGCCAGTGTGAACGCCACATCGGTCAGCGCCAGACCCGGATCGGCCGCCAGCCGCCGCGCCAACCGACCGGCCTGCTCCCGCAGAGCCTGCTCGGTACGGCCCGACAGCACCACCGGCACCGGCCCAGGCACCGCAGGCACATCCACCGCGGGCACATCCACCGCGGGCCCATCCACCGCGGGCCCATCCACCGCATCGGGAAGCGCCTCCACCGCCGGCGCCTGCTCCAGGACGGCGTGCGCATTGGTGCCGCTGAAGCCGAAGGACGAGACACCGGCGCGGCGCGGCTCACCGGTCTCGGGCCAGGCCGTGTCCTCGGTGAGGACGCGGACGGCGCCGGCGGCCCACTCGACGTGCGGGGACGGCCGGTCGGCGTGCAGGGTCCGGGGCAGCACGCCGTGCCGCATCGCCATGACCATCTTGATGACGCCCGCGACGCCGGCAGCGGCCTGGGTGTGGGCCAGGTTGGACTTCACCGAGCCGAGCAGCAGCGGCCGGTCCTCGGGGCGGTCCTGTCCGTACGTGGCGATCAGGGCCTGTGCCTCGATCGGGTCGCCGAGGGTGGTGCCGGTGCCGTGGGCCTCGACGGCGTCGACCTGCCGGGCGGTCAGGCGGGCGTTCTCCAGGGCCTGCTTGATGACGCGCTGCTGCGAGGGGCCGTTCGGCGCCGTCAGGCCGTTCGAGGCGCCGTCCTGGTTGACGGCGGTGCCGCGGACGACCGCCAGTACCGGGTGGCCGTTGCGCCGCGCGTCGGACAGCCGCTCCAGGAGCAGCATGCCCACCCCTTCGCCCCAGCCGGTGCCGTCCGCATCGGCGGAGAACGCCTTGCAGCGGCCGTCGGCGGCCAGGCCGCGCTGGCGACTGAAGTCGACGAAGGCCTCCGGGGTGGACATCACGGTCACACCGCCGGCCAGGGCCAGGGTGGACTCGCCGCTGCGCAGCGACTGCACGGCGAGGTGCAGGGCCACCAGGGAGGACGAGCAGGCGGTGTCGATGGTGACGGCGGGGCCTTCCAGGGCCAGCGCGTAGGCGACCCGGCCGGAGGCGATGCTCGCGGAGCTGCCGGTGCCGAGGAATGCCTCGACGCCCTCCGGTACGGAGTGCAGGCGGGCGGCGTAGTTGTGGTAGATCACGCCGGCGAAGACGCCGGTGCGGCTGCCGCGCAGCGCGGCCGGGTCGATTCCGGCGCGCTCGAATGCCTCCCAGGAGGTTTCGAGCAGCAGGCGCTGCTGCGGGTCCATCGCCATCGCCTCGCGCGGCGATATGCCGAAGAATCCGGGGTCGAACTCGGTGGCGCCGTGCAGGAAGCCGCCCTCGGCGACGTACGAGGTGCCGGGGTTGTCCGGGTCGGGGTGGTAGATCGCGCCGAGGTCCCAGCCGCGGTTGGCGGGGAAGCCGTCGACGGCGTCGCGGCCCTCGCTGACGAGCTGCCACAACTCCTCGGGGGACCCCACGTTCCCGGGGAACCGGCAGCTCATGCCGATGATCGCGACCGGCTCGTGGTCCGCTGCCTCCACCTCCTGGAGCCGCTGGCGGGTCTGGGCCAGATCGGCCGTCACCCACTTGAGGTAGTCGCGAAGTGCCTCTTCATTCGCCATGACATGCCACCTCTTCAACGCATCCAGTCGGCTCGCGTCATTCGACGGATTTCTCACCGGCGGGAATTTCACAGCAATGGCCGATGGCCAGTGGAAATCCCCCGGGCGAAGTTGTCGGCAACTTCGGGCACCAGGAGCTTTTGCCAGATCGCCTATTGCATTTCGCTTTGCGAGATTATGGTTCGGCGGGGGCGCTCTCAACCCCTATCCGGCCCCTAGGTGGGGCTTTGCCGTACCGCCCCCGCCGAAGGTGGCCCGCCGCAGGTCGCGGTGTCGGGCCGGCCCGCTGCCTCGGCCGGCACGTCGATCGCTGCACGGCTGAAGGAATCGGTGCGGCTCCCGGGCGTCGGCGACAGGACGTGGCTCACCTACGACGGCCCGAGCGGGACGCTCAACCGCTGGACCCGGGCGGTGCCGGGAAGCTGAGCGGATGCCCGGGGCCCCGGGGCGGCACCGTCGGTGCTGCCCCGGGGCCCCGGGCCGTGGCCGGCTCCTGCCTCAGCCGGCGTCCTGGGAGCGGCCGAGCTGGTCGTTGATGAAGGCGAACAGCTCCTCGTCGGAGGCGGCGCGCAGCTGTTCGGTGTCGACGGCCGGGGCGGCCGGCTCCTCGACGGCCGCGAGTCGGCCGAGCAGGGCCTGCAGGCGGACGGAGAGGGTGCTGCGCAGGTCGTCGCCCGGGGCGGGGGCGGCAGCGAACGCGGCCTCCAGACGGTCGAGTTCGGCGAGCAGCGGGCGGGCCGAGGCGTCCGCCGCGGGGGCGGTCTCGGTGAACAGCAGCTCGGCGAGGGCCGCGGGCGTCGGGAAGTCGAACACCAGCGTGGCCGAGAGGCGCAGGCCGGTGGCGGTGTTCATCCGGTTGCGTAGTTCGACGCCGGTCAGGGAGTCGAAGCCGAGCTCCTTGAAGGCCCGTTCGGCCTCGACCGCGTCCGGGCCGGAGTGGCCGAGGACCGCCGCGACCTGGGTGCGGACCAGATCCAGCAGCAGCGTGCGGCGGCCCTCCTCGTCCAGTCCGGCGAGCCGCTGTTCGAGTGTCCGGGCCTGGTCGGCCGCCGCCGCGGCGGCGGCCCGGGGAGTGCGGCGGGCCGTGGCCCGGACCAGCCCGCGCAGCAGCGGCGGGACGGCGGAGGGGTCGGCGTGGGCGCGCAGTCCGGCGACGTCCAGGCCCACCGGGGCGAGGGCGGCGCGGCCGAGCGTCGCCGCGGTGTCGAGCAGGTCCAGGCCCTGGGCGGAGCCGAGCGGGGTGATGCCGCCGCGGGCCATCCGCTGGAGATCGGCCGCGTCGAGGGTGCCGGTCATGCCGCTGCTCTCCGCCCACAGGCCCCAGGCGAGGGACAGCCCGGCGAGGCCGGCGGCCCGCCGGTGACCGGCCAGTGCGTCGAGGAAGGCGTTGGCGGCCGCGTAGTTGCCCTGGCCGGCGCCGCCGAAGGTGCCGGCGACGGAGGAGAAGAGGACGAACGCGGCGAGGTCCGCGGACGCGGTGAGCTCGTGGAGGTGGAGTGCGGCGTCGACCTTCGGGCGCAGCACGGCGTCCAGCCGGTCGGGGGTGAGCGAGCCGACCACGCCGTCGTCGATGACGCCCGCCGTGTGGACCACGGCGGTCAGCGGGTGGGCGGCGGGGACGGCGGCGAGCAGGTCGGCGAGCGCCGCCCGGTCACCGGTGTCGCAGGCAGCGACGGTCACCCGGGCGCCGAGGGCGGTCAGTTCGGCGCTGAGCTCGGCCGCGCCGGGGGCGTCGGCGCCGCGCCGGCTGGTGAGCAGCAGGTACCTGACCCCGTGCCGGGTCACCAGGTGGCGGGCGACGAGCGCGCCGAGGGTGCCGGTGGCACCGGTGACCAGGACGGTGCCGTCCGGGTCGAGCGGCGGCGGGACGGTGATGACGACCTTGCCGATGTGCCTGGCCTGGCTGACGTACCGGAACGCCTCGGGGGCGCGCCGGATGTCCCAGGTGGTGACGGGCAGGTGCCGGAGGGCGCCCTGTGCGAACAGGTCGACGACGGCGGTGAGCATCTCGTTGATGCGGTCCGGGCCGGCCTCGATCAGGTCGAAGGCACGGTAGCGGACGCCGGGGTGCTCGGCGGCGACCAGGTCGGCGTCGCGGATGTCGGTCTTGCCCATCTCGATGAAGCGCCCGCCGCGCGGCAGCAGCCGCAGCGAGGCGTCGACGAACTCCCGGGCGAGCGAGTCGAGGACGACGTCGACGCCGCGGCCACCGGTGGCGGTGCGGAAGCGCTCTTCGAAGTCCAGGTCGCGGGAGGACGCGAGGTGGCTGTCGTCGAGGCCGAGTGCGCGCACGGCATCCCACTTGCCGGCACTGGCGGTGCCGAACACCTCGGCGCCCAGGTGGCGGGCGAGTTGCACGGCGGCCATGCCGACACCGCCGGCCGCGGCGTGGACCAGCAGGGACTCGCCGGGCTGCAGGTCGGCCAGGTCGGTCAGCGCGTAGTAGGCGGTGAGGAAGACCACCGGGACGGAGGCCGCCTCGGCGAAGCTCCAGTCAGCGGGCATCGGGGCGACCATCCGGCGGTCGGTGACCGTGACGGGTGCGAAGCCGCCGGAGAGCATGCCGAACACCCGGTCGCCGACGGCGAGGTCGGTGACGCCGGGGCCGACCTCGAGGACGACGCCGGCGCCCTCCAGTCCGAGCAGGCCGGCGTTGCCCGGGTACATGCCGAGGGCGTTGAGGACGTCCCGGAAGTTGAGGCCGGTGGCACGGACGCCGATGCGGATGTAGCCGGGCTCCAGCGGGGCGACGGCGGGCGGGAACTCGATGAGCTCCAGGTTCTCCAGGGTGCCCTTGGCCGGGATGCCGAGCCGCCAGGCGACGGCGTCCTCCGGCGGGGTCAGCGCTGCGTCGGTGGCGATCCGGGCCAGTCGGGGGGCGAACGGTTCGCCGTGCCGGACGGCCAGTTCGCTCTCACCGCGGGACACCGCCGTGGGCAGAGCGGTCGGCAGCGCCGCGGCGGAGTCGGCGGTCCGGTCCAGGTCGAGCAGGAGGAAGCGGTCCGGGTTCTCGGCCTGCGCGGAGCGCAGCAGGCCGCGAACCGCGGCACCGGCCAGGTCGTCGGCCCGCTCGCCGGGCGCGGCGGCGACCGCGCCGTGGGTGACGACCACGAGGCGGGCGTCGGAGAGGGCCTGCTGGTCGAGCCAGCCCTGGGCGAGGGCCAGGGCCCGGTGGACGCCGGTACGGACGGTGTCGGCGGACGGCCGGCCCGGGTCGTCCGCCGGGAACGGGGTGCCGAAGGGTGCGAGCACGAACCCGGGCACGGGGGCGCCCGCCGCGACGGCGGCGGCGAGTGCGGCGAGGTCCGGGTACGTCTCGGCGGCGATTGCGGCGGCCCGCAGGCTCCGGTGCAGTTCCTCGGCCGCGTCGGCCTGCCCGGGGGTGCCGATGACGGCCAGTGCGGCGGTCGGCCGGTCGGTGCCGTCCGCGGACAGCGGTGCCCATGCGACCTCGAACAGGTCGTCGTGATGCGTGGCGCGGACGCCCCGCAGCTGGTCGGCGGCGACCGGGCGCAGCAGCAGGGAGTCGACGGTGGCGACCGGGCGGCCGGTGGCGTCGGCGAGCGCGAGGGCGATGGTGTCGGCGCCCTGAGGGGTGATCCGCACGCGGAGCGCGGTCGCGCCGACGGCGTGCAGGACGACCCCGCTCCAGGAGAACGGCAGCCTGCCCTGGTCGCCGCCGCTGCCCTGTAGGAACGTGCCGTGCAGCGCGGCGTCGAGCAGTGCCGGGTGGAGGCCGAACAGGCTGCCGTCCGCCTCGGCCGTCGGCGGCAGCGCGACCTCGGCGAAGACCTCCTCGCCGAGCCGCCAGGCGGCGGTCAGCCCCTGGAACGCGGGCCCGTACGCGAAGCCGCCCGAGGCCAGCCGCTCGTACAGGCCGTCCACCGCGACCGGTTCCGCGCCGGGCGGCGGCCACGCGGTGAGTTCGGCGGCCGCGGCGCCGTCGGAGGCAGCGGCCAGGGCCCCGCCGGCGTGCCGGGTCCACGGCTCGTCGGGATCGGCGTGTTCGGGCCGGGAGTACAGGCTCACCGGCCGGCCGCCGTCCTCTGCGGCGGCACCCACCCAGAGCTGGAACTGCAGCGCCTCGGCGCCGGGCAGCACCAGGGGCGACTCCAGGGTGAGTTCCTCGAGTCGCGCGCAGCCGACCTGTTCGCCGGCCCGCAGCGCGAGCTCGACGAAGGCGGTGCCGGGCAGCAGCACGGTGCCGGAGACGGCGTGGTCGGCCAGCCACGGGTGGGTGTCGACGGCGAGCCGCCCGGTGAACAGGTAGCCGTCGGACTCGGCCAGCGGGGCCGCGGCCCCGAGGAGAGGGTGCTCGGGTGCGACCAGGCCCGCCGACGCCACGTCCGCGGCCCGGATGGCGGGCGCCTCCAGCCAGTACCGCTCGCGCTGGAAGGGGTAGGTCGGCAGGTCGATGCGGCGGGCGCCGGTACCGGCGAGGACGGCCTGCCAGTCCAGCACCGTGCCGCGGACGTGGAGTCGGGCGAGCGCGGTGGTGAAGCTCTCCGGCTCGGGGCGGTCGCGGCGCAGGGCGGGGGTGAGGACGGCGTCGGTGTCCTCCGCGAGGCAGTGCCCTGCCATGGCGGTCAGGGTGC
>NZ_JBITFB010000093.1:0-7013 GCF_044455625.1 Kitasatospora sp. NPDC051164 | reverse complement strand
TCGCAATCCACACCGAGCCAGAAGGCCCTCACTCATTTCAAGATCACCCGCCTGTGAACCCCGTCACCAACCTCTGTGGTCAGTACAGCTAGCCGTCGGCAACTCACCCGACCGAACCCGGTAAGAGAAGTAGGAAACCCCCGATGGCGACCGGTGCCCCGAGTGTCGTGCAGGGCCGTTGCCCTGGCTGCGGCCTTCTGCGTCGGCTGCGCCCTGAGACATCCCGCTGCGCCTGGTGCTCACGCTCATGCCCCGGCTGCGGGGGAAGTCGGCGCGCCACCGCTGTTCAGTGCGCGGCCTGTGAGCGCCGTGCGGCCGGCCGTCCCGCGTGCGGTCCGTGTGCGCGCTGCGGCCGTCGTCGGATGCTGGACGCCGTCGGCCAGCACTGCCGCCCCTGCCGCACCCGCGACCCCGACACCGCCCCGCCGCCCCCGACCTGCGAGGCCTGCGGCCGGCCCGGGCAGTGGATCAAGGGCCTGTGCAAGACCTGCTACCAGCGTTCAGCGCACACCGTGGCCGCCCGCGCCGCTGGCTGGGCTCGACGCCTGACCGACACCCCCTCCTGGTGGGACGACTACGCATCCCACCTCGCCGCCGACCGCAACCCGGTGTACGCCAGCGGCCTCATCGCCCGCACCGCCCGCCTCATCCAGCACGCCACCACCCACACCCCCACCCGGCTCCTCGCCCACGCACACACCCACGCCCCGGACCTCGCCCACGCACTCGCCGACTTCTTCACCACCCACGGCCACCTCCCACCCCCACCCGAGGACGCCGTCGAGAACCAGCGCGCTCACGCCCGTCGCGACCGCCGACTCCAAGCGGTGCCCGCACCGCTGCGCCCCGTCGCCCAGGCCTTCGCCGACCACCTCCTGCTGCAACGCGAGCACGCCCGGCAGCACGGCCTGCATCCCAAACAGCTGCGCACCATCGAGGTGCGCCTGGCCACGGTCCGCGACGTCGCCGCGCACCTGCACGCGCACGGCATCGCGGCCTGGGAGAGCGTCGGCACCACCGACCTGGAAGCCTTTCTCGCCCGCAACCCGGCCCGCCGGGCCGCACGGCTGGCCGGCCTGCGCCAGTTCTTCGCCCACGCCCACCACAGCGGCCTGGTCCTCCACGACCCCACCGCCCCACTGAGCGCGCCCCAACACCGCGGCTTCCGCGGCCCCACCCTCACCCTGGAGCACCAGCGCGCCCTCTACCAGCGCTGGACCCGCCACCCGGACACCCACCCCCACGAGGCCTTCATCGGCCTGGCCGCCCTGCTGCACGCGGCCACCACCACCGAGCTGCGCCACCTCACCGACGACGCCGTCGACCCCGAGGGCCGGACAGTGCACTTCCCCGGCCGGCCACACCCCACCCCGCTGGACAGCGCCACCTTCACGGCACTCCAGCGCTGCCTGGACCGCCGAGCCGAGACCGCGACGGCGAACCCCCACCTCCTGATCACCCGCCGAACCACCACCACCCGCGCACCCGCGGGCCCCGCCCACATCCGCGACAGCCTCGCCCCAGCCGGCCTCCTCCCGCGGATCCTGCGCTCCACCCGGCTCCTGACCCTCACCCACCAACTCGACGTCGAACTGCTCACCGCCTCCCTGGGCATGTCGTACTCCGGCGTCACCCCCTACCTGAACCCCGCACATCCCGCGGATTCACACTGATCATCCGGACTGGTAGCTGGGCGCACCATGATCGGCATACCCTGCCCGGCAACGCCGCAGCGGCATTGCCACGCCCCGAGACGGGGCCCCTTTCCCCAGGGCCGGGCCTGCGTCGGCAGTTACGCCCCGCCTGCAGGAGGGACGGCCTCAGTCTGCCGCCGTGACCATCGCTGCCACGGACTGAAGTTGAGCGTCGAGCCTGGCACGGGCGGTCTCGATGTGACTCCATAGGTCCTCGCGCGAGGCGTGTTCAAGCGACACGGCCTCGGTCCATCCGCCGTATGGCAGCACGGCCTTCGCGGCTGCCACGCGAGGCCACATGCGATTGCTGCGCCAGGCCCGTAAGACGGCTTGCTCGACCTGCCGGGCGTGCAGACCAGGAAGGTGCATCACGTCGTGAATGCCCCAGCCGCTGCGCCGGTGTGTCTGGAGCCGGCCCCCGCCGACGTTGCAGATTCCGACCTTGCCAAGGTTGGCCTCGTCATGGCAGACCAGGTAAACGAGTGCTGGCGCAGCGGTGTTGAATCCGCCGCCGGAGCAGTTTCCGCAGATCCCCTGACCGCTCTTTATGTTGTCGAGGCGCGGTGCGATCTCTTCGTCACAGCCGAGGCAGCGAGCCCGCCACGGCTTCCGGGCCTTGGTGAATGACTCCAGCGGCACGGCACCGTACGGGGGCGCTGCAAGCAATATCGTGACCGCGACGTCCTCAGTGATCGGCAGGGAACCGGCGCAGTAGCCGCACATGCGTCGGCCGCTGTTCTTGATGCTGTCCAGCCGCGGAGTGCTGATCTGCCCGCACGCCTGGTGCTGGCTGCGCCACGGCTTGTCAACACCCGGATAGGGTTCCAGCGGGAACCAGCCAGCGCGCTGCATCGCCGCCTTGGCGTCCTCTGGGGCGATGACAATGCCCGCGCACCAGCGGCACGGCGAGCGCGTGGCCTTGCGCGCCCAATACAGCGTGGGGCTGGTTTCGCGCCCGCACCCCAGGACGAGGCAGCGGGAGCGCCACGGCTTATTGACGCCCGGATACGGGTCGAGAGGGAGCAACCCGAGTGAGCGCATGGTCCCGACAGCCACGTGGTCGGGTATCCGTGCCCGGCCGCTGCACCAGATGCACGGACCTTGTGTGCTAGAGGGTGACGCCACGTTTGCGTATCGCGGAGTGATCTCCGCGTCGCACTCCATGCAGCGACAGCGCCACTTCCTCAAGGCGGCACCGGGGTACGGGTCGAGCGGGATCGCTCCGGCCGCGCGCATACGAGCTGCCGCGAGCTCGGGATCAAGCTTACGAGTCATCACATACCAAGGCTCGTAGGGCTAAAGAACTCGCACCGTACGGCACGGCACCGACAAGTGGCCGCGGTGCGGCTGCGCCCCGCTGACCGATAGCTAGCGTTGTGGAACTCGGTCCAGCGCCCGGTGCTGGTGGTGGCGCTGCCGTGGGTCGGTCTGGCAGGCCGCTGTCGGAGCAGGAGAAGGCCTGGGTCCAGGAGGCCGCGACTACTGGCCGCACCGCAGGGGCGACACCTGCCGCCCATGCCACGCCAAGCGCAAGGCCGTCAAAGCCCGCCGCAAGGACCAGGAACGCCTGCGGCTCGGTGGGCTCCGGACTGGAGCTGCGCACCGAAGCTGCCCCTGCCCACCGATAGGGAACGTGGGCAGCGCCGGCGTGGCAGGCTTGCCGATCCGTGGTGGGAGGCGCTGGTGCTTCACGCGAAGCTGTACCCCACCCAGGACCGAAGCTGTGACCTGCTTTCGTGGGGCGAAATGTCTTAAAACTGGGCAAAATGACACGCTGGAGCGAAGTTGTCTAGACCGCAATGCCCTCTGGGGTGGGTGTGCTGGAAGCCCCTGCTGGTAGTTACGCTGCGTTGTTGGGGAGGCCGGTGAGGCTGCCGTGGACAGTGCCTCGGTGGCCGGGTGGTGTCCAAGCCCGCCTGAGGAATTGACGGACGGTCCGGAATGACTGCCGGATTCCGCTCTGGAGTTCAGCCAGGATTCTCATGGAAAGGACCGTGAAGGGAAGTTCCGGGTTTTTCGGGAAACCTTGTCGGGGGTCGCGGGAGGAGCCCGGCCGGATGCCGTGCCGTCACGCTTCTCGGGACCGCTGCGCCCCGGCCGGGTGCCTGCCAACCGGGCCCCCGCCGGGCCGGTTGCGGCGCCTGAGGGCCTGTCGCGCCCCCCTTTTGCCGCGCGGCGTGCTGTCGCGTGCTGCGGCGTGAGCGAACGGGCCGCCCGGCCGCGTACAGGGTCCGCCTCTGCTGTTCAGGCCCCTTCAATAGCCTCGAAAGCCTCGAAGATATTCGGCTATCCGTTCAAACGTGTCCGGGTCATCGTGGAGGTAGCCAATCGCGGAATTGCATCGCCGGTGAAGAATTCCCCTCACGCATTCACCGCAGGATGTCCTCTTGGGACAGCACGAGTGGTCATGGTCTATCACAACGTCCTTGTCGAACTTCCCGAGGTGCTCCCCGCATACCGGGCACCTGCCACCTTGATTCAGGTGGATCTCCGAATATCTATCGTATGTAATTCCGTGCCTTTTTGCCCTCCGGGCTATCCGCTGCTGATCCTCATTGCACTTGACACTGTCACATACGTACATCCATACGGTCTCATTTCCACTGGAAACGAACCTGCGCTCGTTCCTCCCTCCGCAACATGCGCACTTGGGCGTGCCCTTGATTACCGACATCCGGACTCCACCGTTCCTTTCTTGGACCCGGTTTGTGTTGACCCCGGGACAGCCAGAGCCTGAGCCGCCCGGACGTCGTGCTGTTCCCTCCCCGCTGCTGCTCCCCAAGCAGCAGCCCTGGCTCGTTCCGGCCTTCCGGTCGCCGACGTTGCCGACCGGCTGCTGCTCTCCACCAACCCCGCGAGGCGATCACCCTGCTGCGTCCCGGCCGTGACTGGGGACTTGGTGCCTGCGGGTTGTCCTGGCCCGGCGGCAGTGGCCGGAGGGCTGGGCTGTTTCAGTCCCATGGGCTGGTGGGCACATGGCCGGGAGCAACGATCACCGCGACCTCGCCCTCGTGGGTGCGGCCTTCCCAGACCTGGCCCCAGCCTTCCGGGACGCCGAAGGTCAGCAGGTCGGCCCGGTGGGCCTCATCGCGGACCAGGTCGAAGAAGCCCTCGCAGAGGTCCTCGCGGACCAGTTCGAAGCGGTCCTCGGTGTCCCGTCCGGGCACCGGGCCGCCGAACCCGGCGGCGGCGTCCGTCAGGTGGCGGCGGAAGGGTTCGGTCAGCGGCCGCCAGGCGGTGGCGTCGGCGAAGCAGCCCATGGACTCCTCAGCCTCGAACCCCGCGCCGGCGGCGCGCAGGGCCGGGTCCTCGCCCACGCCGAGGGCGAGCTCCCACGCGACCACCGGCTCGTCGCGGATGCGCAGGCGTGTGGCGGCGCACTGCCGGTACTCGTTGTAGTAGCCGTCTGAGAGGTGGGGCCAGTTGGCCCAGGAGACGTCCACCAGGTATTCGCCGGGCGGGATGCGGAACGCGAGCTCGCGCGGCGGCTCGGTGTTCCAGGGCGAGTCCACGACCAGCCGGCCGCTCGGCAGCCGGATTGCAGTGACCTCCTGCACCTCGGCGATCTCGATCCAGCTGTACGGGGTGTGCGCATCGCCGCCGATCCGCAGGCCCGGTGTGAACAGCCCGTCGAGGTACTCGCGTGTCTCCGGCCTGATCTCGTTCATGCCCACCCCTTTTCCTCTCTCCCCTGGCATCCGCCGCCCGGACCGTACAGGTCCCCACCGACAACCGCCCTGGCACCGCGTCCTGTCCTCGGCCAGTGCCGCAGGCCCGGCCCCGCACCCGCGGCACTGGCGGGCCGCCAGGCCCCCGGCCCGTGCACCCGCTACCGGCGGGGCCGTCAGGCCCCAGCCCCGGCCACCCACCGGTGCGGCCGCAGGCCGACACCCCCATCTGCGGCCGCCAGGCCGCCCGCCGGAGGGCTGGGTGGTGGTGCCTGTGCCGGGCCGTGTGCCCGCTCGCCCTGCTGCGCCCGGGGGCGCCCAGGAATGCAGCGAGTTAGTGGCTGATGTCCCATCACGGCCCGGCCCGCCCGCGGCGCCCCCCTCAGTCCTGCTGCATCCGTGGCCGGGGGCGAGTCCGTGACAGCTCTTGCATCTTTGAACCCGCCGGTTCGATGGCTGCCTGACGAGGCCGTCTCGACCGCTTGGGCCGAGAGCGGATTTGACGAGGCCTTCAGGCCGCTACTGGTGATGGCGGCCTCCGTCAGGCTGGGATCCGGCCCTGGTTCGGCGGGCTGCCTGGGGTCCTTGGAGCAGCCGAACGGGAGGCCGTCGGCAGGAGCAGGCCAGGATGGCTGGATGCGGCCGGGCGCACCGCCCCCTCAGGCCCGTCAGGGCCCCGGCCTGGTGCTGTGTCCCGCTGGACCTGGACTGAGGCCGCCCTTTGCCCCACAGCCTGGCCCCCGGCTCATTCGCCGGGCCGCGCACCCTGCCGTCTGGCTGCTGGTGTCACCGAGGTGCAGGTGCGCAGTGACATCGTGATGCAGATCCCCACTACCCACTGGCGCGGCCGCCAGGCCGGCACCCCACTGCACCCGGTGGGACAGAGCCCGGGCACGGCCTCAAGGGCCCGTCAGGGGCCGCACCCCCCGCGGCCGCGCCCAGGCTCCGCCGACCGCTGCGCCTGCGAATCTGCGGTTTGTTGTCACTGGGGGAGCGGTGGGTGTCACCGGCTCCTCGCTGTGGCGGTGTGTGGGACCGGGGGTGCCGGGTGTCACGGGGATGCGGATGGGTGGTGACATCAGGAGACGCTGCCCAGTGACATGTTGCTGCAGATCCCCAGTGACAGCTCTTGCATCTTCGACGTGCCCGTCCCGGCACGGGTGGGAGGCGTGTTCGGGGCCGTGGCCGCCCGCTACGCCCGGTGGCCGCCCTCGGGACCGCTCGGGGCCCGTTCGCGAGCCTGTATGGGTGTCGGCCGGCGTCGCCGGGTACGGCCCGGTAGGCCCCGGCGGCAGGGGGCCTACCCCGGGGGAGGCGCTGTCGTCGGCAATTCGCGCCATATCGTCAACGGGCGCCGTGCCGGATATCCCCTCCCCGTCAGGGGAAGGGCTGCCACCCGAAATTCACGCCACATCGTCAACGCCCGAGGCCGCCCCGCAGGGGAGGCCCTGCTACCCGAAATTCGCGTCACATCGTCAACGCCACTCATGGCGGGCCGCAGGCCCGTGCCCAACCAATCATCAACTAAGGCCCCGTCAGGGGCCGTCACCCGAACACGAATTCGCCGCAGGCGAATGGCCCCAGCCACCCCCGCCCGGCGCAGCCGGGCCCCGAGGCGCAGCCTCGGACAACCACCCACGGTGACGCCGCC
>NZ_JBITFB010000092.1:0-7411 GCF_044455625.1 Kitasatospora sp. NPDC051164 | reverse complement strand
ATGGGCTTCGAGTTGTCGGCGGCCTTTCCGGTGTTCGCGGCTGCGTTCGATGCGGTGTGTGCCGAGCTGGATCCGCTGTTGGACCGTCCGCTGCGTGAGGCGATCGCGGATGTGGAGCTGATCAACGAGACGGGGTTCACCCAGCCGGCGCTGTTCGCGCTGGAGGTGGCGCTGTTCCGGTTGGTCGAATCCTGGGGTGTGCGGCCGGACTTCCTCACCGGTCACTCGATCGGTGAGCTGGCCGCGGCGCACGTGGCGGGCGTGTTCTCGCTCGCGGACGCCGCGCGGCTGGTCGCGGCTCGTGGCCGGTTGATGCAGGCGCTGCCGCGCGGCGGCGCCATGGCGGCCCTCCAGGCATCGGAGGGTGAGGTGCTGCCACTGTTGATCGGCCGCGCCGACGAGTTGGGCATCGCCGCCGTCAACGGTCCCGACTCGCTGGTGGTCTCGGGCGAGGAGCGTTCGGTCCTGGAGCTCGTGGCGGACTGGGAGGCGCAGGGCCGCAGGGCGAGGCGGCTCACCGTCAGTCATGCGTTCCATTCGCCGCTGATGGACGGCATGCTGGCGGAGTTCCGTGCGGTGGCTGCCGAGTTGGCGTTTGCGGAGCCGCGGGTCCCGATCGTGTCGACGCTGAGCGGCTCGCTTGTGTCGGCCGAGTTGACCGACCCTGAGTACTGGGTGCGGCACGTTCGCGAGGCCGTCCGCTTCGCCGACGCGGTGCATGTGCTGGAGGGTGAAGGTGTCCGGGCGTTCCTGGAGCTGGGCCCGGACGGCACGCTCAGCGCCATGGCAGGGCACTGCCTCGGCGAGGAGAGCAGCGCCGTCCTCGTACCGGCCCTGCGGCGCGACCGGGCAGAGGCCGCGGCCGTTGCCGCCTGCCTGGGCCGCCTTGCCGTGGCCGGGACGGCGGTGGACTGGCCGGCGGCGTACGGCGGACGGGCCGGGCGCGTCATCGATCTGCCCACCTACGCCTTCCAGCGGGAGCGGTACTGGCCGCAGGGCGACGCCGGTGTGCCGGGCGATGTCGGCGCGGCCGGGTTGAGCGCGGCCGACCACCCGCTGCTGGGGGCCGCCGTGCCGCTGGCCGACGGTGACGGGCTCCTGTTCACCGGGCGGCTCTCGCTGGACGCGCACCCCTGGCTGGCGGATCACGCTGTCGCCGGCACGGTGCTGCTGCCCGGAACAGCCATGGTGGAGCTCGCGGTCCGGGCCGGCGAGCAGGTCGGCTGTGCGCTTTTGGAGGAGCTGACGCTGGAGGCGCCACTGATCGTGCCCGAGGCCGGCGCGGTCCGGCTCCAGCTGCGGCTGGGTGCCGTCGACGCCGACGGGCGCAGCACCGTGGCCGTGCACTCCCGGCCTGCGGAGGCTGCTGATGACGTGCTCTGGACGCGGCATGCGGTGGGTCTGCTGGCGCGGGAATCGGCTGCCGGTGGCGTGGAGTTGAGGGTGTGGCCGCCGGCCGGTGCGGAGCCGGTGGCGGTGGACGAGGTCTACGAGGCGTTCGGGGCGGCCGGGTTCGCGTACGGGCCGGTGTTCCGGGGCCTGCGAGCGGTGTGGCGGCACGGGGGCGAGGTGTTCGCGGAGGTGGCGTTGCCGGAGGAGGCCCGGTCGGAGGCGGGGTCCTACGGTGTGCATCCGGCGCTGCTGGATGCTGCGCTGCATGCGATCGGTGCGGGCGCTCTGTTGGAGGACACCGGTCGGGGCCGGCTGCCGTTCGCCTGGTCGGGTGTGTCCGTGCACGCGGCCGGTGCGGGGGAGTTGCGGGTCAGGATCTCCGCTGTGGGGGCCGAGGCGGTCTCGCTCGCGGTGGCCGATGCCTCCGGTGCGCCGGTCGCGACGGTCGACTCCCTGGTGCTGCGGGCGTTCTCCCCGGAGCAGCTTGCCGCGCAGGATGGCCATGATGCGCTCTTCCGTCCGGAGTGGACTCCCGTCTCGCTGCCGGTGTCGGCGCCCGACGGTGTGATCGGTGTCCTGGGCGGGGACGGCCTGGGCCTGGCCGGCGCGATCGCCTTCGCGGACCTGGCGGACGTCGCCGAAAGCGGTGTCGTCCCCGACATCCTGGTCGTAGCCCTCCCCGCCGCGGAGGACCCCGCCGCGGCAGCCGCCACCCACGCGGCCGTCCGGGACGTGCTCGCCCTGGTACAGGAATGGCTGGCGGCGGACGCGTTCGCCGACTCCCGCCTGGTCGTGGTGACCCGGAAGTCGGCCGGCGCGGGCGCGGGTGACCTTCCCGCCGCGGCTGTCCGGGGCCTGCTGCGGTCGGCCCAGTCCGAGCACCCGGGCCGGATCACCCTGATCGACCTGGACGGTGACCCCGCCTCGCAGCGGGCGCTGTCCTACGCACTCGGCAGCGACGAACCGCAGCTGGCGCTCCGCGCGGGCAGCGCCGCCGCCCTGCGCCTGCTGCGCGTCACCGAGACCGGCGCGCCGGGCACGGACGCCACGGACGCCCTCGGCGGCGGCACGGTCCTGCTGACGGGAGCCACTGGTGCGCTCGGCCGACAGGTCGCCCGTCACCTGGTGGCGGAGTGCGGCGTCCGTCGTCTGTTGTTGGTCTCGCGTCGTGGCGAATCCGCCCCGGGTGCGGTGGAGTTGGCGGCCGACCTGGCCGGTCTCGGCGCCGAGACGGCGTTCGCCGCCTGCGACGCGGCCGACCGCGACGCGCTGGCACGGCTGTTGGACGGCACGGACCTGACGGCGGTGGTCCACATCGCCGGAGTCCTGGACGACGGCATCGTCTCGTCCCTGACCCCCGAGCGGCTGGCCGCCGTGCTGCGCCCGAAAGTGGATGCGGCCTGGAACCTGCACGAGCTGACGAAGGACCGCCCGCTCGCCGCGTTCGTGCTGTTTTCGTCCCTCGCCGGTGTGTTCGGTGCGGCCGGCCAGGCCAACTACGCGGCTGCGAACAGCTTCCTCGACGCCCTCGCCGAGCACCGGCACGCCGCGGGTCTCCCGGCGGCCTCGCTCGCCTGGGGCCTGTGGGCGGACGACGGCGGCATGGCGGACACCCTGGCCGGCTCCGACGTCGAGCGGATGGCCCGGGGCGGGGTGTCCGCGCTGTCGGTTGCCGAGGGTCTGGCCCTGCTGGACACGGCCATCACCCTGCCGCACCACCCGGTGCTGGTACCCGCCCGGCTCGACCTGGCCACCGTGCGGGCCGCGGCCGCGCAGGGCGGCCAGGTGCCGGCCCTGCTGCGATCCCTCGTGCAGCCGCCCGTCCGCCGCGCCGTGAGGGCGGCCGAGGCCGATCCGGCCGCGGACCTGCGCCGGCGGCTCGCCGGGCAGTCGGCGCAGGACCGGGAGCGGATCCTGCTGGACGTGGTCTGCGGCCAGGTCGCCGCCGTCCTCGGCTACGCGGGTGCGGCCGCCGTCCAGCCCGGCCACGCGTTCCGCGAACTCGGCTTCGACTCGCTGACCGCCGTCGAACTGCGCAACCGCCTCACCGCTGTCACCGGCCTGCGGCTGCCCGCGACGCTGATCTTCGACCACCCGAGCCCCGCCGACCTGGTCGCCCACCTGTCCGCCGCCGTCCCGCAGGACGGGGACCCGGCCGGGCCCGGCGTCTTCGCCGAACTCGACCGCCTCGCCGAGGCCCTGGTACGCACCCCGACCGACGCGGAGACCGGCGCGCGGGTCACTCTTCGCCTCCAGGCCCTGCTCACACAGTGGCGGGACGCCATCGGCGGCGCGGCCGACCCCGTCGACGACCACCGCGACCTCGACACGGCGACCGACGACGAGCTCTTCGACCTGCTCGACGACGAGCTCGAGACCTCCTGACCCGGGCGCCACCCCCTTTTCTTTGCCGCAAGGAGCGGACGGACATGCTGAACGAGGACAAGCTGCGCGACTACCTCAAGCGCGCCACCGCCGACCTGCGCAATGCCCGGCGGAGGCTTCGGGACATGGAGGAGCGCGACCGCGAGCCGATCGCGATCGTCGGCATGGCCTGCCGCTACCCCGGCGGGGTGGCCTCGCCCGAGGACCTGTGGCAGCTGGTGGCCACCGGGACGGACGCCATCGGCGGCTTCCCCGCCGATCGCGGCTGGGACGCCGACGCGCTGATCGACGACGACCCGGACGCGCACGGCACCAGCTACGTCAACCAGGGCGGCTTCCTCTACGAGGCCGGCTCGTTCGACCCGGCGTTCTTCGGGATCTCGCCGCGCGAGGCGCTGGCGATGGACCCGCAGCAGCGGCTGCTGCTGGAGACCTCCTGGGAGGCGTTCGAACGGGCCGGCATCGACCCGCGCACGCTCAAGGGCAGCCGCACCGGCGTGTTCGCCGGCCTGATGTACCACGAGTACGCCAGCCGGCTGGGTGCCGTGCCCGAGGGCGTCGAGGGCCATCTCGGCACAGGCAGCTTCGGCAGCGTCGCGTCGGGCCGCGTCTCGTACACCTTCGGGCTGGAGGGGCCGGCGGTCACCGTCGACACGGCTTGTTCGTCCTCGCTGGTGGCACTCCACCTGGCTGTCCAGGCGCTGCGCAGCGGCGAGTGCACCATGGCGCTGGCGGGCGGTGTCACGGTGATGTCCACCCCCGGCACCTTCGTCGAGTTCAGCCGCCAGCGCGGCCTGGCCACCGACGGCCGTTGCAAGGCGTTCTCCGATGACGCGGACGGCACCGGCTGGGGCGAGGGCGTCGGCCTGGTGCTGGTCGAGCGGCTCTCCGACGCCCGGCGCAACGGGCACCCGGTGCTGGCGGTGGTCCGCGGGTCGGCGATCAACCAGGACGGTGCGTCGAACGGCCTGACGGCGCCGAACGGTCCCTCCCAGCAGCGGGTCATCCGCCAGGCCCTGGCCGGCGCCGCCCTGACGCCCGCCCAGGTCGACGTGGTGGAGGCGCACGGGACGGGGACGACCCTGGGCGACCCGATCGAGGCACAGGCACTGCTCGCCACGTACGGCCAGGAGCGTCCGGCCGACCGGCCGCTCCTGCTGGGTTCGTTGAAGTCGAACATCGGTCACACCCAGGCCGCCGCCGGGGTGGGCGGCGTCATCAAGATGGTGATGGCGATCCGAGAGGGTGTCCTGCCGCAGACCCTGCACGTCACCGAGCCCTCCACGCACGTGGACTGGGCGGAGGGTGCGGTGGAGCTGCTGACGGAGCAGCGGGAGTGGCCGGGGACGGGGGAGCCGCGTCGTGCGGGTGTGTCCTCGTTCGGCTTCAGTGGGACGAACGCGCATGTGATCATCGAGCAGGCTCCGGCGGACGGGCCGGTGGAGGCGGACGAGGTCGTCGTCGGGTCTGCGGTGGTGGGTGGTTCGGTGGTGCCGTGGCTGGTGTCGGGCCGGAGTGAGGAGGCGCTGCGCGGGCAGGCGGCGCGGCTGCGGGCCTTCGCGGGACGGGAGCCGGATGTGCCGGGTGCCGGTCTGGCGCTGGCGAGCGGGCGCGCGGCCCTGGAGCACCGGGCCGTGGTCCTTGGAGCCGACCTCCCCGAGCTCGTCTCCGGACTGACGGCGATGGCCGACGGTGGCGTGACCGCCGGTGTCGTGCAGGGCGCTGCGGGTGCACCCGGGAAGGTGGCGTTCGTCTTCCCGGGGCAGGGTTCGCAGTGGGCTGCGATGGCGGTGGAGCTGTTGGAGTCGTCGTCGGTGTTCGCTGGGCGGATGGCGGAGTGTGGGGCGGCGTTGGCGCCGTTCGTGGACGGCTGGTCGCTGCTGGAGGTGGTTCGCGGCGTCGAGGGTGATGCGTGGATGGATCGGGTGGACGTTGTCCAGCCGGTGTTGTGGGCGGTGATGGTGTCCCTCGCGGAGGTGTGGCGGGCGTCCGGTGTGGAGCCGGGTGTGGTGGTCGGTCATTCGCAGGGTGAGATCGCTGCCGCGGTGGTGGCGGGTGCGTTGTCGTTGGAGGACGGTGCCCGGGTGGTGGCGTTGCGCAGCCGGGCGATCGCGGGTGGTCTGGCGGGTCTGGGTGGCATGGTCTCGGTGGCGTTGCCGGTGGAGCGGGTGCGTGAGCGTCTCGGTGGCGGGGATCGGGTGTCGGTCGCGGCGGTGAACGGTCCGTCGGCGGTGGTGGTGTCCGGTGAGCCGGCCGCTCTGGAGGAGTTGTTGGCCTCGTGTGAGGTGGATGGCGTCCGTGCCCGTCGTGTCCCGGTGGACTACGCCTCGCATTCCGCGCAGGTGGAGTCGATTCGTGCCGAGTTGTTGGAGGTCCTTGCGGAGGTCCGTCCGCGGGCGGGCTCGGTGCCGGTGTTCTCGACGGTGACCGGTGAGCTGGTCGACGGTTCCGCCATGGATGCCGAGTACTGGTACACCAACCTCCGTACCACCGTCCGGTTCGCCGAGGCGGTCGACGCCCTCCTCGCCGACGGCTACGGCACCTTCGTCGAGGTGAGCGCGCATCCGGTGCTCGCCATGGCGGTGCAGGACGCCGCCGAGGCGGCCGGTCGGCCGGCGGCGGCCTTCGGGACGCTGCGCCGTCACGAGGGTGGCCTGGAGCGGTTGTTCGCCTCGTTCGCCGAGGCGTGGGTGCGCGGGCTGCGAGTCGACTGGCAGGGCCTTCTCGCCGGCCGAGGCGCTCGGACGGTGGAGCTGCCGACCTACGCCTTCCAGCGGGAGAAGTACTGGCTGGAGTCGGTCAGTTCGGTGGCCGTCGCCGAGGCGCCGGTCGATGCCGTGGACGCCCGCTTCTGGGAGGCCGTCGAGAGCGGAGACGCCGACGCGCTGTCGGTGGCCCTGGACCTGGACGCCGACCGCCCGCTGAGCGAGGTCCTCCCGGCCCTCTCCGCCTGGCGTCGCCAGAGCCGCGACCGGAACACGGTCGACGGCTGGCGCTATCGGGACAGCTGGAAGCCGGTTGCCGACCTCGGCTCCGGCGTGCCGTCCGGCACCTGGCTGCTGGCCGTTCCGGTCGGCAGCGATGACGATGCCGCCGCGGCCGCCGTCGAGGGCATGCTCGCCGCACGCGGGGTGGAGGTGCGCCGGTACGAGCTGGACACCGCCGCGGCTGACCGGGCCTCGGTGGCCGAGGCGCTGCGAGTCCTCCTCGCCGACGGTGTCCGGTTCTCCGGTGTGGTCTCGCTGCTTGCGGCGGGCGGCCCGGTGGCGACGCTGACGCTGGTGCAGGCGTTGGGTGATGCCGGGGTCGGTGCGCCGTTGTGGTGTGTGACGCGTGGGGCGGTGGCTACGGGTCGTTCGGAGCGGGTGGCGGATCCGGTGCAGGCGCAGGTGTGGGGTCTGGGCCGGGTGGTGGCCCTGGAACACCCGGAGCGTTGGGGTGGTCTGATCGACCTGCCCGAGGTGCTTGACGATCGCCTGCTGGGCCGCCTGGCCGCCGTGCTGGCCGGTGGTGGTGAGGACCAGGTGGCGGTGCGGTCCTCGGGTGTGTTCGTGCGTCGTCTGGTGCGGGCTGTGCGTGGTGAGGGTTCGTCGTGGGTGCCGTCGGGGACGGTGCTGGTGACGGGTGGTACGGG
>NZ_JBITFB010000091.1:0-7574 GCF_044455625.1 Kitasatospora sp. NPDC051164 | reverse complement strand
ACGAGGGGGAGGAAGTCAAGGGAGATCCCTTCGTCAGGGCCGACGGCACACCGCCGCCGGCCGGGCCGCTTGACCCGCCCGGGACAACGAGCTTGCGTCGGGGAGGTTCCGGCCGCAATCCGCCGTATGAGCAGTCGAGTTGGCACCTCCGGGCGGGCTGCCGATCGCCGTCCCGTCTCCGGCCGTGGGGCGTGGGGCGTGGGGCGTGGTGTTCCCGCGATGGGCGCCGCTCCTGGCCGGACGCCGGGTCCCGCCCCGAACACTGGCCTTCACGGCCTTCACGGCCTTCACAGCCTTCACGGTCGCGGCGTTCCTGCTGTGGGGAATCGGCCTCCTCGTCGCCGCAGGGTCCTGCCGCCGCCGGACGGCGCCGAGGCGCTGACCGGGCCCGAGCACCCTCACACCGGCGTGCCGCGCCCGTCGTCGTACGCGGCGCGGGCCTGCAGCACCTGCGGCATGTGGGACTCCGCCCACGTCTTGATCGACTGCATCAGCGGAAGCAAGTCCCGGCCGAGCGCGGTGAGTTCGTAGTCGACGCGGGCCGGGACGCCGCCGGTGACGGTGCGGGTGAGCAGGCCGTCGCGTTCCAGCGCGCGCAGGGTCTGGGTGAGCATCTTCTCGCTCACCCCGGCCAGGCGCCGGCGCAGGTCGCTGTAGCGCTGCGGGCCGTCGGCGAGGGCGTTGACGGCCAGGCTGGTCCACTTGTCCCCGATCCGGTCGAGGAGTTGGCGGGCCGGGCACTGGGCGAGGTAGGCGTCATAGCCGGCCGCTGCGGCGGCGCGGCGCTGGGCGGCGGTCATGGTGGGCGACACGGGCTCTCTCCTTGCCGTGCGGTACGCACCTCGGGGTGCGTGCTTCCCGGTGGAGAGTAGCTCTCCTTAGGTTGGGCGGTGTTGGACGGCGTGGGGCGATGCGGGGCGGTGTTCCCCCCTGATCTCGAGGAGTGTGGTGTGGTGCGTGCCGTGGTGGTACGGGAGTTCGGCGGCCTGGAAGCGCTGGAGCTGGTCGAGGTGGCGCTGCCGCAGCCGGGGCGCGGGCAGGTGCGGGTGCGGGTCGCGGCGGCCGGGGTCAACCCGGTGGACGCGGTCACCCGCGCCGGGGTCCTCGCCGAGGCCGGGCTGATGGCGCCCCGGGCGGTGACGGGCATCGGCTGGGACCTGGCGGGGACGGTCGAGCGGTCGGGCCGGACGTCGCCGGCTTCGCGCCCGGGCAGCGGGTGGCGGGGCTGCGCGACCGCCTGGACGTGGACCTCGGCGCCTACGCCGACCACGCCGTCCTGGACGCCGACGCCCTCGCAGCCATCCCGGCGAACGTCACGTTCGAGCAGGCGGCGACACTGCCGCTGAACGGCCTCACCGCGCTGCAGGCCCTCGACCTGCTGGACCTGCCCGCCGGGTCGACGCTGCTGGTCACGGGCGCGGCGGGCGCCGTCGGCGGCTTCGCCGTCGAACTGGCCGCGCTGCGGGGCCTGCGGGTGGTGGCGCAGGCCGGGGCGGGGGACGAATCACTGGTACGCGGACTGGGCGCGCAGTGGTTCGTGCCGCGCACGGCAGGCGATGTGGCGGCGGCCGTACGGGAGTTGGTGCCCGGCGGGGTCGACGGCGCGATCGACGCGGCACTGCTGGGCGTACGGGCGCTGGGCGCGGTACGCGGACGCGGCGCGTTCGTGGCGGTCGCGGGCGCCGGCGCACCGGTGGGGCTGCGCGGGATCCGGGTCGCGAACGTGTGGATCACCGCCGACGGGCCCGCCCTGGGCCGGCTCGCCGCGCTCGCGGGCGAGGGCCGCCTGACCCTGCGAGTGGCGGACACGCTGCCGCTGGAGCGGGCCGGGCAGGCGCACGAGCGCCTGGCGGCGGGCGGGCTGCGGGGGCGGCTGGTGCTGGCGCCCTGACCTCAGGCGGCGCGTTGGCCGTGGAGGAGGACGGGCAGCGTGCGGTTGGCCAACGCCTCCATGGCGCGGGCGCATTGCGAGGGCGCCATGCGGCTGGGCAGCTCCCGGACGGGGACGAAGCGGGCGCCGAGCAGGCCGCTCTTGTGCTGCGGCGGGACGGTCAGGCGGGCGTCGTCGCGGACGGTGCCGCCGTCGAACACCAGGTTGAGGCGCTCCAGGTGGCGGTCGGCCGGGGTGAAGTCGACGGCGACGAGGTCGCTCAGGCGCAGGTGCAGACCGGTCTCGGCGTGCAGGTGCCGGGCAGCGGCCACGTTCGGCGGCTCGTTGGGCTTCGCGGAGCTACCGGGCAGGATCATGCCGTCCATGTAGTCCGGGTCGACGAGCAGGACCTCGCCGCGCCGGTTACGGACCAGGACGAGGCAGCCGAGCCGGCACACCGGCGGCTTGGCGAGGAGGCGGGGGTCGGGGTCACGCATGGGGGAGTTCACTTTCTGACGGCGGCGAAGAGGACGAGAGAGAAGCCCGCACACCACAGCAGGCGGGCCAGGAGTTCAGTCGTCATACGTGAGGCGCTCGTAGCGCAGCCCCTTACGCAGCAGGTCGAGGATGCGCAGGAGTACCAGCGGACCGGCCGAACCGAGCCGGACGAGGTAGTTGCCCGTCCTGCGCCCGTACTCCCAGTCCACGGCGATGGACGGCAACTTCACCCCGCCGAGGGCGAGCACGGACACGAGGTCTTCGACGACGGACGCGACCTGCCGCCGCTGCTCGGCGGTCACACGGGCGAGCGGGGAGGGCATCACCTCTCCCCCGGCCGCTTGTGCACCTCGAAGACCTGCCAGGCACTGTAGGCGTCACCGAAGAAGGTGAAGGACGCCAACTCGCCGGAGTCCTGGCGCAGCCACTCCCCCGTGATCTCGTTACGGACCCGGTAGCGCTGCACCTCGGGATCGAAGCGCACCCCGTACCCGTGGGTGCGGGGAACCTGATCTTGAGCCATGGAAGAACCCTCCGCGATCGGCGTTTCACGTTCTGTGCACATGGTGGCCCGGCGTCACCTAGCATCGGAAGCGGCAAACGACTTGACCTCGTGGGCGCGTTGTTTTGGAGCAGCCATGGTGAACATCAAGGAAATCGACCCGGCGTCCGGCCCCTGGGCCCCTTTCGCGGTCCAACTCCGCAACTCACGCAGGGCGAAGGGCCTCAAGCAGTTCCAGCTCGCCCGCAAGTGCGGAGTCAGCGCCTCGTACGTCTCGTTCGTTGAACTTGCACGTCGACCCCCGAGTGAAAAGTTTGCTACCAAGGCCGATGAAGTCCTGGAAACGGGCGGGACTTTGATGCTGATGTGGTGGCAGCACAAGCACACAGCCTTGGTGCCAGGCTTCCCCGAGTACGCCAACCATGAGAACAGCGCCGAGAAGATCAAGTTCTTCGAGGTCAACGTCATTCACGGTCTTCTTCAGACCAAGGCGTACGCCACGGCTTGGGAGCAAGGAAACATCCGGCGAGGCACTGCCACTCCGGAACAGGCGGAGGAGCGCATCAGCTATCTCCTTACGCGGCAGCAGACACTTCGCCGCACGCCTGCGCCCATCGTGCACGCAGTCTTGGATGAGAGCTGCCTCCGAAGGACTATCGGCAGCCGAGAGGTGATGGTCGAGCAGTTGATGCAGCTCGAACACCTGGCCAGCCAGCCTGGGTTCGTCATCCAGGTAGCTCCCTACTCCCTGGGCGCGAGTCGACCATTCACACGCGCAGTGACTCTGCTGGAGATGCCTGGGCGCAAGATGCTCGCCTACTGCGAGACCGAGCAACGCGGCTACCTGGACCGCGATACCGAGTCGATCTCGTCCCTGGCCAGGGACTACGATCAGTTGCTGGTCGAGGCCATGAATCAGGCCGACTCAGTAGCTACGATCCGCTCGGTACGGAGGGACCTCGAATGGATGTCAACCTGACTCACGCGTCCTGGCGCAAAAGCTCGTACAGCGGCAGCGGCGGCCAGTGCGTCGAGGTGGCAGACGGCTTCACCGGTGCCATGCCCGTGCGCGACTCCAAGGACCCCAACGGCCCGGCCCTGCTCTTCTCCGCCACCGCCTGGCAGTCCTTCGTCACCGCTGTCCGCACCGGCGAATTCGACGCCTGACAGGCCTACTTTGCACCGGAGTGGGAAGTCGTCCCCATCGACTTCCCACTCCGTTCGCACAGCCTGACCAGGAGGCCCGCCATGGACCCCGCCCACATCACCACCTGGCGCAAGAGCACCCACAGCGGCGGGCAGAACGGCTGTGTGGAGGTCGCTGACGGCTTCCCTGGCGCCATGCCCGTGCGTGACTCCAAGGATCCCGACGGCCCAGCGCTTCTCTTCTCCGCCACTGCCTGGCAGTCCTTCGTCACCGCTGTCCGCACCGGCGAATTCGGTACCGGCTGACGGTGCTCGCAGGCCGCCGCCCCGGCCGGTGCGCACCGTGTCCACGGGTGGCCGCGTCTGCGCGGCTGTCGGTGTTGGAGCGCCCCCGGGGGCCGGCAGCACGACGGTTGCTCGCTGCCGTCTTCGTCCGCTGGTCGGCGCTCGGCGGCGGTCAGCTTGACGGGCACGGCGGAGGCGAGGGGTACGGGAGGAAAGTGGCCGCCCCTTCGGGGGCGGTGGGGTGCGGGCCGGGCACCAGGGCGTACCCGTCCCCCCGGTTTTGGTGGCAGTTCCGCACGCTGGCCGTTGACGCCCGGCCGATGATCGTGATCAGCGGGTTTCGAGGTTGTGCGTCATGCGTTCGAGGACGCTGACGGCGGTGTGGTACTCCTGCGCGGTGATGCCGGTCATGGACAGTTCGCGGAAGGCGCTGATCCGCTCCTCGACGGCGGCGAGGCGCCGGCGGCCGTTCTCGGTGAGCGCCAGCCGGCCGGGTGCGGGGCGGGTGGCCCAGTCGTCGGTGAGAGCGGTGTCGATGGCGGCGGTCAGGGTGGGGAGGTCGGCGTTGGGTGCGAGGGCCGTGTGGACGTCGGTGTCGGCGGCGTCGGGCGTGTCGCGGATGACGTTGAGGACCTGCCAGGCGGTCCGGGTGAGGCCGAACTCGTCGAGCATGCCGTTCATGGAGCGGGTGAGGGCCTTGTCGGTGCGGTTGAGCCAGTAGCCGATGGGCTTCACGGTGATGGTCCTTCAGTGAGGTCGGGGTCGGGTGGGCCGGGCGGGGCGCGGGAGCGGCGGGGGTCAGCGCGTGGTGAACGCGGCGGCGTTCTCGGTCGCCCATTGCCGGAAGGTGCGCGCGGGCGTGCCGAGCAGGGTTCGGGTGGTGTCGGCGATGGGGGCGGGGCCTGCGGACGCGGCAGCCCACAGGGCGAGCAGGGAGGCGACCACCGGGGCCGGCATGAAACGGCTCATCTGCTGCTCGGCCTGCTCGTGGGTGATCGTGTCGACGCGGATGTCGCGGCCGAGGACCTCGGCCAGGACGGCGATCTGCTCGCGGAAGGTGAGGGACTCGCCGCCGGTGAGGGTGAGCGCGCGCCCGCGCCGGGCGGTGTCGGTCAGGGCTGCGACGGCGATGTCGGCGATGTCCTCGGGGTGGATGGGCGCGATGTGCGCCTCGGGGTAGGCGAGCTGGATCGGCAGGCCGTGCCCGATGAAGTGGGACCAGCCGAGGGCGTTGCTGGCGAAGGCGTCCGGGCGCAGGAAGGTGCACGGCAGGCCGCTGGCGGTCAGGGCCCGCTCGACGAGGAGGCTGTGCGAGGCCAGCGGGTCGGTGTCGGCGCCGGGGGCCAGAACCGAGGAGGAGGACAGCAGTACGACGTGCTCGACGCCGGCGGCCCGTGCGGTCTCGGCGAAGGCGTCGATGCCCTCGGGCTGGGGGTAGAGGAAGACCTGGCGCACGCCGTCGAGCGCGGCCGGGAAGGTCTCGGGCCGGCTGAGGTCGACTTCGGCGACCTCGACGCCGATCGGGACGGCCGGCTCGGCGGGCTTGGCGCTGGCGGCGCGGACGGGCAGGCCGGCGGTGTGCAGGCGGTTGATGACGGCCTGGCCGACCTTGCCGCGGGCGCCGGTGATGAGGATGGTCATGGAAACTCCCGGAGGTTCACGAAGCTTGCTCGAAGACATATGCATGATCGCATGCACGTAATTTCACGTCAACACATGCCTTCCGAAGCTCACGGACATTACGATGGGTGCATGACGACGAACGAGCCGCAGACGGCCGAGGAACTGCTGAACGCCGTGGGCCCCGCGTTCTCCAAACTGCGCCGCACCTCGCTACTGGAGGTGGAGAACCCCGTCTCGGCCAAGGACCTGAGCCGCACCCTGGTCCTGAACATCGTCCTGGAGCACACCCGGGACTCCGACAAGGAGATCACCGTCGGAGCGGTGGCCGAACTCCTCGGCGTCGACCCCTCGGTCGCCAGCCGGATGGTCACCGACAACATCAAGGCCGGCTACCTGACCCGTGCCGCCTCCCAGCAGGACGGCCGCCGCACCGTCCTCCTGCTCAGCCCCGAAGGCGCCGACCTCATGGCGCGCTTCCGGCGCCACCAGCGTGCGGCGTTCGAGTACATCACCGCCGACTGGGCCGAGCACGACCGCCTGGAGTTCGCCCGCCTGATGCTCAAGTACGTGGGCTCCCTCGCCCAACTGAACGATCGCCGCCCGGCCCAGGACGCCAAGGGATCCTGACGATCGCAGGCCCGGCCCTCGTCTCCCCCTCCCCCGCCCGGCGCCCCTTCGTCACCGCCGTCCGCACCGGGGAGTTCGACACCCGGGAGTTCGACACCGGGGAATCGACACCGGGAAGTTCGACACCGGCTGACGGTGCTCGCACGCCGCCACCCCCGACCGGGGCGGCGGCGTGGCGGCGTGGCGGCTGCGGCAGGGAAGGCGGCTCAGTCGAGGCAGAACTCGTTGCCCTCGACGTCCTGCATCGTCAGGCACGACTCGTTCTCGTCATCGGCGACCAGCAGTTGCACGCGGACCGCGCCGAGTGCGACCAGTCGGGCGCATTCGGCCTCGAGTACGGCCACGCGCTCCTCGCCCACGAGTCCGGTGCCGACCCGTACGTCGAGGTGCACCCGGTTCTTGACGACCTTGCCTTCGGGAACGCGCTGGAAGTACATGCGCGGGCCCACCCCCGTGGGGTCACTGCACGCGAACCACGCACCCCGCTTCTCCGGCGGCAGCGAGAGGTTGAAATCGTCCCAGGTGGCAAACCCGTCCGGCGGCGTCGGTGCTACGTAGCCCAACACCTCGCACCAGAAACGGGCGACGCGTTCGGGGTCCGCGCAGTCGAAGGTGACCTGGAATTGCTTGACCGATGACATCGGGTCACCCTAACAGGGGGGGTTCGGGGCTCTTCCGCTCAATTTCCGGTGGGGTTCCCCGGGTTGGCGGGCGAAGCCGCGCCCGGCAACCCCCACCGGCTCCCTTCGCTGTCGCGTGACGGTCACCTGCACGGTGTCCTGCCCGGTCACGACACCCCGCCGGACGGTGCACCCCGCCGGACGGTGCACCCCGCCGGGCACCGGACACCCCCGCCGGACGGCGACGGGGACGACAGCGGTGCGCGCGGTGACGCTAGCGGTCGGCTTCCTGCAGCGCGGATTCCCCCTGATGGCCGGTCAGCGCAGGCGAGGGCCCGGTGCGGGGCCGGCACCGCACGGCCACGTCCAGTAGCCTGCGCACTCTTGACTTCCTCCCCCTCGC
>NZ_JBITFB010000090.1:0-8102 GCF_044455625.1 Kitasatospora sp. NPDC051164 | reverse complement strand
GGGGGCCTCGCGCCGGCGCTGCGCTATCGGTTCCTCGTCGATCGTCATGCACCGAGCATGTCACGCCTGCGGTGCCGCCTTCCCGCCTCGGCAGGGTCCCCCGCTCTGGCGGGCGGAACGACCCCGGTCGGGTTGGACGCACCGAGCACAAACCGGCGGCCACGGAAAGCGCGCCGACCAGGCACAGCGACCCAAGCGACCCACACCACCACCGCTGGCCACGGACGGGCTCGGATGGCGACGAGGCGCCAGCCACCGTCCCGGCCGGGAGAGCCGGGACGGCGGGGTGTACAGGGCGAATCAGCCGGCGACGGTCTCGGCGTGCCGGTGGAGGGCGTCCAGGAGGGCGGTCTGCTGCTGGGTCAGCTTCCCGTCGGTGTGGGCCTTGTCCTGTTTGCGAAGCCAGGTGCCGGGCCGGAAGGTGGGGTCGTCGCCGAGGCCGGTGCGGTTGGTGGGGCCGTCGAGGGTGCCGCCGGCGGCGAGGTAGGTGAGCAGGCAGCGGTAGGAGCGGTTCCAGTCCGGCTCCAGACGCCACAGTTCGTCCAGCGCGTCGAGCTTCGCCACCTGGTCGGCGCCGAGGTTCTCGGCTTTGCGCTGGCGGCGCATCCACGCCCCGACCGCGTAGCCGTCGAGCTTCTCGGTGGCGGGGATCGCGAGGTGGCCGTGGTGGGCGGCCCAGGCGCGGGCGTAGGCGTGGCCGCGTTCCCAGGCGTTGGCGTGCTTGGACCAGATCATGCCGAGCGCGTCCAGCTCCGAGACGCGGGCCGGGTCGAGCAGGTGCTGGCCGCGCAGGTAGCGCTGCCGGTCCAGCCAGGAAATCAGCTCCGGGTGAGCCTGCTTGTCGGTCGGGTCGAGGTGGCCGTGCTCGAGGTGGAACACGGCGGCAACCACGTGCATGCGCTGCCACTCCACGGCCCGCGGGTTGAACGCCCTGAGCGCCTCCTGGACAGCTTGTTGGCGTAGAGACCCTTCGAGCTACCAAGAGGCCCTGCTTTCATGCGCGGAAGCCACAGCAGTCACCCGATCGAGACTCCCGTTCGACCGACAGCCCTCAAGATCGGAACGACAACAACCACTCAGCAGGCCAGCGGGCCAGCCGCAGTGCACACCAGCAGCGGGCGGCGTGGCGGGTGGGCGGTGCGGTAGTGGGGCCGGTGGCGTTCGGGTGCCGGTCGTGTGCGGCACGGTGTACGGGGGCGGCGGCCGCCATTGGAATGGTTTGCATACGCATCGGCCTTCCGGTCGCGGCGCCACGGGAACAGAGGGGCTACAACTCCCCACCCGCAGAGGCGTGGCGAACGGAAGGCAAACACCGTGGAGATCATCAAGACCGAGGCCGAACCGTACTCCGGCATCACCCCCAACAAGAAGCAGAAGGAACAGCTCGCCGATCTGGGCGAGCAGCTGAAGGGGAAGTTCGCGGACTTCTGGGGCACCAAGCAGCGCACCCTGGTCAAGGACAGCACCATGCGCATCGACCTGCAGGGGCGCACCACGACCCCCTTCATGGGGGCCAACATCCAGGCCCAGACGAAGAACAGCACCATCGCGGCGGTCCGGCTGGCCGACACCCTTGGCACGACCACAGACGCCGGTGAGCAGGCCCAGGTCGAAGAAGCGGTCAAGGACTCGCTGGACCTGAGCGCGGCAACCGGCAAGTGGATCAACATCACGCGTAAGTCCTGACCCGGCCCCAGGCCGACCGTAACCCGGTCTGGCGGGCCGCCCCCATTTCCGCTCATCACGAAAGGTGTCATCCATGACCGAGCCGCAAGGCCCCACCATGGCCGGTGGCACACAGGCCATCACCTCCCAGGGCTACTACGTCACGTTCTTCCCCGACGCCAACAACTACGACCTGATCAAGGAGGGGAAGAGCCCCCACTACTACTGGCTTCCGACCCAGCTGCGCGTCGCCCGCCGGGACGGCGAGAAGGGCGACTTCAAGTTCAGCCTGCTGCGCTTCATCGGCGGCATCGCGAACCCCAAGAGGGAGGGGGTCGGCAACGGCGGGGAGAGCGCCGCGGGGCCCAAGGCCTCCGGGGAGACGGTCGGGGGGCTGCTCAGCCTCACCACCACCGGAGCGATCCCGGCGAGCGCGATGAAGGAGGCGCAGAAGCAGCTCATCGACGCGACCCTCGGCAGTTCCAACGGGCTGTGGGACCACAAGGGCCTGACGCCCGAGTTCTCCCCCGTGGTGCTGATGTCCAACAACACCACGCTGTCCAACATCACGCTCACCAAGGACGGCTTCCGCTACTTCGAGCAGGACAAGGGCGGCGGGGCGCCGGCCCTGGTCACCCGCGGGCAGCTGGCCGACCAGGACGAGGACCTGCTCCTGCGCGGCTCCCCCGAGAGGGACGGGAACATCGGCGACTGGTACTGGGTGCTGCAGGGCGCGGGCGAGGCGGGGATCGACCCGACCGCCGAGCACGCGTTCACCGCGCTTGTCGGCAACTACCCGTCGCAGATCCTCTACGAGGGGTTCCAGGGCACCACCACCAGCCCGATCTTCGCATCCTCCGTGATGCAGGTGCAGATGTGGACGCCCAAGGTCGAACTGAAGATCTCCGGCAGCTGGTCCTCGATCTACAAGCACTTCTCCGCCCACACGACCGCCCACGCCTGGTTCTTCCAGGCCGACGTCAAGGCGCGCTTCGACGAGCTGCGCAAGAGCGGGGACATCAAGGTCAGCATCAAGGTTCCCGGCAACTTCCCGGGCGCCGAGAAGGTCGCCGAGCAGCTGCGGGAACGGTCGGACCTGCTGGTCAACAAGTTCATGGAGCTCGCCAACCACGTCATCTTCGAGCCGGCGGCACCGAAGGAGACGTCAGCGGAGGCGTCGTCCTCGGCCTCGGGGGCCAGTCCGTGGGGCGTCGCCGTCGCGCTCAAGTTCGGCATGGAGAGCACCACGCTGGAGCTGAGCTACGAGGAGACGAGCCAGATCAGCCACCTGCAGACCCACGTGGTCTCCAGTTCGCTGGACGGCATGCTCCAGGAGATGGCGTCCGGCGGGGCCGAGGCGGAGAAGAAGTACTTCCCGCAGATCTACCTGGACGACTACCCTCACAAGCTGGTCCGCAACTGCGTCCCCATCGTCAAGTGGCAGACCGGGATCTTCAACAGCCTCTCCGTCCAGCTCGGTTACCCCGAGAAGAACGGGCAGCTGCTGTGGGAGGGCCATGTCTTCACCAAGCCTGCCGCCGGGGAGAAACCGGAAGTCTTCACGTACCGGCAGGCGCAGAAGCGGCTCACGGACGTCACCAACCCACCGGTCGGCTGGAAGCCGGACGTCACCTTCGTCAAGCGGACCGTGCACTTCGACGAACCCGACCCAAACGACGACTACACCGTCGCGCACCTCGAATCCGGCATGGGAGCGCTGGAGATCGATCCCAGCCCCAACGGCACCCCGCTCAACGAGGAGCTGGTCGAGATCCGGGCCGAGTCCGCCAGGATGGCCTCGACCGAGATCAACTTCAAGACCACCCAGAAGCTGTTCAAGGAGGACTGGTACCTCGAATTGGTGCTCGAACCGGTGAACGACAAGGACGAGCCGACCGGGCGGCCGTCCGCGACCTTCATCGGTGTCAGGGCGGACATCAACAAGAAGCGCCACTGGATCGTCTACCCGGTCGACCCCGAGAAGAAGCTCAGGTACCGCTACAAGGTCACGGTGACTGACCTCGCCGAGGACTCGGAGTGGACGTCCCCGTACCAGGTCAGCACCACGGACAAGCTCAGCGTCAGGATCCCGAAGAAGAACGATCCGGGGGTCACCTTCCGCTTCAGGAACTCCCCGGCGTAACAGGTAGCCATGATGATGGGCCCCACGGAGATCGCCGGTTCTCGCACCTACGAGGCCGACGGACACAGCTACGTCTTCTACCCAGACGTACGGAATCCGGCCCGGGCGGCCGGCCAGGCATCCGTCTTCCACTGGATGCCCGGCCGGCTCCATCTGGGCCGCACCACCACCGGTTACGACTTCCGCTTCACCCGCTATCCCAGGCTCGACCCGAACGACGGGGAGATCTGCGGGATCCTCCGATTCACCCTGGTCTCCGACCCGTCAGCGGCCACCGTCGAGAACGCCATGCGGGGGTTCCTGCTCACCTGCCCCAAGAACGACCCCTACTGGGGCTGGACCTCGTTCAGTCCGGACAACTTCGTCCCGTTGACCTTCCAGTACACCCACACCACGCTCTCCAACATCGCGGCGCGGGCGGACCGGACCGCCCGCGGCCTCGCCGGGATCACTCCCTGGTACTGCGAGACCCAAGGGGCAACCAGCGGCCCGATGCCGGCGACCGATGGACGGGCCTACACGGCGCTGATGGGACGCATCCGCACCCAGTGGCTGGAGGAGGCGATCGTCGACGGCACCGCGCCGCTGACCGTGAACCGCAGCCTGGGCATCGAGTTCACCGCGCCCGTGCAGCGCCTGACGGCGAAGGGCGACTGGCACGACATCCGGTCCGGTCTCCTCGCCTGGGCGCAGAAGAGCGGAAGCGGTGACCACCTCACGCTCGACGCGCTCAGCCAGGCGGTCGGCCGACTGCGTGCCGACGGCCGGCTCACGGTGGACTTCGTGCTGGACGGCACCGTTCCCACGAAAGGCGCGTACGACAGCCGTCTGCTGGACCGAACCGGCTGCGTGGACGGGTACTTCCTCGAACTCGCGCGGGCCGCCGTGCTGGAGGGCCCCGAGGGGACCGGGACCGCGCTGGCCGGCCCCGCCGACGGGCCGTCGAACCCCTGGGGACGGAGCTGGCAGGTCGCGGCCGACGGCCCGCCGGAGGCGACGTTGGAGCACACGAGCGAAGGGGGCTACCGCTACATCCGGGGCCTCACCGTGGACACCCGGTTCACAGCAGAGTTCGACGAGATCCGGCGCGAACCGTCGAAGTACTTCTTCAACGTCTACCCCGACGACGAGCGGCACGACCTGACCCGGGTCTTCCGTCCGGTCCACGCCTTCGACAACCCGGCGGTGGAACGCGCGATGGTCGACTGCGTCTACCCCGATGCCGCCGGTGAGTTCACGCGGTATTTCAAAGGCTACGACCGGCCGGCCGACCCGTCGGAGGGACTTCAGCCGTGGCATTTCAGTACGCACTGGAAGCCTTCCAGCGAGGTGGGGGAGATCCCCGAGCGGTACAAGGAATGGACCCCCAACAGGACGTACGTGTACCGATACTTCGGTCGGTCCATGCATTACGAAGACACTGAGCTGTGCGTGGTGAGCTGGGACCGCTGGATTCAGCCGATCGATGCGCCTGACTACGACGGGCAGCCATTCGAAGACATCGCCCTCGACATCTCGCCCGCCATGCTCAACCACCTGGACATCCACCCGATCAAGTTGCTGCCCGGCCTACGTGCGGGCGAAAGGGCCAGCGCCCAGTTCGAAACGGCCGAGGGGACGTACAAGACGACCTTCGAGTGGCCGAACCGGGACGACCACCGACCACGCCGGTGGATGGTGTGGCCAGCCGACAGAGCGACGTTCTCGAGGAGGTTCTGGTACCGGACGACCGTCAACGACGGTGCCGGCGGCTCGCGTACCGGCCCGTGGCTCGAACGCCGCGGCAGCGGGGCACTATACGTGCGCATCCCCCGCGCCTAACCCGCGCTCCTCGTTGAGCCGAGACGGGACAGGGCGGGTGGTGCCGGGCGGATGGTGATGACGGGGGTGTAGCCGCCCTGGTGGGCAGGTTCGCCGACCGGGACCCGTCCACGGCCACCCAGGCGTGTGCGCCAAAGGGCTGCTGGCGGCGCCGCGCCCGGTGGCACCATCAGCGGTGCCCTCGGCTCGGTGAGCCGTCTCGGACGGGCGAGGACTGGCCACCAGCACGTGGACGGCGACGGTGTCCGCCACGAACTTCACCACTGGCGGCGCCTCGTCCGCCGAGACGATCACCACCACGAACGTCTCCTACTGGTCCGGACCCGCGACCAGTGCGAACGGCACCGTGACGGTCACACCGGGCCAGAGCGACGCCTCGACCAAACAGGCGCTCAGCAGCCCGAGACCGGCCTTCACCTCCACCGGCAACGGGAACAACTCCACGAGCTGGACCCCCACCGTGGTGATCACGATCCCCGCTCCTGCGGTGAACGGCACCTACACCGGCACCGCGGGCGGCCGGGGAGCACTGCCCGGTCCACCTTCAGGAGCGGTCTCAGCGACGGACCTTGGTGAAGCAGAGTGTGAAATCGGTGCTGCGGCGGGAGGAGTACCGGATGCCGTAGTCGAACTCCTTGCCGCAGTGCTTGTCCGCGCCGATCAGCCGGTCCGCCGTCTTGTACTGGGCCTCGGGGGAGGTGCAGTCCACGATGGTGGGCTGCGGATCCCCCTCCGGGTCGGCGATCTTGACGCAGTCCCCGATGTTCGGATCGTGCGTCTTGGCCTCCGCCGCCTGCGCGGAGCGCGTCGCCTCCGCCTTGGCCTTGCCGCCGGTGGGGCTGGTGTTGTAGTTCCACACGTACCAGGCGACGCCGCCGAAGACCGCCAGCACGATGCCGACGGACAGCAGCGAGTGCAGCGGACCTCGCCGCCGCGGCCCCGACGGCCCGGCCGGCGGACGCGGCCCGGGCGCGGGCGCGGGCGGCTGACCGTACGGCGGCTGCGCCTGCGGCACGGGCGGCGGGCCGTAGGCGGGCTGGCCTGTGTAGGGCTGACCGCCGTAGGGCTGGCCGGCGGACGGCTGTCCGCCGTACGGCTGCGGGGCCGGCGGCTGCCCGTACGGCTGGCGCGGATAAGGCGGCGATGCGGACATGAGCGGGTGACCCCCCGTGGCTGACGAATACGAATGACCACCTGAACGGTGATCACCGAAGAGTAGTCAGTCGGCGCACCCCGTCGATCCGCCGATCGGCACTCCGGAGAATCCCCCCACAATTCCTGCACTTTGCCCGGCCTTGACCTCCACGGGTGTCGCGGTCGGCGCCGCGGCCACCAGCCCGGGCGCAGCGGTGGCGAGGGCGTTGTGGAGCGCTTCCTACCCCACCCACTGGCCCTACGTCGTCACCTGGGACCGAGGCCCCGAGTGCGGCGTCCGCGACGGGCAGATCACCCGCCCTTGATGGAGAACATCTCGGCCGCCTGCCGAGAACTGCAGGCCACCAGGAGCAGCGGGAGCGCGAGCGTCAGCACGCAGCGAACGTGTTGCTCGCCGAGGCGGGCGAGGCGGGCCGTGTGGCGGCTGGGTGGGTGCGCGAGCTCGCGGCCCGGCAGGCGGAGGAGCGGCACCGCACGGTGCTGGAGCGTGCTGCCGCCGCCGTCGAGCAGGCCGCCGGCCGGGAGGTGGTCCCGGCCGGCGAAGGGCAGCTGGACGAGGAGCTGGCGTACGACCTGGCGGCCTACGTCGTCACCGGGAGCCCGTACGCCCAGGCGCTGCCGGAGCTGGCGATGGGCGAGCGGATCGCGCTGGTCGCGGTCTGTGCAGAGCTTCTCATGGAGAACGCGAACCTCCCACCACGGATCGGCAAGCCTGCAGGCTGGCGTGGGGTGGGCCAGACCGGGGCGCAGCAAGGGGCCGGGGCCTGGCGGCCCGGCCCCTTGGGTGGGTGTGTGGGGGTGGCGCCTGCGGCGTCACCGGGGATGGGCACAGCGTAGTGGGTTGGCGCCGGGGCGGCCGCGCGGGCCTGGCGGCCCTGCGTGGAACACGGGGTGGCGCCTGCGGCGCCACCGGTTGCGGGCGTCGCCCAGGACGTACTGCACCGAAGGTAGGGGCGCTGGGGTTCGGAGGCGGCTCGTCAGCGCAGGAGGACGACGTCTGCGACACCAGGCCCTGCGTCCCCACGCGGCTGGAGCGGTGCGGGCGAGCTTGGTCGCGTTGCCGACGCGGTCAGCGTCCGGCGCGGCAGGGACGACGAGCCGCGGCCGACCGGCCGGCAGGGGCCGGACGGCCGGAGCGGACGGTGGCCAGGGACCCATGGGCGATGTCGATACCGAGCCGCCTGGGTTCGCGCGTCGGGCCAATACGAGTTGTGGGGGGGGGGGGGGGGGGGGGACGGGGGGGCCCGGGGGGGGGTGGTTTGGGGTTTGTTTGGGGCGCCGGGGGTGTGGTTGTTTTTTATAGGGTGAGTTGTAGGGG
>NZ_JBITFB010000089.1:0-8879 GCF_044455625.1 Kitasatospora sp. NPDC051164 | reverse complement strand
CGAGTGAACGTCCTGTGGGCGATGATCCGCGACGGAGCGTGCTACCAGGCAACACCACCAGTCACCGCGGCGGCTTGACAACGGCATTGGGATGTCCTACCCCATAGCCGGGAACAGCCATCGACTGCTTGACCTCCCAGTCGCGCTCACGACATGGTTCGCCGAGAACGACGCGGTTTTCTGCGCGCGTGGGATCACCGCCGAACTGCGGCACTCCCCAGAAGACGACCGACCCAAGAACAGCGCATGGCTGACCGTCGAAGCCGGGAACCGGGTCATCCAGATCACCGTCTGGAGCAGCGGCGAAGCCGAACTCGATTACGTGGACCTCGGCAGCGGTGACAACCGTCCAGAGCACCGAGACCTCCAAACCGACCAAGAACTCCACGCTCTCCTCAGATCCGCACTCGACTGGGTCGTCCCCGACACGAACAGCTGATCACGAGGATCGGACACGACTCTGCGGATGGACGTCGACGACAACTAACGCGGACTCGAACGAAACCCCAGCGCATCGCCGCACGATCGGACACTCAATCGCGGAACCTACATCAACGCGGACGAGCAGACGGCCCTGGCCGACATGCTCGCGCATGGGTTCCGGTCTACCTGGTGGTGCCGCGCACCCGAGCCTCGAGGCATGTCGGCCGTCCGACAAAGGAATGGGTGAGCCCGGTGTGTCCTATCGAACTGCTCCATCGGGGAGCGGGAAGTACTTCGCCACCTCGTACCGCATGGTGACCAGCGACCATTCGCAGTTCCCGATGATCCAGTCGTCGAGGTGGGGGATGTAACCGGCCACCTCCGGTCCCCCGTGCCGACGGAGTTCGTCGGAGAGCTCCGGGAAGCGGACCAGCTCGTCGTTGTGGATACGGGCAGCGTGATCAATCGCCGTCTGCCCGTCCAGCCCGTACAGGCGCCCGACGACGGACGTCCACCAGGCTGTGCAGTGTCCGGCCCTGGTTCTCCGACTCGCGCCCGTACGAGTAGATGTCGTTGCGCCAGTTGACGATGTTCCCGGTCATGACCCTGAGCTCAGCCAGACCGGGAAGGTGGTAGTCGGCCTCGCTCAGGGCGTAGCCGTCGACCGCGTCCAGCGTCACCCAGACCGTGACCATGCCGGATGAGTGGATGCGCATCGGGCCGTAGTCGGCGAGGTTGGGGCCCCGGCCGGCCGCACGGTTGGCCGCCTCCCAGACGAGACCGAGGAAGTAGGCCCGGGCAGCGGCGGAGAACCGCTCCCACTGCGCCGGTGTGCCGAACTTCCGGAATCGGTCACAGAGTTCGGCCAGCGCGACTGCGAACCCGGTCCGCTGCTTCTGGGACCTAGCCGCAATGCCGGTGATTTAAGGTCCTGCCCGGTCCGGCGATCGTGACGATGGCCGGAGCGGGTGGTGGCCAGTCGCGGTGTTCGGCCCGTTTGAGGGGCCAGTTGGACATCTTGCGTTTGATGACGCGTGGGCATGATCGGTTACGCCGTGGTGGCAAGAGGCGTTCGCTGATCTCAGCCAGGGTTCGGGTGAGTGCGCGGGCGAGTGTGCCGGGAGGAAAGCGCCGCCTGGGCGGGGACCTGGCGGCGTACGACCCGCAGGCTGCGGGTGAAGGAGAGCCGGTCGGGGTCCAGGCCCTCGTGCAGGGCGGCCTGGTGCATCAGCTGCCGGACGGCGTGGTGGACGAGGAGCAGCCCGTAGATCTCCTGCTCGACGCCCCACGGGTACTTCGAGCGCAGGACGAGTTTGGGGCCGCGCTGGTGGGTCTTGATCTCGTCCAGTGTGGTCTCGATCTCCCATCGCTGGGTGTAGAGCGCGGCCAGCTCTCGGGCCGGTGCCTGTTCGGGGTCGAGGATGGTGGTGACCAGCCGGTAGACGGCCTGGTCGCCGGTGCGGGCCAGGGTGTACTCCACGACCCGCACGAGCACGGGGTTGCGGCGGCTCCTCCGGTCCTGTTCGGCGTGGACCGTGCTGAGGTAGGAGCCGTCGTCCAGGGCCCGCACGACCGGTAGGGCGGCGTTGGAGCGGACCCGCCACAGCAAGTCCGCTCCGCTGGCCCGGGCGGCCTGCCACAGTTCGAAGCCGTAGAAGCCCCGGTCGGCCAGCAGCAGCATCCCCTCTTGCAGACGGGTGAACAGCTGCCGGGACAGTGACTGCTCACCGGCCGAGAGCGGGCCGACGGCCGCGCCGAACATCGCGTGGGTGCCGCATTCGGCCAGTCCGACCAGCCTGGCCTGCGGAAACGCACTCGCCCCACGGCCGGACGCGTGTCGGCCGAAGAACTCGGTGTTGGCCTCGGTGTCCGCCAGGTCCAGGCAGGTGCCGTCCACCGCCACCACGCGCCACCGCCGGTACCAGGCACCCGCCGTCTCGGGCACGGCCAGCGGGCGGCAGACCCGCGCGAACAGCACCTTCAGCGGCTCGACGCCCAAACGTCGGCGGGCCCGGCCGATCGCGGCGGTCGTGGGCACCCGCCACGACCGCCGCCCGTCCCCGAGCCCCTCGCCCAGCAGCCGGGCGACCTCCTCGTAGCCCTGCCCGAAGAACAGACACATCGCCAGCACGAAGTACACCACCACCCGCGCCGGCAGCAGACGACTGCGCTTCTCACCCCGCCCGGTCTTAGCGATCACCTCATCGACCAGACCCGGCGGAAACGCCTGCGTCAGCACCCCGATCGCAATCCGATCCGACAACCGCTCACCCGCACACGACTTGACCTGCCCCACCCTCGCCACACCACAACCAACGACACACAGACCACAAAGTCACCGGCATTGGACCTAGCCGACCACGCCGCCCACCTCCTCGCACCGCAGGTCACGGCGGAGGTCCACACAGTGTTGTCTTGACAACAGTTATGCAGCGTTCACTCTGGAGACGTGACTGCACAGACCAGCGGCCTGCACAACCATCTCGGCTACTGGCTTCGCCGCCTGTCCGACGAGGTCCACGGCCGCTTCGAGAGACAGCTCGCCGAGCACGGCGTGACCGTCGCCCAATGGGCGGTCCTGATCACCGTCTACCGCGGCGACGCGACCACCACCCGCGAGGTTTCCCGCTACGTCGACATCGACGTCGGCGCGGTCTCCCGCCTCGTCGACCGGCTGATCGCCAAAGGCCTGATATCCCGCGAACCCGACCCCGACTCCAAGCGCATCCTGCGGCTGACCCTCACCGACCAGGGGCGCAACCTTGTGCCCCGCCTCGCAGAGATCGCCGACCGCAACGACGCCCACTTCTTCGCCGACCTCACCCCCGACCAGCTCCTCCAGATGGAGGCATGGATCCGCGACCTGGTCGGCGCCCCGCAACCCCCACCCGAAAAGGGCACGACATGAGCACCAGCCCCGCCACCGCCCGCTCGGTCACCAAGACCGTCACCATCAACCGCCCCGTCGCCGACGTGTTCGCATTCCTCGCCGACCCGGCCAACTGGCCCGCCTGGGCCGTCGTCAACATCAAGGCGATCGAGCCCACCGACGACCCCGACTGGTGGCTGATGACCACCCCGCACGGCCCCGCCCGTCTGCGCATCCGCGGCAACGCCGACCTCGGCCTCCTCGACCACGACTACGTCGAGAGCCAAGCCTCCTGGCAGGTCCCCGCACGCGGCGTCCCCAATGGCGTCGGTACCGAATTCATGATCACCTTCTTCCAGCCCCCCACTTTCACCGACGCCTTCTTCGACGAGCAGATCGCCCTCGTCGACACCGAACTCACCACCCTCCAGCACGTCCTGGAAACCGGCGCCTGACCCCTGCTCGACGCCCGACCCGCCGAGGCGCCGACGGGCTCACCCAGCAACTGGCTCGCCTCGGCCCATCCCAACGCACCGTCTGGGACCCTTCACGGCGCCCCACCCCGAGGTGGGGCCTAACGTCCACAAGCCCTCCTCCCGGATGCTCCGCCCGGTTGGGTACTTCAGCTCATCAGTGGCTCCCGATCTCGCCGGAGTGGGCTCCCATTCCCGCCGGAGATCACCGCTCGGGAACGGCCCAACCCTGGCCTTCGATGCTGCCGGAGTCGTCATCCCCATATGACCCGACGAAATCAGTCCGATCCGTCACCGACAGTCACCATCGCCGGACGGCACCTCGCAAAGTAGCGCTCGCAACGGCTCGCAAACCACAACTCGCAACCCCAGGCGTCCAGATCGAACAGTGCCACCTCACCGCGCCCCTGATCAGGGGGCACGAGTACAGGTGAGGGCACCGTGCAGAGCGTTTACCCCCGCGTCAGCCCATCCCCGGCAGGCTACGCAGTTCACCAACTCGCAGAAGCCGCGCGAGGAGAAAGAACAGCAACGCCATCACGATGCCGCCCGCGGTCAGCGAGGCAACCGATGTCAGGCTGTGACTGCACGAGCGGGCGATGAGCCAGCCGGTGGCCGCTGCGCCGATGGCGGATGCGGTCAGCTTGGCGTAGGTGCGACAGATCCGGCGGCCGTCGAGCAGGCCTTCGGTGCGCTTCCTCAGCCGCAGAGCCGTCAGAAGGAGGCCGACCGCGTAGGACAGGGCATAGCCGGCGGCCATCCCGGTGACCGCCCACCGCGTGGGCAGCAGAAGGTGGCAGGCCACGGCCAGAACGATGTTCATGCCGCTGATCCACAGCGCCATGCGGAACGGCGTGCGGGTGTCCTCGAACGCGTAGAAGCCGCGCAGCAGGAGGTACTGGGCGGAGAACGGGACCAGCCCGAGGCCGAAGGCCTGAAGCATGTGGCCCAGGGGAACGGTTGCCGCGGCGTCGGCGGCACCGTGGGCGAACAGCAACTGGGCGATCTGCGGGCCGAAGGCGACGAAGAAGAACGCTGCCGGGACGATGACGACACCGCTGACCCGTAGCGCGCGGGACAGGTCGGCGCGCAGGTCGTCGAGACGGTGCTCGGCCGCCGCCCGGCTCATGCGCGGAAGGAGGGCGGTGACGAGGGACACGGTGACGATCGACTGGGGCAGCATCCAGATCTGCTGGGCGTAGCTGTAGGCGGTGTAGCCGACGCCGTCGTTGGGCAGGGCGGCGTCGGCGGCGGAAGCCAGGCGGGTGACCACGGTGCCCGCCACGAGGTTGGCCAGGACGAACAGCAGGGTCCAGCGGGCCGCGTTCATGCTCTTGCGCAGGCCGACGCCTCGCCAGTGGAAGCTCGGTCGCAGCCGGAATCCGGCTGCGTGGGCGTACGGAACCAGCGCCAAGGCTTGGAGGGCCAGGGCGAGGGTGGTTCCGATGCCGAGCAGCCTGACCTGGGCGCCGGTGATGTCCGAGATGTTCTCCGGAGTGGTCATCATGCCGAGGTAGAGGCCGAACATCGTGATCAGGACCACGTTGTTCAGGACCGGCGTCCACATCATCGCCCCGAACCGGTTCCGGGCGTTGAGGACCTGTCCGAAGATGCTGAACACGCCGTAGAAGAAGATCTGGGGAAGCAGGAAGCGGGCGAAGACCACGGTCAGCTCGAACGCGTCGTGTGTGGCCGACGTGTCCTGCTGGTAGACGCTGATGATCTCCGGAGCGGCCCAGGTCGCCAGCACGGCGCCGACTCCGAGTACGCACAGCACGAGGGTCACCAGACGCTGCTCGAAGGCCGTCCCGCCATCGGCGTTCTCTGTCCGGGCCCGGACCAGTTGCGGGACCAGGACGGAGTTCAGCGCGCCGCCGATCAACAGGAAGTACAAGCTGGTGGGCACCGTGTTGGCCTGGTTGTAGGTGGTGGCCAGCAGCCCGGTGCCCAGTGCCGCAGCTTGCAGCACTTGCCGGATCAGTCCGGTGACGCGCGAGACCACCGTCCCGGCGGCCATCAGCACGGATGACCGCAGCACCCCGCCGACCTCAACTCGCTTGGGCGCAGCATGCTTCCTGCGTTTCGCGCTTGGTCGCTCTATCTGCTCGGACGGCGCCTGTTCGATCATGAACACAATCTACGACTCAAATCTCCTCGATACGTGAGGACTTGGAACTTGGACCCGTCGCGGACTTACACCGGGGCGATGGCATGCCTCTGCCGGTGCTCCCGTCAGCACGCGGACTTGACAGGGAACGCCACGGCGCCCTTCCCGCTGGCCCGGCGGACGACCGGCCGTGGTGATCACCGGTGCCTGGCGCGCGGGAGAATGAGCCGGGTGACAGCACCCAGCCTCTGCCCCGCGGCATCAGCGCTCTGATCCCCAACGCCCGCGCCCAGGCGGCGCCCGGCGAGCTCGCGGCCGCCCAGCTCCTGCACCTGCGATCGGCGACCGTTCCGGTGCCGGTCCTCGCCGCGGCCGCCGACTGATCGCCGCACAGCTGGAGGACCCGGACCCGGCCACCCGCGAGGCCGCCGGCTCCGTCCAGATTGGTCTGCGCCTTCATCGCGTTGACTGCGCGAGCTGCACCTTGAACGTCCGCCAGAGTTTGGCGACGGTCGCCGCGCTGGTCGGCCTCACCGTTCTTGCCGGGTTGGCACGACAGTTCGCATGACCGTCACCCCGCCAGCGCGGCGTGTAGCGACCCTCCGGTGGGCCCCTGTACGGCTGGAGGCCGCCATCGGGAAGTCCCTGGGGCGGCCTCCAGCGGTGTGTGGTGCGTCAGGTGATGCGGATGAGTCCGGCGGTGGCGGTGGCCGCCTCCTGGGTGGGGCTGCCGTTGTAGGTGGCGGTGTAGCCGAGGTTGAGCAGGACGGTGACGACCGGGCAGGGGCCGGTGCAGGTTGCGGTGCCCGCGGCATCGGTGGTGGCGGTGCACACGGTGGTGGAGCCGACCTTGAAGGTGACGGTGGCGCCGGGCACGGGCTTGCCGGTGGTGGTGTCGGTGAGGGTGGCCGACAGGTTGAGGTTGATGCTCAGCTGCCCGGGTGCGATGGAGAGCAGCAGCGGGTTCGCGGTGAGCTTGGTGGTGTCCTTGGTGTAGGTGTACCGGTCCGCGGCCGTGATGGTGCTGGTGCCGCCGGGAGTGGTGACGGTGACGTCGACCGATGCGGAGCCGCTCGCGGCGGGCGCGGTCGCGGTGACGGTGGTGTCGTTGACGACGGTGAACGAGGCGGCCGGGGTGGTGCCGAAGGCGACGGCGGTGGTGCCGGTGAGGTGGCTGCCGGTGAGGGTGACGGTGGTGCCGCCGGCGGCCGGGCCCTGGGCGGGCGCGATGCCGGTGATGGTGGGCGCGGGGACCTGGTAGGTGTAGGTCCCCGCGGTCACGGTGCGGCCCTTCGCGGTCAGCTTCACGTCGACGGGGCCGGCGGCGTGGGGCGGGGCGACGGCGGTGACGGTGGTGTCGTTGACGACGGTGAAGCTGCTCGCCGGGGTGGTGCCGAAGGCGACGGCGGTGGTGCCGTAGAGGTGGCTGCCCGTCAGGGTGACGGTGGTGCCGCCGGCGGCCGGGCCGGTGGTGGGGGTGAGGCCGGTGGCGGTGGGCGGCAGGGGCGCCATCGCCAGTTGGTAGACGTTCTGGTCGGTGGGGATGGTGGAGGTGATGGTGAGTGTCGCGGTGTCGATGATCGAGACGGTGCCGTTGGTGAGGCTGCTGACGTAGACGTGGCTGCCGTCGGGGCTGGCGAGGACGGCGGTCGACCAGCCGCCCGTCGGGATGCTGGTGAGCATGGTGTTGGTCGTGGCGTCGACGACGGACGTCGTGCCGAGGGCACTGCCGACGTAGACCTGGCCGCCGTCCGGCGAGACGGCCACGCCCTGCGGGAGCCAGCCGACCGTGACGGTGGAGGAGACCGTGGCGGTGGCGGTGTCGATCACCACGAGGGCCCGGTCCCGGCTGTTGCTGACGTACGCGCGTGTGCCGTCCGGGCTGAACGCCGCCCCGAACGCGCCCGGGACGGAGATGGTGGCGGCGACGGTGTTGGTGGCGGTGTCGATCACCGTCACCGAACTGCCGGCGGGGCTGGGGACGTAGACCTGACGGCCGTCCGGGGAGACCGCGATCTGTGCCGCCTGGCTGCCGGTCGGAACGATGGCGGTGACGGTCCGGGTGGCGGTGTCGATGACCCCCACCCCGCCCTCGTAGTAGTCGACGTAGGCGTGCGCGCCGTCGGGCGAGAAGGCGATGGCCGTCGGCGAGTGGTAGGTGCCCAGGCCGATGGTCCCGGCGACGGTGTTGGTGGCGGTGTCGACCACCGAGAGGGTGTAGGTACTGCTGCCGGTCCACACCTGGGAGCCGTCGGGGGTGACCGCCGCGTACGGCGACGCCCCGCCGCTCGGGAGGGTGGAGACCGTCGCCCCGGTGGCCGGGTCGACGCCGAGGACGTCCGCGTAGCCGGAGGGGATGTAGAGCAGGGACGCGGGGGCGGACGCGTGCGCGGGCACGGCCGGCAGCACCGCGGCGGCGGTACCGAGGACCGCGGTCGCCAACGCGGCTCCGGCGCCGCGCCGCAGGCGGCGCAGCCGCCCTGGGCGTACCGCCGTGTGGTCGGTGGTCAGTGCCATGTGTTCTGCCTCTCGCGGGATGCAGAAGCCCGGCCGAACGAGCGGACTCTGTCTAATCAAGCTAGCTTCAAGGAACTTGACGAACCATCAATTGAATGATGATGACCGTTTCTTTTCGTCCGCAATCGGAACGCGATCGTCAGAGGGTGGGGGCGGCAGAGCGGCGGCGGTCGCCGTGGGCCGGCCCGAAGGTTTCGGTGTGAGGCCGGGAGCGGTCCCCGGGCGAGTCCGAGCAGGCGCTGGTGGAGGTCCGTGCGCCGTTCGTGGCGGGGGCGGAGTCGCTGACGTCGTCGGCTTCGGCAGCTGGCCGTCCCCGCCCCGCACCCGCGGCCCGCGCCCGAATCGGTCGGGGCGGGCCGCGGGTGCAGTTCCTCGGGTGCTGGGGGCCGCGGCCAGGGGGTCGCCGCGGCCCCCGCGGCCGGGTGGTGCGGCTGGACTACTTCTTGTCCGCGCCGTCCTTGCCGCCCTGGTTCATCATGCCGCCGAGGGC
>NZ_JBITFB010000088.1:0-9024 GCF_044455625.1 Kitasatospora sp. NPDC051164 | reverse complement strand
CGATGACACAACACGTCACCACTGCCACGGGGTCACCGACCCTATGCCTGACCAGCAGAAACACAGCCATCAAGACCGGAAAGACAACAACCACTAAGGGGCGAGCTCCATGCGGGATCGTGTCGCGCCCCCCTCATCAAGTGGGTGAGCATGCGCTCCGCCGTGTTCGGAGTGGTGTCTTGCGGGGCTCCCGCCGTAACCAGTGCCGCGCTGAGCCTTGCCGACGCCATCTCAGGGACGTCCAGGTCGTTGAGAAGGGGAAGAACGAGTAGGAGCCGGGCGTCAGGGTTCTCGACTCCGTCGGACCCGGGTACGGGGTTGTCGGCGATTCGGACCAGTTCGCGCCACGTCAGCCCTGTCCCCGAAAGATCTCCTTCCCAGCTGGCGAGCTGCTGTGCAGAGCTCCGGTCTGGATGGGTGAGGAGGTAGTCGATGCCGTAGTCGCCGACCAGGTTGCGGTAGACCACGACGACCCCCGACCCCTCTGCCGCAGGTACCCGGAACACTGGCCAGCGTTCGGGGTCGAACAGGACCTCGGACAAGGCGTCGGCATCGGCTCCGTCATCGCCGAACCACTCTGGAACTGGACGCTCAGCGCCAGCGCCGCCACTGCACATCGCGAGGAGGTGGTTCGACCAGAAGCCCGGGCAGGCCAGCAGCGACTCTCCGGCGACCAGAGGAGCGTCGTCGTATCGCTTGATCAGCACTCTGTAAGCCTGTCACCAGCCACTGACACGGCCGGATCCGGCGACCGGTACGGAGGGCCCGCCGGTTGCGGGACAGCCTTAGCTGGCGCATTGGGGGCGTATCTCCTCCACCCACGTCGTGAGTCACACCACGTCAGGCCGTGGACTGGCCGTTGCGGTACTCCTCGGAGGGCATCGAGTCCCATTCGGTATGCGCGCCGTCGCGCGTCACCATGAACAGCGGACGCGATCGGAGGACCTGACCGACCAGTTGCCCGCGCATCACGACCCCGGAATCACCGGGCCCTGCATAGCCCTCGGGTGTGTAGCGAAAGTGCACATCCATTGCCTCGGCATACGCGATGGCGTCGCTCTCCAGCTCCGACAGGTCCCTCCCGACCAGCGGGAGCCCGTCGTACGCGACCTGGGGGCCGTGCACGGCGTCGGCAGCGATGCAGAACAGCCCCACAACTTGGCTCACATAGGCCGTCACGGCAGGCAGTGAAGGAGCCACCCCGCGACGGTGGACTTCGACCTTCCAAGTCGGTGAGAAGACCGCGTAGCGCCGTGCACAATCGCTGACCTTCGTCTGGCCGAGTATCTCGGCCGCCTCGACCACTTCATCGACGGTCATACCGAAGCGGAGCGGTCCGACGCCGACAGCCGGCGAGTAGGACCACTCGTCTCGTTCGGAGACTCCGAGATCGGGTTCGGTCGTGGACGCCATAGTCGCTCCTCTTCACACACCTGAGACTTGCCGCCGCCCATCATGTCAATCGCCGACCAGCAGACTGCCAGGTGCCGCCGAGCTCGCGCAGAGCTCGGTGTTCGGGCCAGGGAGTCGTTGTCGACTGGCAGTCGGCCTCCGGGAGGAGTTGAACCACGCTGATACAGGGGGAGCCGCCGGTCTTGTGGAACGCGCGGACTTTCCAGCGTCCTGCGGGCAGGTCGACGGGAGCTTGGTCCGGTTCGCCTCTGCCGTCCGGGTAGGGCATGCCGAGGTTCTTGCCGGCCTCGGCCGAGTCCATGAGGACCGCCGGTCCGTCGGTCTCCCAGAGGCCGCACTCCTCCCACGGCGTCGCCGGGTCGTTCAGTACTGCGTCGGTGGCGGCGAGCAGCTCGGCGTCGGAGTCGGCAGCGACCCAGCGCATGAAGGCCCTCTGCTCAGGCAGGTAGCAGGTGGTGGCGGGCTCGTCGCCCAGCACCAGCGCGCAGGCGGCGCCGGGGCCGCGCAGGCCGATCACCTCAGCCAGCCCCTCGACCTTGCAGGCCCGGTCGTAGTCGTCAGGCTGGTCACCGTCACCGATGATCATGCCGTCCTCGGTGCAGCCACCCCAGTGCTGCAGTGCGGACAGCGGGACGACGATCAGCGGACCGCCCATGGATTCGACCCAGGTCAGATCGAGGGTCATCCGGACGTCATGTGGATCAGTACTCATGCGCGCAGTGTGCCGCTGATCAGTGACAAGCAGGGAACCCGGGTGGCTACTGCCTGAGCGGCGGACAACGGACAGAGCTGGTGGACCTACATAACGTCACGGCCCGCCACCGCCGCTACCACCCCGCCATCGCGGCCTGGCTGATCAGCCACGGATTCGACGCCATCGTCGACGAAGACCCCGACCGCGCCTACTGGCTCGGCACCTCCCTGCTGGTCACGAACAAGAAACTCGGCGGAGCGATCTACATCGACGACCGCGGCATGTGCTTCGAAGGCGACTGGGACACCGCCCTCCCCGAAGCGCTGCGCCGCATCGGCGAGCTGCCCGGACCGCCGGCGCAGCCCGCCGCCGATGTCCCCGCGCTGACGATCCGCCAGCCGTGGCTTGCCGCTTCTCTCGGGGTCGCCAGGCCTGATGTGGGGCCCGCCGGAGTATTCGCAGGTCAGTGGCCTGGGACCGGAACTTACTGATCGCAACAGGTGTGGTGCAAGGAGGCTCACCGGCGGACATGGCGAAGGGGTGGTCGAGCGATTACCGCTCGGCCGCCCCTTCGGGCTGCTTTAGCGGGCAGTGGGCGGCCGTACCCCCGTGGCGGCCGCCCGCCGCCGTACCGGGCCTACGGGTGGTACACGACCTCCGGGAAGGCCCTCGACGGTCCGTCGAGCAGATTGCCGCAGTGCCGGTTGCGCAAACTGCAGAATCGGGTCGCTGGAGGCCGCTCTGCGGCTGCCGAGCGGGCCGTTCCAAGCCAAGGCCCGCGACCTGCACCGCGCCCTGGAGCGCGACGGCCGCGCGCACCGACAGGACCAGATCGATGCTGTCCCACGCGTGGGACATCGACATCATCCGGGGGTGCCGCCCCCGTACATCCCCGGTACTACGGCGACCTGCGGTTACACCTGGGGTGGGACGCCCGGCCCGGGCCGCCGCGCCTACCGTCGTCGACCATGAGCAACGACCACGACGGGACCATCCGGCCGGACGACGCGCAGGTCGTCGTCGAGCTGTCCGGGGTGCACAAGGAGTTCGGCGACGCCAAGGCGCTCGACGGCCTCGACCTGCGGATCAGGGCGGGCGAGGCGGTCGCCGTGATGGGCCCCTCGGGGTGCGGCAAGTCCACCCTGCTCAACATGGTGGCCGGGCTGGACCGGCCCAGCTCCGGCACCGTCCGGGTGCAGGGGCAGGACCTCGGGCGGCTGAACGAGAACGGGCTGGCCCTGTTCCGCCGCCGTCACATCGGCATGATCTTCCAGTTCTTCAACCTGATCGACGACCTCCCGGCCCTCGACAACGTCGCGCTGGCCGCCCAGCTGACCGGCACCACCGCCCGCCAGGCCCGCCGCCGGGCACTGGAGCTGCTGGACGAACTCGGCGTCGCCCACCGCAAGGACGTCTACCCGGCCTCGCTCAGCGGCGGCGAGCGCCAGCGCGTCGCGGTGGCCCGCGCCCTGATGAACCGTCCGGCGCTGCTGCTCGCCGACGAGCCGACCGGCGCGCTGGACAGTCGCTCGGGCGAGCAGGTGATGGACCTCCTGATCGACCTCAACCAGATCGGGCAGACCCTGCTGATCGTCACCCACGACCCCAACCTGGCCACCCGCTGCGCCAGCCGGCTGGTCGAGGTCGCGGACGGCAAGGTGGCGCGCGAGCGGATGCTGGAGGCCCAGTCGTGAGCGGTGCTGTGTGGCGTGCTTCCCGGGCCGCGGTGAAGCGCCGCCGGGTGCAGACCATCGTGATCGGGCTGGTGGTGTTCTGCTCCACCGCGACCGTGCTGCTCGCCCTCGCGGTGATCAGCGCCGCCCGGGCCCCGTTCGACGACGCCTTTGACGGGCAACGCGGCGCCCACGTCGTCGCCGCCTTCGACCCGGCCAAGGCCTCGCCGGAACAGTTGGCCGCCACCACCCACCGGCCGGGCGTCGAGGCAACTGCCGGGCCCTTCGACCAGGCTGTAGTGAAGATCCCCACCGACTGGATCGGCCGCCCGCCCGGAGCGCTGACACTGGTGGGCCGCTCCGACCCGGCTGGGCCGGTGGATCGGGTGCAGCTGCTGGTGGGCCGGTGGGCCACCAAACCCGGCGAAGTGGTCATCAACGAACCGTTCGGGGGCGCGACGGAGAGGTTCCTGAACTACTCGCTCCCCCTCAGCGGCGGTCAGCAGCTCACCGTCGTCGGCTTCGCCACCAGCATGAGCCAGAGCGCCGGCGGGTGGGTCGCTCCCGAGCAGGCGGCCGCCCTGCACCCCACCGGCCGGCAGATGCTCTACCGGTTCTCCGACGCCTCCGGCGAGCAGCAGCTCACCTCCGCCTTGGGCACGGCCACCGAGGGCCTGCCCAAGGACGCGCTCACCAACGCGCAGTCGTACCTGGTGCTCAAGCAGGCCTTCTCGGCGGGTGCCGACGCCTACCTGCCGCTGATGACGGTCTTCGGCGTGCTCGGCCTGGTGGTCGCCGCGCTGATCGTCGGGAACGTGGTGAGCGGCGCGGTGGTCTCCGGCTACCGGCACATCGGGGTGCTGAAGTCGATCGGCTTCACCCCGCGCCAGGTGGTCACGGTCTACCTGACCATGGTCTCGGTGCCTGCGGTCCTCGGCACCGTCCTCGGTACGGCAGCCGGCTGGGCGGCCTCGCACCCGATCCTCCAGTCCGCCTTCTCGGGGATCACGACCGGCACGGCCAAGATCGAGCCGGCCGGCTACCTGCCCGCCGCCACCCTGATCAGCGTCCCGCTGCTGGTCGTCCTCGCCGCCCTGGTCCCGGCCTCGCGCGCCCACCGGCTCTCCGCCGCCCAGGCCATCTCGGCCGGCAGCGCGCCGCGCACCGGGCGCGGGCTGAAGGTCCAGCGCTGGCTGAGCGGCACACGGCTGCCGCGCGCCGTCAGCCTCGGCCTCGGCCAGCCCTTTGCCCGCCCCGCCCGCACCGCGCTGACCATGGCAGCGATCGTGCTCGGCGTGCTCACCGTGACCGTGACGACCGGTCTGAGCAGCACCCTGACCAAGCTGGTGGACCACGCCGACGGCCATACCCACGTCAACGTCCAGACCGCCCACTTCACGGGCAACAAGACCGAGCCCAGGCTCACTCCCGCCCAGACCGAGGCGATGCTGCGCGCCACCCCCGGCGCCGAGCGGGTCTCCGTCCGCGGGCTGGTCCAGGTCGGGCTGGTCGGCTACCCCCAGCCGGTCTTTGCCGACTTCTACGGCGGTGACGACATCGCCGACTCCAAGCGGCTCCAGGTGGTGAAGGGCCGCGTGGCGACCGGGCCGAACGAGATCGAGGCCGGGCCGGTCTTCATCAAGCAACACGGGCTCAAGATCGGCGACCGGCTCACCCTGGACCTCGATAGCCGGCAGCTGACCGTCACCCTCGTCGGCGAGGAAAGTCAGGGCAACGCTCGGGCGTTCGACTCCAACGACGCCACCAGGGCCGCGCTCACCGACGACCCGCACGCGGCCGAGTACGACGTGCGGCTCGCCGCCGGCGCTGACGCCGACGCGTACCAGCAGGCGGTGTCGGCCGCCGACCCGAGCCTTTCGCCCTCGGTGTTCGCGCCCAACCCGGCCGGTCCGATCGTCGCGGTCATCAGCTTCGCCACGATCTTCACCGCGCTGCTGTCGGTGGTCGCCGCCCTGGGCGTCTTCAACACCCTGCTACTCACCATCCGCGAGCGCCGCCGCGACCTCGGCATGCTCAAGTCGATCGGGATGACGCCCCGGCAGGTGGTGGCGATGACGGTCACCTCGGTGACCTGGCTGGGCGTGGTCAGCGCGATCATCGGCGTCCCGGCCGGAATCCTGGCGCACCGGCTGCTCATCGAGAACGTCGGAAGCATCATCTTCCCGGAGTCGACGATCAACATCTGGAACACTCCGCTGCTCACTGGCCTCGCCCTCGCGGGCGTCGTGATCGCCGTCGTCGGCGCCCTCGTCCCGGCCCGCTCGGCGGCCCGGCTGCCGATCGCCGAGGTGCTGCACAACGAGTGACGTCCGGCACCATCGCCCTGCGGAAGCAACGGCTCTATCCGCGACCACGCCGCGTCCGTTATCTCTCCTCGCCCCACCGCAAGATCAATTATGAGCCACGGCCTAATGCGGAACGGGTGCGAGCGGGGTCCGCTGCGGCCCTGGCCGACGGATAGCCGGATGATCGGATGACTGGATGGCCGGAGGAACAGACGAACCCGAGTGTCGACGGTGCCAGGTCGCGTAGGGACGCCCTCGTCGTCAGCGCCCTGGCTGGTGCACCAAGTCGGCTGGCTGGGACCGGGTGTTCAGCCTGGTCATCAGCTCGCGGTTGGCTGCTCGTGCGGCTTCGAGTTCTTGGTCGCGCTCGTCGAGCTGGGCGGTGAGATCTACAAGCTGCTGCTCCAGGGCCGTGATGCGGCGGTGCAGTTGCTCGATGTCTCCCGGGGCGCCGATTCCGGCTTCGTGCCAGACCTGTTCGCCGAGCAACTCGGCGAGCTTGTGCTCCAGTTGCCGGATCCGGGTTGCCTGCCGTCCGGCCCGGTCGTGGGCGCTGGCCAGGTCGGCTTGGAGTGAGGCCCGACTGACCAGCGGGCCCGTTCCGTTCGTGCCCGGCGGTTCACTGGCGGCTGTGTGGATCTGGGTGAGCAGGTCGCGGTGCCGGTAGAGGAAGGTGCGGTCCACCCTGGCGGCGCGAGCGATCGCGGAAACGCTCATCTCGGTGCCGTCCTTGGCCGCCTGGCGGAGGGCCTTGAGGACGCGTTCGCGTCGGCGGGCTGAGTCAGCTCGCCGGCCCTCGATCATCGGCTTGGCGGTCATACGGTGCGCTCCACTCTTAGTGGACGTTAAGTCCCTTTTCTCTCGGCTTGTGATCGCTCGTACGTGTGAACGTTGGCTGTACTGGCGTGCCAGTCGTGGTTCGGGTGATGTTCTGCGGCACATGGACAGACGGGCGTATCCGAGCGACTTATCGGACGAGCAGTGGGCGTTGATCGAGCCGATGATCACGGCCTGGAAGCAGAGCCGGGTGGCGCGATCGGCAACCGGGGATCCGGGTCCTGTGATCTGCGGGAGATCGTGAACGCGGTCTTCTACCAGAACCGGACGGGCTGTCAGTGGCGCTATCTGCCCCATGACCTGCCGTCCTGGTCGGCGGTGTTCTACTACTTCGGCCTGTGGCGCCAGGACGGGCTCGACCAGCGGGTCCAGGAACTCCTGCGCTGCCAAGTGCGGGAGAGGGCCCGCCGATTAGAGGACCCGTCCCTCGTGATCATCGACACCCAGTCCGTCCGCGCGGCCGCCAGTGTTCCGAAGACCACGACGGGACTGGACGCGAACAAGAAAGTGTCGGGCCGCAAGCGGGGACTGGCCGTCGACGTCATGGGGCTGATCATCGGTGTCGTCGTCCTGGCCGCCTCCGCCCACGACAACGCCGCCGGCACCGCCCTGCTCGACCAGGTCGCCGAGCGGTGCGGGATGCGTTTGGAGAAGGCGCTGGTGGACCAGGGCTTCAAGGACGAGGTCGTCATCCACGGTGCTTTGCTGGACATCGACGTCGAGGTCGTCCGCCGCAACCCGGCCGACCAGGGCAAGGGCTTCGTCCCACAGCCGAAACGGTGGGTGGTGGAGCAGACGAACGGCACCCTGATGCTGCATCGACGCCTCGCCCGCGAGTACGACCACAGGCCCGACAACTCCGCCTCACGGGTCTACTGGGCCTCCACCGCGAACATGACCCGCCGCCTCACCACACCAGCCCCGGCCTGGCGCGACACCCTCGGGCTGGCCGCGTGAACGTCGCCGAACTCCTGGCGGACCTCCAGACCCGGCAGGACGAGGCCGCTGCCCGGGCCGCAGAACTACGCGCCCGGATCGAAGAGCTCGCCGCCGACCTGACAGAGACCGAAGCGCGGCTCACGGATCTGGCCACCGCCCGAAAGATCATCGCGGAGGTCACGCCGGCAGGAGCCGAATCAGAACCACCCGAGACGAACACCACCTACCAGGCCATCGTGAACGCCTTCAACCAGCATCCCGACCAGGCATTCCGGGCACGCGAGCTGCACGAACTCCTCGGCATGCCCACCGACGAGACGTCTGTCAACATCACCCGCAGCCGCCTCGGACGCCTTACCCGCCAAGGCTTCCTCACCCAACCCGGACGAGGCCGCTACCAGAAACGGACTTAACGTCCACTAAGTTCTTGGCTTGCGAGCTGCACCAGAACGGCGCTGGCACCCTCGCGCTCGCCGTGACCGACCGGCGGTCGAACAATAACGGATTCGCACATCGGGACCCGGCGACCAGCCTGGTCGATGATGAGGACCTGGTCCTCGCCCTCATCTCCGGACTGCGGTTCGTGGCCCGCCATGCCCGGGACCGCGCTGCCGCCGGCGGAAGCGCTACGGTCCGGGCAAGCATCTGGCCTGTCTCGGAGCAGATCCCGGCTGAACTCCACCAGTCCCGCGGCTTCAGCGGACGCCTCGGTGCGCAGACGCCGACCCAGCCTCCGGAGGCGTCAGGAGTATTCGACATCGACGACCTGGCCGAGGAGGGGCCCGCGCTGGTCGCCGCGGCAGCCAGCCTTGGCAGCAGTCTGATTCAGCACTTTGGATATCCCGAGGCGTTGCAAGCCACGAGCGGAGGAGCCATCAGGACCCGGTACTGGCAAGCCCAACGATACGGAGCTGGGCTGATCCAATGGGCATCCAAGGCAGGCGTCCCTACTACAGACGAGACCGTCAGCTGAGACGGGGCACAATCAATGAAGGGGCGCTCCGCCGGTTGTTTGGCGGAGCGCCCCTTCGTCGCACGCGGTCCGGAGATGGAGTGTTGCCGGTCTCAGAGGACGTTAAGTCCGTTTCTGGTAGCGGCCTCGTTCGGGTTGGGTGAGGAAGCCTTGGCGAGTGAGGCGTCCGAGGCGGCTGCGGGTGATGTT
>NZ_JBITFB010000087.1:0-9177 GCF_044455625.1 Kitasatospora sp. NPDC051164 | reverse complement strand
GGGACAGGCCACGGATACGGCCCGGACTACGTCTTCGACCTCAGTCGATCCTCCTTCGACGTCTTCACTCAACACAAGCGACCTCATGTCGCAACCGACAGTTCCAATGCCCGACTCCACCGTCAGGGACGTTCGAGTCCGGCTTCCCGACGAATACGCCTTCGAGGACTGGCTGTTCCGCATGGAAGGCCTCGCCGCGGACGAGCAGAACAAGCCGGTTCTTCTGCCGTCCTCCTACCCGACACCGCAGGTGGGGGCATTCATCTGCACGTGACTGGGGAGATCAAGTCGTACGCCGACAACGGAAGCTACGACGTCGCCTGCATTCCGCTCTTGACCTACGGCCTCGGCCTGGGCGACACCGTCCTGCTGACCGACCACGACTACGTCAGCGAGGTGGTCAAGACCGCCGGGCACCGAACCCTCCGGCCGCTGTTCGTCCCGGACCTGCCGACCGTCGATCTTCAGCAAGCAGCCGACCGGATCAAGGCCGAAATCCTCGCAGCGGGGCTCCTGAGCGAATGGAGCGGTGAGTGCTTCGTCGCAGTCGACATTCCCACGGGCACTGACGCCGCCGGACTGATCCGGACTGATCGCGGTGATGGAAGACGCGGTGGACAAGGGGCAGGCCTTCTGGGAACGGGCAGCCAGCCGGCCCTTCTCCGCCCACTCCTGACAGGTCTCAGCCTCACCCGATACGCCGCGGAGCGATGCCCAGGACGAGCCTCTCCAGAGCGTCCTGGAGCCGGCCGAACGTCGCCACCCAGGTCTCGATCAGATAGATCTCGCCGTCCTCGTCGATGCCGAGGAAGAACCGGCCCCCGTCGAGCTCGCCGATCGGGAAGATGTCCCGTCCGACTGTCGCGCTCCAGTCCGCGAAGCGGTCCTCCTCGCCCACCACCTGCTCGGGATCAAAGTGGAACGGTGTCTTCGCAACATCGATGCCGGGCCCGCTGATCTGTATGTCCAAGCCACCGAACTCGGACAAGAAGAGCTCGGCTGCCTTGTGCATGCGAACCAGTCCCCTTGCCTCCAGCATCTCGCGCCACGGTTGGACGGGAACACGTCGCCCTGGCCGCCATCCGGCCGCACGCAACGTCTCCTCAACCGCGCCGGCTTCTCGCAACGGCGCGGCCTCCGCCTCCACCCAGGCCTGATCCACGGGCACGTTCTCCGGCCAGCCCGGACGCCACCGCGCCTGCCACTCGTCGAAGTCCTCGCGCAAGAACTGTCCGTCCACTGGCTTGAGCCGCACCTGGGGCCGCTTATCAGCCCACCAGACCTCGAACTCCGTCACCGTTCCCACGGTCGGCCACCGATGCGCGTGCGCCGGAAGCAGCAGCACATCGACGAACCCACCGACCGGGAGGCCGATGTCGACGAAGAACCCGGTTGCGCCCGGAGTCGGCACCGCGGTCACTGTGCCGGCAAACCTCTGCCCCAACCGCAGGTCTCTCCGGACCCGGATCCACTCTTCGATGCTGACCATGCGTCCCATCCTCGCAAAGGTCATTACCGCGAATGCAGTGCTGACCGGGAAGAGGACACCCCTGCGAGGACCACAGGCCCCTGTAACAGTCCTGAGCCATTGTCAAGAGTTGTGGATCGGGTCGTTCACGCCGACGACGTTGTCACTTGGGTCGGGAATGTGGGCGTACGGGTCAACGCGTCCAACCGGGTACATTCGAAGGTGTACAGGTCCAGGACGATGCTCGGCAATTGACCTCGGTGGACCCGCACATCTCGCGTCCACGATCGGCAGGACCGACCGCGCGCCCCGTGGCACGACGGTGCGTTCGCCCGTGAGATGGTTGCTGTCATGGCAGGTGACGCGACTCCCGGCAGCGAGGTTGTACTCGAGACGACTCGCCTGCTACTCAGGCCTTGGCGGGCAGCCGAGGCTGTCGTCCAGCGTGAGCTGTGGACCGAACGTGATCCACGAGTGCCGCCGCACCGCCGAATCGACGCGGACGGACACCCCACGGTCGCGGAGCTCGAGGATTCGATCCGCACCAACCAGCTGTGGTCGATCGGGTTGCTGGCGGTCGAGCGGAAGGCCTCTCGTGACGTCATCGGCTACTGCGGGCTGGTCGACAGCGGGCGAGGACCGACAGGGGAACCGGAGCTGGCGTTCGAGCTGCTACGCCGAGTCTGGCGTCAGGGATACGCGACTGAGGCCTCGTTGGCGGTTCTGGAATGGGCGAGATCGTCTGGGCACGAACGTCTGTGGGCCACGGTCTGGGACTGGAACACCGCTTCTCGCCGTGTGCTGGCCAAGGTCGGGTTCACCGAGACCGAGCGGAAGGAAGTGGACGCGGCGTACGGGACCACCCTGTTCACCACGAGACGGCTCTGACACCCGATGTTTGGCCCTGCGGACCGCTCCGAGCAGTGCCGGCAGGCGTCAACCCTCCCATGCCGTCGGCAGAAGCGGATGCGCCACGCGGTCGATGCCGGGGCACTGGACGGAACAACACGACTGCCGCCGGGCCTGCTGGTCAAGAGTTGTGAGTGAGGCCCTCCGACGCTGCGGTGATCTCGGCTGCTGCGAGCCGGGCTTCTTCGCGCACCTCTGGGTCGGGGTGGTGGAGGAAGGGCTCGATCAGCGGCCGGGCCTGCGGGGAGTGGGTGGCACCGAGGATGTAGAGAGCGTGTTCGAGGAGTTCGCGCTCCATCGTCGGCATGGCGGCCGTCAGTGGTTCGACGAGGTCCCGGGGCAGGTGGTGGTGGTTGATGCCTCGCTGATCGAGTTCAGGGCGGACTCGCGCACCGTGGTCACCGCTTCGTTGATGACCAGGCTGACCAGGCGTCCGTCTCCTCGTCCGCCCGCCGGTCGTTCACCCGCGGGGCCGCCCTGACCTCCAGGCCGGCTGCGGTGACTACCGACCGCAGCCGGTGGTGACCGTTGCGGACCACCAGGCGACGCCCATGCTCGTCCTTCCACGCAGTCAACTCGGCTATGTACTGGTTGACTTCCGCTTCCAGCGCGGCGGCGAGCATGCGGCGGGCTCCCTCGCGGACGATCTCGTCAATCAGGGCGCCGGACTGGGTGGAGCAGTCGGCAGTGACTACGCTGAGCACGCGCGTGCCTTTCCGCCGCCGCCCGGGCAGGAGGCGGTCGTGGCGGACCCCTTGCCGGTCGTCTGCCTCAGCCACACGGCCGCCCCGCCGCTGGAGGCGGCCCGGGCCGAGGACGAGGCCCGGTGGCAAGCCGCCGTCGCGCGGGAGCGGGAGCCGGCCCGGCGGACGATCGCCGCGAGGGTGGCGCTGGCGCGGGCACAGGAGATCGTGGAGGAGTCCGGAGCGTCCTGGCCCGCGCCGCTGGCGACCGCGGAACAGAGCGCGGTCATCGATCTGGCGGGCGCCGGTGACCAGGCCGCGGAGCTGTGGCGTGGATTGTAGGTTCCTCGTTTCGGTGTCACGGACCGACGCTGTGAGCGGCGTTCTGACGGTTCCGCGTTCCGTGTCACCTTGATCGTTCCGTGCTCGGTGTCATATCCCTGACGACGCGGGCTCCGGATGGCTCGCAACGTCCGGAGCTGAAGGCTCCGACAAGCGCGACCACGTCGCCGGTGCCACCGAACGGCAGCGCCAGTCCACTGGGCACGGCGACGGGTTGGCGGACCCGTTGCCCAGGAACTGGATCACTCGTCAGACGCGTCCCCCTCTGCGGGACCGTCTCCTGTGTCGCTGCCGTCGAGAGGAATTGCCCGCCATGGCTGAACTCGGACCCGTTGCCTGGCCTCCCGCCCCGATCAGCACCGAGAGGCTGGTGCTCCGCGAGCCCGAGGCGCGGGACCGTGCGGCGTTCGTCGAGTTGCTGGCGTCGCCAGAGGTGCATACGTACCTCGGCGGCCCGCGGCCGCGTGACGAGCTCGAGGGTGAGCTGCCCGGGGTGCCCGAGCGGTGGCCCGGGAGTTTCGTCGTTGATCTCGACGGGGCGATGATCGGCCAGATCCTGCTCAGGAGAGCGACGGAGCACCGCCGCCCGGCTGCCGCGGGGAAGGCCGATCTCGGCTACCTGTTCCTGCCGCAGGCGTGGGGATTCGGGTACGCCGCCGAGGCGTGCGCAGCGGCACTTGAATGGCTCGCCGGCGCGCTTCCCGGTGAGCCGGTGGTACTCACCACCCAGACCGCCAACGTCGGTTCGATGCGCCTCGCGGCAAAGCTGGGGTTCACCGAGGTAGAGCGGTACCAGGCCTGGAATGCTGAGCAGTGGATCGGCATTCGGTCCCCGGTCACGCCGTCCGGTTGAGCCCGTACTCGACAGCGCGGATCCACGAGGCCACCGGTCAGTCGTCGGCCTCGGCCGCCGCTCGACCTCGTGGAGCACGAACGCCTGCCGCCAAGGGGCGGCGTGCTGGCGAGCAGAGATCTGCGAGCAGGCGCTGCAAGCTGCAGCCTTCTGACCAGCCACGACGAATCATCGGCTCCAGTGCTTCCCACCTCCGGTGCTTCGCCTCACAGGTCAACGGGGCCTGGTACGGAGCCGGGTCCATCCACCCACGCCGAGAGCCTGTCAGTCACGCGACTTGTCCGATTGGCATCCGCTGGACATGGCGGCCCGGAAGTGGACACCGAAACGCGGTACCTACAGCGCCACCGGCGGTCGGATCCGCACTGCGCCGCAGTGCAGATCCCGAGCCGTGGTCACCGTGCGTGGGGCTTGTCACCTCCGATACCGCTGCGCCACTGCCGCGAATGCGGCCTTGGGTTCCCATTCCATGTCGGGGTAGGTCTGCCCCCGGCGCCCTTCGAGGAGTTTGACGATGCCCAGGCCGGCCCGGTCCAAGTCGTCCCTGGGGTCGCCGTCCGGGCGGTGCGGGTAGCCAGGCAAGGCGAACAAGAAGACGAACGCGCTGTTCACGCCCTCGGTCTCGAAGATCTCCAGCAGTTCGCTGAGATATGCGGCCTGGCCGGCCTCGTCACGTTCGTATATGCCGTCCAGCCGCACAGGGGCTTTGGTCTCGGGGTCGTACTCGACCACTTGCAGCACCCGCCCACCGCGGTCTCCCGCGCCGCGGTAGGCGGCGGTGCCGAACCCGGTGATGGCGAGCGGTTTCGGGCCTTGGGCCAGGGTGCGCACCGCGTCCCGGAAGCGGTCGGCGACCTCGGCGGAGCGGATCAGCTCGAAGGTCACGAAGTCGAAGGGAGTCCAGTCGACCTGCTCGAACTGGATGGACGCATAGGTGAGCTTGCCCTGGAAGTGCTCGCGGACCGTGGCCGCGGCGTCCCGGAGGAATGCGTTGATGCGTACGCCGAGCTCGCGCATCGCCTCCGCCCGTCCTTCGGGTCGGCGCATCAGCTGCTCGACCCGCTCCTCGGGGCTCTCTCCGGGCAGGAACCCACGGCTCATCACGCTCAGCTCCACACCTGCGACGAACACGACCTCGGCCCCACCGCGCCGCAGCCGTTCCGCCCGCCCGGCACAGTCACGGAAGAGCGCGAGGATCTGCTCCGGGTCCAGCTCCAGCGGATAGGGCGAGAGCCAGACCTCCAGCCCGAGCTCGGCGGCGGCGCTGGCGGCCAGCTCCAGTCGGTCCGGGTCGCCGCCGATGATCTGGACCGCGTTGCAGTGCAGGTCGTCGCGGATGATGGCGAGCTCGCGCCGGACGACCGCTGGGTCGAGGTCCTCCCGGGATGTCTGGCCGTGCACGACGAATCCGGTGTCGTAGGTCATTCCTCTTGCTCGCACGGTGCCGCCCTCTCTGTCGGTCTCGGTGGGGTCGAGGCTGACAGGAAAACTGCGCGCACGCAAGTTTGCGTACGCGCAGTTACGTGTGGCATGCTGACACCGTGACGACACCACCATCAGGGCTGCGGGAGCGGAAGAAGCAGGCCACGCGCGAGGCGCTCCGCGAGGCCGCGCTGCGCCTGGCCGTGGAGCGCGGACCGGACAACGTGCGCGTCGAGGAGATCGCCGAGGCGGCCGGAGTCTCGCCGCGCACCTACAACAACTACTTCGCCAGCCGCGAGCAGGCGATCGTCGCCGCCGTTACCGCAGGCCGGGAGGCGGGGGTCGCGTCGGCGGTCGCAGCCCGGCCCGCAGGAGTGCGCCTGGCTGACGCCGTCACCGAAGCAGTGGTCGAGCAGTACAAGAACACCGGTGGGCGTGAACGCGAAGTACTGCTGCTGATCACCACCCGGACCCCGCTGCTTGACGCGTTCCTCGATACGACCGCCGACATTGAGCCCCCTCTCACGACGGTGATCGCCGAACGCCTTGGTGGCGCCGAAGCGCCCACAGCCCGCGTTCTCGCGGCGAGCGTGGCCGCGGCGGTTCGCATCGCACTGGAAGGCTGGCTTCGGCCCGCCGGGAACGCGGGGTTCTCCGAGAGTTTCGGCGCCGGAGGACTGGTCGTGCCCTCCGGCTCACTGCCCGACCGGCTCCGCGCGGCGCTGGCCCCGCTGGCGCCCGCGTTCGACGCCGCCGAGCGACGCATCCAGCCGTGAATCCGAACATACCGATGCGGCTGGCCGTCATCATGCGCGTCAGCTGATTCAAGGCAGGTGACGTTGCGTCAGGTAATGGTCGACGACTCGCACGGTGGCGCGGGCCTGCGCATCACGCGTCCGCTCCGCCACTCGGATGCGCCCTGTCGCTCATGTGCCCAACGTGCCTGAACAACCCATGGATATCCATGAGGCACACGGGCCGAAGTACCACATGCCTCATATGCCTCAGGCGTCCTGGCGGCCCCGGATAGCGGCTGGGACGGCCGGCGGCAGACCTCCCGTGGCTCCTGCTCGTCTCCTCCTGCAGCTCCGTCCATCCGCACGCACGCCCGCCCGCCCCGGCTGCCGAGCGGGTGCCAGACCGGGGCCGACGGTCCGCGTTGGGCCAGGTCCTCGATCCGGGCTCAGGCCGCCCTGGACGCGTTCGAGACGGGCTTTTGGGACGACATCGCCGCCAACCCGCCGCTGACCATGCTGCGCTGCCGCGCCTGACGGCTCCTCGGACAGCCGCTGGCACCCACGGGGTTACTTACTTCACCTGCGACGGCACCCCGGCGGTCAGCGCGTACTTCAGTCCCGCCACGCCCACGCCTCTGGCAAGCCACTCGGCGACCAGCGGCGCCAACCGGGCCATCATCCTTCCGTTCGCGGTTGCCAAGGTGTCTAATAAGCTCGCTCAACTTATTTGCGTGCAGCGGATGTTGTGGAGGGGAGCAGATGGCGGGCACGCCGGCCGAGCCGGGACCCGAGTGGCTTCACGCCCAGGAGGTCGGCCGGATGTGGGGAGTCCGGGCGGGCGCCGTCCAGGCGGTGGCCGGCTGGGCGCGAGTGCGCAGTCAGCGTTACGCGCCCACCTCCGGCGGGACGTACGGGCCGCCTCCGCCCTCCTGGATCTACGCTGCGGAGGACGTCCGGCGGGTCGCTGCGGAGATCGCCGATGGGCGCCGAGTGCTGATCCCCGCCTGGCAGCGTGACTCCGGGCCGGGGATGTTGACGGAGGCCGGTGAGCGGGGCAGGCAGGCGCTCAGGAGCATTCTCGTCCTGGTCATTCTGGCCGTGGTGCTCGTACTGCCGATACTTTTGCTGGTCCTGGTTTTCGGATAGCGGCCAACCTGACGCAGGTGGGCGCGCGCTACCGCGAGCGGCCGCGCAGAGCCGGGCGTATCAGTATTCATGCGGCAACGGCGGCTGAACCAGGCACCTTCCACGCCAAGGCCACCACCGCCACCCTTCGCGCCCACCTGGTCAACATCCCAGCCAGGATCGCCCGCTCGGCACGGCGCCTGACGATACGTCTGCCGACGCAGTGGCACTGGCCGACGCCTTCACCACGTTCTTCGACGCCGCCCACGCACCGCCGACCCCCTGACCGAACCAACCCACCTCGCCCACAAGGGCCCGACCGGAGAACCTGGGGAAGAGCTGGACAGACCAGCCGATGCCACACGCCCTCCAACTGATCACCACCGTCTGAACCCCGACACGATCCCCTCAGAAACGAATCGGTGGATCCGGGCTGAGACAGCCTGGATCAAGCACGAGGAGCACCGTGTCTTGCGGACCGACGGGGAGCAAGGCCCCCGCGCCGAACCTCACAACTACGCTCCGGGCGTGAACTAGCGGTCCAGATGGAGCCCTCCCACCCCGTAGGGGCGGGAGGGCTTTTCGCACCAAGGTTGCGGTCGTCGACTGGCAGGGCACCACCAGGGCCACCGGCACGGAGAAGACCACCGAGGCCGACACCCTGTCCTCCACCACCGACCAGAACCGCTCGATCAGCGAGGTCGCCAACGCGATCGCCCGCGAGGAGCAGTACGGCGACTCCCGGGTGGGGCAGCACAGCAAGTCCTCCAGCGGCGGCGGCAGCATCGGCCTCGCGGCGTTCTTAAGGCCGACGGCAGCCCGGTGCGGTTCGATCCGGTGGCCCGGCAGTGGAACCCGATACCCACCACCGGACTGCCGGGCGACGGCCTGAACCGCATCGTGCCGGGCAAGGACGTCGTCTGGGGGCTGCGGGCCGACAAGCAACTCGCGCACTTCGACGGAACGACCTGGAAGACCAACACCCAGAACTGGCAGGGGCTGGGCCTGGCCTGCGCCGGCAACGGCACGCTCTACCTCATCGGCCTGGACAACACGCTCTTCCAGCGCGCCGGGAACGGCACCTGGCAGTCCCTGAACGTCCAGGCTGACGACGTCGCCGTCACCAGCAAGGACAAGCTCTGGTACTGCCGTCAGGGCAAGGCATTCACCCGCGGCGAGAGCGGCTGGCAGGAACTGTCCCCGTCCGGGGTGAGCGTGCAGCGCCTGTCTCCAGGCCCGGACGGCGCGATCGCGGCCTATGCGGCCGACGGCAGGTCCGCCATGCTGGTGCCCGGCACGACGGCATGGACGTCGACCGGCAACCCCGCCCCCGCGGACAGCGTCGCGCAGGCGAAGTCCGCCCCGGTCACCAAGGGAGACGTGTGGCTGCTCCGCAACGACGGGGTGCTCACCCGGATACTCAGCGCGGAGCGGGGGGCGCAGGTGCCCTTCGACGCCGCGCCCAAGGCCGACTCCCCCTACGCCTCCAGGATCGACGTCTGGTACGACGAGGTCGGCATCCGCAGCATCCAGGTCATCTTCCCCGGGCTGCGCCTGACGATGACCTCCGGGGTGGCCAACTTCGGGATCGCGGAGACCACCACCGCCGCGCCCGACCTGTCGGAGGACGCGGGCGGG
>NZ_JBITFB010000086.1:0-9810 GCF_044455625.1 Kitasatospora sp. NPDC051164 | reverse complement strand
GTGATCCTGGATGGTCGCAACGCGTCGTTGGGTGACGGGGTGCGGCGGGCGTTGGGTCGTGAGCCGCGGGACTTCGCGGACTACGCCCGTGAGGCCGCCGCCTCGGGCGTGTGGAACGCGTGACCAGCCGGACGACCGAGCTGACGGACCCGGAAGCAACACCTGCCGTTCGTACGGCAGTTCAGTAGATCTTCGGTGCCGGGTGGAGTAGGCCCCCTGACCGTCCGTCCCGGCTGTGTCCGGGAGGGGTGAGGAGGCCGGCGCCCGCCGGGTACCGGGAGGGTCCCCGCGCTGGGCGGGGACCGGGGAGAACCGAAGGATCACCTATGCGTTCCAACCAGACTGCGACTCCTGCTTCCTCCACCGCTCCACAGTCCTTCACCGGCCTCGCGCCGGACGGCTCGGCCCCGGTCGTGCCCGGCACGCGCAGCAAGGCCGCCGGGCCGCTGTTGGTGGGTGCCACCGTCGCGATGGGGTTGATGGCGGGGCTGTTCTTCGCCTTCGACGTGTCGGTGATGCCCGGTTTGGCGGCGGGTGATGACCGGACGTATGTGACGGCGATGCAGCACATCAACAAGTCCATCGAGAACGGCATGTTCGGCCTGGTGTTCGTCGGGGCGTTCGCGGCGACGGGTCTGGCGGCGTGGCTGCAGCACAAGGCGGGTCGTCGGCAGGCGGCGCTGTGGGCGGCGGCGGCGACGGTGCTGTACGTGGTGGCGCTGCTGGTGACGATGGGCGTCAACATCCCGCTCAACAACCAGCTGGCGGCGGCCGGTGACCCGTCCCAGATCCAGGACCTCGCGGCCGTGCGGGCCAAGTTCGCCGACACCTGGGTGCCGGTCAACATGCTTCGCACGGCGCTGTGCACGGGCGGCCTGCTCGCGCTGACCCGCTCCCTGGTGCTGCACGGACGCTCCGGCCGCTGAACCAAGCAGCCCCGCACCGCACCGCGATCGGCGCCCCCGGCGGATCCCGTCGGGGGCGCTTCGGCGTGTTCGGCCACGGCGTGTCTCGGTCAACTCGTGCCGTGCCAAGGCGTCTCCCGTCAAGGCGTGCCGGGCCAAGGTGTGCCCGGTCAACCCGTCGTGCGGCTGGCCGATTTCACCCGGTTCCGTCACTCGGCGGGTCGCGGCGGGCCCGCCTTCGGCGCAGACTGGCCGGTGGCACCGGAGTTCCGACCGCAGGGGGCAGGCATGTCCGTACGACCCGCGAGGCGCAGGACAGTTGGACGTTTCCGGACCGCGATCGGCGCGCTCGCCGTCGCCTTGGCGGCGGGAGCCGCGGCCACGTTGCCCGCCGCACCGGCGGAGGCGGCCGGCGGCACGGGCGTCACGGCCGGCACGGGCGGCAAGGTCGTCTACCTCACCTTCGACGACGGCCCGAGCCCCGCCTACACGCCCAAGGTCCTCGCGACGCTCGCCCGCTACGGGGTGCGCGCGACCTTCTTCGAGATCGGGCAGAACGTCTCCGCCCACCCCTCGCTCACCGCGCAGGTCGCACGGCAGGGCCACAGCGTGCAGAACCACTCCTGGTCGCACCCGGACCTGCGCCGGCTCTCCGGCTCCGCGCTCAACTCCCAGGTGAGCAGTACGGACCGGGCGATCCGCGCCCAGACCGGCCGCACCCCGACCTGCCTGCGCCCGCCGTACGGTGCGGTCAACGCCGCGGTGCGCTCGCGCGCGGCGGCGCTCGGCAAGCAGGTCGTGCTCTGGTCGGTGGACCCGACGGACTGGTCCCGGCCGGGCACGGAGGCCATCCGCTCGCGGGTGCTGAACAACGTCCGCCCGGGGTCGGTGATCCTGCTGCACGACGGCGGCGGTGACCGCAGCCAGACGGTGGCCGCGCTGCCGGCGATCATTTCGACCCTCAAGGCGCGCGGTTACGGCTTCGCCACCCTGTGCGGCTGAGGCCGCCCAGGGTGGCGTCGGCAAATCGGTTGGCAAATCGGTTTGGCAAAGCGGGTGTCGGCAACGCACGCGTCGGCAGAGCGGGTGTCGGTTCCGCCGAAGGACGGGGTCAGCTCTGCCCGTTGAGCACCAGTGCCCAGGCGAGGCAGCCGAGGGCGGCGGTGGAGAGCAGGGCGCGCAGCACGTTGAAGCGCACCCAGCGGGCCTCGAAGCGGCCGCGCACGCCGGCCGGGTCGGCGATCCGCTGCGGCGTTCCGGCGGCGGCGAGTTCGTCGTTCAGGGGGATGTTGATCGAACGGGTGACCCCGATCGTCGCGACGTACAGCACGAGCGCGGCGATGGTCGCCGGCAGCACGTCGTGGCCGTCCGACGGCAGGTGGAGGGCGACCGCGGCCGCCGTGGTCAGGAGGGCGCCGACGAAGCCGAGGACGAACCAGCCGTTCAGAATCGCCACGTTGACGCGCTGCATGACCTCGATGAAGGTCCGGTCCTCGACCCGCGCCAGCGCGGGCATGACCGAGCACGCGAAGGCGTAGAACAGTCCGGCGGTCAGTCCACAGGTGACAGTGGCCGCCACCAGGACGAGTGTGCGTGCCGTTTCCATCGTCGTGAGCCCCTCACTTCTCGCAGTTTTCGCTGCTTCTCGCTGTCGGTGTCGCTGTGTCGTTCTATCGCTGTGCTGCTGTGCTGCTGTATCGCGGCATCGCGATGTCGCTGGCGCCGCGTGTCGGTCCTACCCCCGTGGGGCAGATCATCCGGCATTTGCGGCGCCCGGGCCACCTCGTTCACTCAAGAGTCCCTCAAATGATGGGACGTCAAATAATGTCCCTGCGTCTACACTTGACGGCATGGACACTCTGACGGGACTCCTCGACGGCCCCAAGGCCCGCGGCGCGTTCCTGCTGCGGTCGATCCTGACCCCGCCGTGGTCGCTGCGGATCGAGGACCGGGCCCCGCTCTCGGTGGTGACGATGGTCCGCGGTGAGGCCTGGATCCTGCCCGAGCGCGGCACCCCGCTGCTGCTGCACCCCGGGGACGTGGCGATCGTGCGCGGCCCGGAGCCGTACACCGTGGCGGACGACCCGGACACGCCGGTGGACGTGATCGTCGGCCCGGGCCAGGTCTGCACCAAGGGCGGGGTGGACGTCTCCGAGGTGATGTCGCTCGGCGTCCGGACCTGGGGCCAGGGCCGCGAGGGCGACCGGGCCTCTTCGGTGGTCCTCTCCGGCACCTACCAGGCCGAGCACGAGATCGGCCAGCGTCTGCTGGGCTGCCTGCCCGCCCTGCTGGTCCGACCGGCCGGCACCGGCGCCGACGACACCCTGGTGCACCTGCTGGCCGCCGAGATAGGGCGCAACGAGCCCGGCCAGGAGCTGGTCCTGGACCGGATCCTCGACCTGCTCGTGGTCTCCGTCCTGCGCTCCTGGCTCGCCGCCCCCGACTCGGGCGCCCCCGCCTGGTACCGCGCCCAGCACGACGCGGTGGTCGGCCCGGTGCTGCGGATGATGCACGACGACCCGGCCACCGCCTGGACGGTCGCGGAGCTGGCCCAGCGGGTCGGGGTCTCCCGGGCCGGCCTGGCCCGCCGCTTCACCGCCCTGGTCGGCGAGCCCCCGATGGCGTACCTCGCGGGCTGGCGGCTGGCCGTCGCCGCCGATCTGCTGCGCGAGCCCGAGTGCACCGTCGCCTTTGCCGCCCGCAAGGTCGGCTACAGCAACGCCTTCGCCCTCTCGGCGGCCTTCAAGCGGGTGCGCGGCGTCAGCCCGCAGGAGCACCGCCGCCTCGCCGCGACCGGGGCCCCGGCGCAGCCGGTGGGCTTCTCGGGTCCGGCGGAGACGGTGATCCTGGCGGGTTGAGCCGAAGGAGCGAGGCCTTCGCCTCAACGGTGATCCCATTTGCCTAAACCATTTAGGTAATTCCATACTGTCTGTAGCGCACCGGTGCGAGCGGCGCGACCGTCAGTACGGGAGGAAGCACACATGGCACGGGCAGGACTGACCGTCGAACGCGTGGTCGTCGCGGGCGCCGAACTCGCCGACGAGGTCGGATTCGAGCAGGTGACCGTCGCCGCGGTGGCCAGGCGCTTCGGCGTCCAGACCGCCAGCCTGTACTCCCACGTCAAGAGCTCCCAGGACCTCAAGACCCGGATCGCCCTGCACGCCCTCGAGGAACTCGCCGACCTCGTCGCCGACGCCCTGGCCGGCCGCGCGGGCCGCGACGCGCTCGGCGCCTTCGCGGACGCCTACCGCGACTACGCCGCCCGCCACCCCGGCCGCTACGACGCCACCCGCCTGCGCCTGGACGCCGAGACCGCCGCCGCCAGTGCGGGCGTCCGGCACGCCCAGATGACCAGGGCGATCCTGCGCGGCTACGACCTCACCGAGCCCGAGCAGACCCACGCGGTCCGCATGCTCGGCAGTGTCTTCCACGGCTACATCAGCCTCGAGGCGGCCGGCGGCTTCAGCCACACCGCCGTCGACGCCCGGCAGTCCTGGGACTGGATCATCGACTCCCTCGACACCCTGCTCCGGCAGGGCGGCGCCCGCACCACCACCTGAACCCCCGTACGGCGCGCGCCGCGCACGCACCGCCCGCCCGGCGCCTGCGCGCACTCCGCCCGTACGACGACCCGAAGAAGCGCCATGACCACGATCACCACCCCCGTCACCGAAGACCTCCTCCACGGCCACCTGGACGTCGAGCGGACCCGCCGCGGCCTGCTGCCGCACCGCCTACCGGCCCGCGCCCGCCGGCAGATACCCGACGAGCAGCTCGCGATGGCCGAGTCCCAGCCCTCCGGCGTCCGCCTCGCCTTCCGCACCCGCGCCACCGCGATCACCCTGCACGCCGTCCCCACCAAACGCGCCTACCCCGGCGTTCCCGACGTGCCCGACGGCGTCTACGACCTCCTCGTCGACGGCGCCCTCACCGCCCAGGCCACGGTCCCCGGTGGCAACCTGCGCACCGTCGACCTCACCACCGGCCGCTTCGAACTCACCGAAGGCCCCGCCGGCAGCGCCCGGTTCACCGGCCTGCCCGCGCGGGACAAGACCGTCGAACTCTGGCTCCCGCACACCGAGACCACCGAGCTGATCGCCCTCGAAACGGACGCCCCACTGGAGGCCGTCCCGCCCGGCGCGCGCAAGCGCTGGGTCCACCACGGCAGTTCGATCAGCCACGGCTCCAACGCCGCCCACCCGAGCGGCACTTGGCCCGCCCTCGTGGCCAACCGTGCGGAACTGGACCTGGTCAACCTCGGCTTCGGCGGCGGCGCCCTGCTCGACCCCTTCACCGCGCGCACGATCCGCGACACCCCCGCCGACCTGATCAGCCTCAAGCTCGGCATCAACCTCGTGAACACCGACGCGATGCGGCTGCGCGCCCTCACCCCGGCCGTCCACGGCTTCCTGGACACCATCCGCGAGGGCCACCCGACCACGCCGCTGCTCGTCGTCTCCCCGCTGCTCTGCCCGATCCACGAAGACACCCCCGGCCCGCTCGCCCCCGACTTCAGCAGCGGCACCCTCCGCTTCCGGGCCACCGGCGACCCGGCCGAACGCGCCGCCGGCCGCCTCACCCTCACCGTCATCCGCGAGCACCTGGCCCGCATCGTCGCCGAACGCCGGGCCGACGGCGACTCCGCCCTGCACCACCTGGACGGACTCGCCCTCTACGGCCGGCCCGAACACGACACCCACCCGCTCCCCGACGGCGTCCACCCCTCCCCGGAAGCCCACCGCCTCATCGCCGAACGCTTCGCCCGGCTGGCCCTCACCCCGGGTGGCCCACTGGCGCCGTGACCCGCCGTGACCCGCCCTGGCCTGGCCGCGCTGGTGAACACCAGCGCGGCCAGGCTCACCAGCAGCAGCGGAGCGGGCCCGCCGGCGACACGAGTAGCCGTACTCAACTCGATGGCGGAAGAGCGAACGCCGTGATGAGGATCCCCTCGTGGGCGCCCCACCGGCCGATGCCGACACCGGGGCGGTGAGGATGCCGGGCGGTGAACGTGCCGTCGGGTCGGACCGCGACGGTGATCGCGGCGAGAGCCGTCCACGTGCGGGTCAGCGGGTGGACAGCCTTGTAGACGGCCTCCTTGGCGCTGAAGAGAACAGTGTCCCAAGGGACCGCGCCCACCGGCAGCACGGCGAGCCGCCGCCGCTCGCCCTCGGTGCTCACGAGATCCAGGACCCCGCGCGGGAGCGGACGGACAGGCTCGGCGTCGATCCCGAGCGAGACGTGCCGACCGGTACTGGTGACCGCACAGGCCGTGTAGCCGTCGGTGTGGGTGATGCTCCCCACGGCACCCGACGGCCACTGCGGCGCACCCCCGGGCCCGGGCAGCAGAGGCGCCGACGGATGGCCCAACTCGGCCAGCGCCCGGCGGGCGAGCGTGCGGGCCGTCGTGAACTGGTGTCGGCGGCGCGGGGAACGACCCCGGATGTAGGCCGCCTCCGCAGGGTGGAGACGGCCCGCGTCCAAGGCGCCGAACGCTTCGGCGCACCGGACGTACGGCGGCAACAGCGAGCCCAGGACGCCGGCGGGAGCGGTGATGGCGGTCACGGCGGGTCAGCGGCCGGCCAGGACCAGCTGGTGGACGTGGTGGGCGATGTGCTGAGGAGTCTCCAACGGCAGCATGTGCCCGACTCCGACAACCTTGTGCAGCGTCGCCTGCGGGAGCGCGGAAACGAGCTCCTGGCTGAAGGCCGGCTTGACGACCTTGTCCTCGGTGCCGGTGATCACCACGGTGGGCGCCGTGATCCCGGCCAGCCCGGCCCGCTGGTCCATCTGCTGCGTGGAGGCGAAGCAGGCGGCACGCGTCTGCGGCAAGGTACTGGCGAAAAGCCGCCGGTTGGCCTCACGGGCCTCCAGGGTGGCACGCGGTCCATGCGTCTGGCCGAGCAACCTGCGCCCCAGCCACGGCGTCCGAAGCGCACGACTGAACAGCTGGGACCCCATCATCTTCACCTCGCTCGCCGGAGTGTCCTGCCCGTGCGAAGCGGTCGACACGAGCACCAGCCCGGCAAGCCGCCCGCCCGCACCAGCCGTGCGCGAGACCGGAAGCCCAGCCGCCCAAGCAAGCGCCGCATAACCGCCACCCGAGTGCCCTACCACCACGACCGGCCGCTCCGCCGTCGTCAGCGTCCGCACGACGGTGCCCAGGTCCCGCCCGAGCCGCTCGATGCTGATCGGCTCCCGCCCGACCGTCGACGAGGCATGCCCACGCTGGTCATACGTGGCCACGGTGTGCCCGGCGGCAGCCAGTTGGTGAGCCGTGCTGTGCCAGACGGTCCGGGAGGCGGCCCACCCGTGGACGAGAACGACCAGCGGCCGCGTCGGGTCGGGCGTCTCGGGCTGGTGGACCGTGATGGCAAGGCGCGCGAAGTCGTCCGTGGTCGCGGCGTGATCGGTGGCCGTGACGGCGTAATCGGCCGGCAGGGCAGGGATTCCGACGGCGGTCTGCATGAGGTCCTCCGGTTTTTGATGGCTTGTTTGTTTATTCGTTGTCGGCGAGGTGGTGGTGGAGGTTGGTGAGGGCGTCTTGGGTGGCGGCGGTGTGCTTGATGGTCAGGTTGGTGAGTTTGTGGAGGAGCCTGGGCCAGTGGTGGGGGGTGGCGGAGAAGGTGATCGTGAGTTGGGTGTGAGTGTTGTTGTGCTGGGGGGTGAGGGTGTAGGTGGTGGTCCCGTGGAAGTGGCCCGTGTGGGTCTGGGTGAGGGTGTGGTGGGGGGTGATGTGGGTGGTGGTGCTGGTGAAGCGGAGTTTGGGGCCGGGGTTTCCGACGCCGGTGGGGTGGACGGTGATGTGAGTGGTGCCGCCGGTGGTGTGAGGGGGTGTGGGGCCGGGTTGGTGGGTGTTGTGGGGGTGCCACCAGGTGGTTTTGCCGTTGAGTTCGTCGAGGATGGCGTTCCAGACGGTTTGGGGCGGGTGGGGGAGGAGGGTTTGGTCGGTGTGGTGGATGGCGTGCATGGGGGTTTCCTTTCGGGGGGTGGGTGTTTTGTTGTTAGGGGAAGATGTTTTGGCCGGGGGTGAGGGTGTGTGTGGGGTCGTGGTGGTTCTTGGCCGCGGTGAGGGTGCTCCAGCGGGGGCCGTAGTGGGTTTGCCAGTCGGTGGGGGTCATGTGGGGGACGGCGCCGACGGGGTAGCGCTTTGCGCCGAGTTGGGTGGCGCGGTCGTAGAGGCGGCGGTTGCGGCTGAGGGCGGGTTGGGGGTCGGTGTCGGGGCGGGGGAAGGTGAGGAGGTCGAAGAGATAGGCAATGGGTTCGTTGGGGGTGATGGCGTAGGGATGGGTGAGCTTGTCGGTGGGGAAGGGGTAGCAGAGGAGGAGGCCCTGGCCGATGTCGTCGGGGGTGAGTTGGGGAAGGGTTTCGGTGAGGAAGGTGTGGGTTTGGGAGGCGGGGAGGAAGAGGGAGAGCCAGGGCTTGGGGGCGTTCCAGTAGCCGAGGTTCTTGATGGTGTCGGCGAAGGTGTCGGCGCGGTAGGTGTAGTCGCGGTAGGTGGTGTCGGTGGTGGCGGTGTGGGTGGGGTTGAGACCGGTGAGGAGGGGTGTGGGGTCGGGGGGTGTGGTGCCGTTGTAGTGGGCGACGGCTTCGATCTTGTAGAGGGGGGGTTGGCCGTCGGGCTGGATGAGGATTTCGCCGGTTTGGGAGGGGAAGCGGCCGTCGAGGAGGGTCTGTTGGTCGGCGAGGTAGGTGGTGAGGTCGTTGTAGTGGAGGGTGAGGACGAGGGCGCGTTCGGGGGCGGGGACGAGTTTGACGGTGGCCCGGGTGATGATGCCGATTTGGCCGGCGCCGGCGAGGGCGGTGTGGAAGACATCGGTGTTGTGGGTGGGGGTGGCGGTGAGGACGCGGCCGTTGCCGGTGACGATCTCGATGGCCTCGACGGTGTCGGCTTGGAGGCCGTATTTGTGGACGGTGGAGCCGATGCCGCCGACGCTGATGGTGCCGCCGATGGAGAGGTGGAGGTAGTCGGTGAGGCAGGGGGGTGTGAGGCCGTGGGCGAGGGCCGCGTCGGTGAGTTGGGCCCAGGTGACGCCGGCGTCGACGGTGGCGTTGGTGGGGGTGATGCTGTGAATGCGGTTGAGGGCGCGGGCGTTGATGCTGATGCCGCCGGCGACGCCCGCTTGGCCGTAGTTGGAGTGTGATTCGAGGTCGTTGCCGGTGCCGCTCTGGCCGTTCATGGCGACTTTGAGGTTGTTGCGGCGGGCGAAGTTGATGACGGTGGCGATGTCCTGGGCGCCGGCCGGGGTGAGGACGGCGTAGGGGGTGGCGGCGGTGAGGCGCCCGAAGTCCTTGGCGAAAGCGGCTGTGGTGGCGGGGTTGGTGGTGAGGGTGCCCTGGAGGGCGGGAGCGGGGATCAGGTGTCCGCTGGTGGGTCCGTCGGCGGTGGTGGCCCAGGAGCGGGTGATGGTGTTGTAGCCGATCACGGTGGCAGCGGCTCCGGTGAGCAGGGCGCGCCTGGAAGGGTGCGGGCGGTTCATATCGGGCGGGTCTCCCAGCGGGTTGCGTGAACAAGACAGAACACGGCAGAACAAGGCCAGCCGGGCCGCGGCCGGGTCGTGGCGGGCGGTGCCCGGCGGTGCTCGGGTGGTGCGGGCCGGTTGGGTGGGGGTGGTTGGGCAGCGGGCCGTGCTGGTGCTGGTGCTGGTGCCGTGCCGGATTGGTGGGGGTGCCGTCGCCGGTGGCTGGTGCGGGGTGCTGCTTGTTTCTGGCGGTCCGGGGGGGCTCTGGCTGGGTGTGGCCGGGGTCCTGTGGGGGCTGTGAGCTGTGGGGTGTGGCTGGGTGTCAGGTGTTGTTGGGGGTGTGGGGTTTGTTGGGTTTGGGTGTGGTGGTGTGGTTGGTGTGGGTGGTGGTTTGGTAGTTGGTGAGGTCGAGGTGGCGGGTTTGGTGGGTGAAGCGCCAGGTGTAG
>NZ_JBITFB010000085.1:0-10825 GCF_044455625.1 Kitasatospora sp. NPDC051164 | reverse complement strand
CTCGCACTCCGCCATCCGCCCCGCGAACACAGCCGACCCGGCCAGCAGCTCCGCGGCCATCCCCACCCACTGCGAACCCTGACCCGGGAACACCAACACCGAACGGCCGTCGACCGGGCGACCGCCGTCCCACGCTCCCGAGTTGTCGTCGGCCATCCGGCCCAGCAGGGTGTGGAGTTGGTCCCGGTCCCCGACCAGTGCCTTCCGGTACTCGAAGGCGGTGCGCGTGTGCAGGGCGGATCCGATGTCGCGCGGGTCGACCCCGGGGTTGCCGTCCAGGTGGCGGCGCAGCCGGTCGGCCTGGAGGCGCAGTGCCTGCGGGCTCTTCGCCGACAGCAGCCAGGGCACCGCCGGCAGGGGGGTGCGCTCGGCCGGCGGGCCGTCGCCCTCCAGGGGGGTGTGTTCGAGGATGGTGTGGACGTTGGTGCCGCTCAGGCCGAAGGAGGACACTCCGGCCCGGAAGGGGCGGCCGTGGGACGGCCAGGGCTGCTGCTCGGTCGCGAGGGCCAGCGCTCCACGCGTCCAGTCGACGTGGCCGGAGGGCCTGCTGACGTGCAGGGTGCGGGGCACCTGCCCGTGCTGCATGGACAGCACCGTCTTGATAACCCCCGCCACACCCGATGCTGCCTGGGCGTGGCCGAGGTTGGACTTGAGGGAGCCGACCAGCAGGGGCCGTCCGGCGGGCCGGTCCTGGCCGTAGGTGGCCAGCAGGGCCTGCGCCTCGATGGGGTCGCCGAGGGTGGTGCCGGTGCCGTGCGCCTCCACCACGTCCACCTCGGACGCCGACAGGCCCGCGTCCGCGAGCGCCGCCCGGATCACCCGCTGCTGCGACGGACCGTTGGGGGCGGAGAGTCCGTTGCTGGCGCCGTCCTGGTTGACGGCGGAGCCGCGTACCACCGCCAGTACCGGGTGTCCGTTGCGGCGGGCGTCCGACAGCCGCTCCAGCAGCAGGACGCCGACGCCTTCGCCCATGCCCATGCCGTCCGCGTCGTCCGAGAAGGCCTTGCAGCGGCCGTCCTCTGCGAGTCCCCGTTGCCGGGAGAAGCTGATCAGGGCGCCGGGGGTCGCCATCAGGGCGACGCCGCCGACCAGGGCGAGGGAGCAGTCGCCGCCGCGCAGGGCCCGGCCGGCGTAGTGCATGGCGACGAGTGAGGAGGAGCAGGCCGTGTCGATGGTCACGGCGGGCCCTTCGAGGCCCAGGGTGTAGGCGACCCGGCCGGATACGACGCTGGGTGCGCTGCCGGTGAGCAGGTGGCCGTCTCCTTCCTCCGACTGGGCGACAACGGCCGCGTAGTCGGCGTAGTTGACGCCGGTGAACACTCCGGTGCGGCTGCCGCGCAGGGCGGCCGGGTCGATGGCGGCGCGTTCGATCGCCTCCCAGGTGGTTTCCAGGAGCAGCCGCTGCTGGGGGTCCATGGCCAGGGCCTCGCGCGGCGAGATGCCGAAGAACTCCGCGTCGAAGTCGGCGGCGTCGTGCAGGAAGCCGCCGTGCCGGGTGGTCGACGTGCCGGGGCGGTCAGGGTCGGGGTCGTAGAGGACGTCGATGTCCCAGCCGCGGTCGGTGGGGAAGTCCGAGACGGCGTCGCCGCCGTCGGCGAGCAGGCGCCACAGGTCTTCGGGGGTACCGATGCCGCCGGGGAAGCGGCAGGCCATGGACACGATCGCGATCGGCTCGTCGTCGGGCGCGGGCGGGTGCGCGGCGGCGTCCGGGTCGGTGGCCTGCCGGCCGAGCAGTTCGGCGCGGATCTCCCGGGCGAGCGCGGTGGACGACGGGTGGTCGAAGATCAGCGTGGACGGCAGCCGCAGTCCGGTGGCGGTGTTGAGCCGGTTGCGGAGTTCGACTGCGGTGAGGGAGGCGAAGCCCATGTCCTGGAACGCCATGCCGGGCCGGATCGCGTCCACCGAGGGATGGCCGAGGACGGCTGCCGCGTGGATGCGGACCAGGTCGAGCAGCAGGCGGTGCTGTTCGGATTCGGCGAGGGCGGCGAGCCGTTGGCGCAGCAGTGCGGCGGCGGGTGCCTCCGTGTCGCCGGTCGCGGCTTCCAGGGCGCGGCGGGCTTCGGGGATGCCGGTGAGCAGCGGGCTGCGGCGGGTGGAGGTGAAGACGGCGGCGAACTGCTCCCAGTCGACGTCGGCGACGGCGAGTACGGTCTCGTCGTCGTCGAGTGCCTGTTGCAGGGCGTGGACCGCGAGGTCGGGGGCGATCCGGGGCAGGCCGTGCTGCTCCAGGTTGAACAGATCGGCGTCCGCTCCGGCGATGCGGTCCTGGAAGGGGTTCTCGGCCTGCCAGATGCCCCAGTCGACGGTGGTGGCGGTGAGGCCGCGGGCCCGGCGGTGCTGGGCCAGGGCGTCGAGGTAGGCGTTGGCTGCGGCGTAGGCGCCGTGGTCGCCGCTGCCCCAGACTCCGGCGATCGAGGAGAACAGGACGAAGGCGTCGAGTTCGCGGTCGAGCAGGGCGTCGAGGTGTTCGGCGCCGGCGGCCTTGGCGGCGACGATCTGTTCGAACGCGGACATCGGTGTGCCGTCCAGGGGGGCGAGCGCGACGAACGCGGCCGCGTGGACGACGGCGGTGACCGGGTCGCCCGCCGTGTCCAGGCCGGTGAGCAGTTCCGCCACTGCCTGACGGTCCGCCAGGTCGCAGACGGGCAGGGTCAGTCGTACGCCGAGGGCGGCCAGTTCCGCGGCGAGTTCGGCCGCGCCGGGTGCCTGGGGGCCGCGGCGGCCGGGCAGGACGAGGTGGGTGGCGCCGCTGCGGGCCAGCCAGCGGACGAGGTGCGGGCCGACGGCTCCGGTGCCGCCGGTCAGCAGGACGGTGCCGCGGGGCTTCCAGTACTTCGTACGGCTGTCGTTCCGGGGGGCGCGCCGGAGGCGGCGGGCCAGCAGGCCGGTGGGGCGCAGGGCGAGCTGGTCCTCACGGCCGAGGCCGTCCGGGCCGGTGCCGGGGGCCGTCAGGACGGCGGTGAGGCGGGTCCTGGCGCGGGCGTCGAGGTTCGGCGGCAGGTCGATGAGTCCGCCCCAGCGGGCGGACAGTTCCAGCGCGGCCACCAGTCCGGTGCCCCAGACCAGTGCCTGGCGGGGGTGGGTGACCGGGTCGTCCTGGCCCGTGGACACGGCCCCGGCGGTGGCGCACCACAGGGGTGCGGTGAGGGCGAGGTCGCCCAGGGCCTGCACCAGGGCGACGGTGAGTGCCGTCCCGGTGGGCAAGGCCGGGTGGTCGGGGTGGGGCCGGTCGTCGGCGGCCAGCAGCGACAGCACGCCCGTCGGGACGCGGTCGCCGAGAGCGGTGGCGAGCGTGTCCGCGAGGTCCGTGCGGCGGACGGCGTCGGCGGTGAGTTCGGCCGTGACGACGGTGGCGCCCGCCTCGGTGAGGGCGAGCAGCGGGCCGCGTAGCCGTGCGTCGTCGTCGTGTCCGGCGGGCAGGACGACGAGCCAGGTGCCGGCCGCGGGGGTGGCGGCCGGCGGGTCGGGCAGGGGCTGCCAGCCGATGCGGTAGCGCCAGGAGTCGATGACGCTCTCGTCGCGCCGCTGTTTGCGCCAGCCTCGCAGGGCGGGCAGGACAGGGGCGAGGGCGTCCTCGTCGACGGCGAGGTGGGCGGCGATCTCGGCCGGGGCGTCGTGGTCGACCATGTGCCAGAAGGCCGTGTCGTGCCGGTCGGCGGCGGCCGGTCCGGTGCCGGGCGCCGCCTCCGGCTCCAGCCAGTAGCGCCGCAGCTGGAAGGGGTATCCGGGCAGAGCGGTCGGGCGGGCGCCGGTGCCGGCGTAGACCGCGGACCAGTCGACGGCCGCGCCGGCCACCCACAGTTCGGCGGCCGAGCGCAGGGCCCGGCGCAGTCCGCCGTCGTCGCGGCGCAGGGTGCCGACGACCACGGGCGGCTCCTCGGCGCCGGTGGCCTCGGCGGTGTCCTGGAGGGCCATGGTCAGCACCGGGTGCGGCGACACCTCGACGAAGACCTCGTGGCCCTGTTCGATCAGGGAGCGGACGGCGGCATCGAAGCGGACGGTCCCGCGGAGGTTGCGGTACCAGTAGTCGGCGTCCATGACCGTGGTGTCGAGCCGGTCGCCGGTGACGGTGGAGAACAGCGGAATCCGGGCCGGGAGCGGGCGTACGCCGGCCAGCGCGGCCAGCACCTCGGACCTGATCCCTTCGACCTGGGCCGAGTGCGAGGCGTAGTCCACGGGTACGGACCGGGCCCGTACGCCCTGTGCGGCGCAGTGGGCGAGCAGTTCGGCCAGGGCCCGGGTCTCGCCCGAGACCACCACGGCGGCGGGCCCGTTGACGGCGGCCACCGACAGCTTCTCGGCCCAGGGGGCGATCTCGGCGCGGACCCGGTCCTCGGGCAGGGACACCGCGACCATGCCGCCGAGTCCGGCCAGCGCCCGGATGGCCCGGCTGCGCAGGGCGACGACCTTCGCCCCGTCCTCCAGGCTCAGCGCTCCCGCCACCACGGCGGCGGCGATCTCGCCCTGGCTGTGCCCGACCACGGCGTCGGGCCGGACGCCCCAGGACTTCCAGTGCGCGGCCAGTGACACCATCACCGCCCACAGCACCGGCTGCACCACGTCCACCCGTTCCAGGGAGGGTGCCCCGGGCGCGCCCTCCAGGACGGCGGGGAGCCGCCAGTCGACATGGGCGCGGAGGGCGGCGTCGCAGGCGGCGAGGCGGTCCCGGAACGCGGGGCTGGTGGCGAGCAGGTCCCGCGCCATGCCGGCCCACTGGGAGCCCTGGCCGGGGAACACCAGTGCCGTCCGGCCCTCGACGACCCGGCCGATGCCCGCGACGACGTCAGCGGGCGTGGCCGGGGCGGTGGAGAGGTCCGTGCCCGGCCCGGACAGGGCGGCGAGGCCGTCCAGCAGTGCGGGGCGCCCGTCGCCGATCACCACGGCCCGGTGTTCGAAAGCGGACCGGGTGGTCGCCAGCGAGAACCCGATGTCGGCCGCCCGTGCGGGCGCGTCCGTGGCGAGCCGGGCGCGCAGCCGGCCCGCCTGGTCCCCGAGCGCGGACGCGGTGCGGCCGGACAGCACCCAGGGCAGCACGGCCCCGGGCGCGCCCGCCCCGGCTGCGGTGTCCGGGCCGTCGGTCGCTGCTTCCGGTCCGTCGGTCTGTTCCGGCTCCGGTGCCTGTTCGAGGACGACGTGCGCATTGGTGCCGCTCATGCCGAACGAGGACACCCCGGCCCGGCGCGGCCGGTCGACGGCGGGCCAGTCGCGGGCCTCGGTGAGGAGTTCGACGGCGCCCGAGGACCAGTCGGCGTGCGGGGTGGGCGCGTCCACGTGCAGGGTGCGGGGCAGGACGCCGTGCCGCAGCGCGAGCACCGTCTTGATAACCCCGGCGACCCCGGCGGCGGCCTGGGTGTGCCCGATGTTCGACTTCAGCGACCCCAACCACAGCGGACGCCCGGCGGGCCGGTCCTGGCCGTAGGTGGCCAGCAGCGCATCGGCCTCGATCGGGTCGCCGAGGGTGGTACCGGTGCCGTGCGCCTCCACCGCGTCGACCTCGGAAGCGGTCAGTCCGGCGTCGGCGAGGGCCGCCCGGATGACCCGCTGCTGGGAGGGGCCGTTGGGGGCGGTCAGGCCGTTGCTGGCGCCGTCCTGGTTGACGGCCGAGCCGCGCAGCACGGCCAGCACCGTACGGCCGTTGCGGCGCGCGTCCGACAGCCGCTCCAGCAGCAGCATCCCCACGCCCTCGCCCCAGCCGGTGCCGTCCGCGGCCGCCGCGAACGGCTTGCAGCGGCCGTCGGGGGACATCGCGCCCTGCCGGCTGAACTCGACGAACACCGCCGGCAGCGCCATCACGCTGACCCCGCCGGCGAGCGCGAGCGAGCACTCACCGGCCCGCAGGGCCCGCGCAGCGAGGTGCAGCGCCACCAGCGAGGCCGAACAGGCGGTGTCCACGGTGACGGCCGGGCCTTCGAGACCGAGCGCGTAGGACACCCGCCCGGACATCACGCTCATCGAGTTCCCCGTCATCAGGAACCCCTGGACGGCTTCGGCCGCGCCGGAGCCCAGCGTCGCGTACCCCTGGTCGATGGCCGCGACATACACCCCGGTACGGCTGCCCCGCAGGGTGAGCGGGTCGATGCCGGCCTGCTCGACGGCCTCCCAGGCCGCAGTCAGCAGCAGCCGCTGCTGCGGGTCCATCGCGACCGCCTCACGGGGCGAGATGCCGAAGAACTCCGGGTCGAAGTCCGCCGCGCCGTCCAGGAACGCCCCTCGCCCGGGGACCGTGCCGCCGGACGGCCAGGCGGTCTCCCAGCCCCGGTCGCCGGGGACCGGCGCGATGGTGTCGCGGCCTTCGGCGAGCAGTTCCCACAGGTCCTCGGGGGTGCGGACGCCGCCGGGGAAGCGGCAGCTCATCGCCACGATCGCGATCGGCTCGCTCGTGCGGGCCTCGGCCTCCCGGAGCCGCTGCCGGGTGTCCCGCAGGTCGATGGTCACCCGGTTGAGGTAGTCGCGCATCCTCTGGTCGCTCACTGGACACCGCTGCTTTCGTCTCGGGCTGCGCGGGGTGCGCGGACGGCGTGGACCGGTGCCCTGGTCATGCGGATCCCAACTGCCGGTCGATGTAGTCGAACACCTCGTCGTCGCTGGCCGCCTCGATCAGGTCGGGGGCCAGGTCGTCCAAGTCGCCCGTGGGGCGGGCGGTGGTGGCCGGTGTCCCGCCGGGCAGCGGGCGGGACAGCACTTCCCGTATCCGGGCGGCGAGTTCGTCGCTGACGCCGTCCGGCGGCAGGGCGTCGAGCAGGGCCTCCAGGGTGTCGAGCCCGGCCCGGACCGCCGCGTCGCCCGTCGGGCGGGCGGCGGCGGCCCGCTCGGCGAGGTGGCGTGCCAGTGCCTCCGGGGTGGGGTGGTCGAAGACGAGCGCGGCCGGCAGCCGCAGCCCGGTCGAGGACACCAGCCGGTTGCGCAGTTCGACCCCGGTGAGGGAGTCGAAGCCGACGTCCTTGAACGGGCGGGCCGGGCGGATCAGGTTCGGCGAACTGTGGCCGAGCACCGCCGCGGCGTTGCCGCGCACCAGGTCGAGCAGGGTCCGGTACAGCTCGGCCTCGGGCAGCTCGGCGAGCTGCCGCGCCATCGAGCGGGCCGGCGCAGCGGCGGAGGCGGAACCGGTACGGGCGGGGCGGACCAGGCCGCGGAGCACGGCGGGCAGTCGGTCGTCCGCCCGCAGCACGGACGGGGCGATCCTGGCCGCGAGCCGGTAGGCGTACGGGGAGCCCAGTGCCGCGTCGAACAGGGCGAGGCCCTCCGCCGAGGTCAGCGCGCCCGCCCCGGCGCCCCGGCCCGCGGTGACCGCGGCGGTCATCTCGCTGCGCTCCTCCCACAGGCCCCAGCCGATGGACAGGCCGGGCAGCCCCTCGGCCCGGCGTTCGGCGGCGAGGGCGTCGAGGACCGCGTTGGCGGCGGCGTAGTTCGCCTGCCCGGCCGCGCCGAACTGGGCGGCACCCGAGGAGAACAGGACCAGCGCCGCGAGGTCGAGCTCCCGGGTGAGTTCGTGCAGGGCCAGCGCCGCGTCCGCCTTGGGCCGCAGGACGCGGTCGAGCCGGTCCGGAGTCAGCCCCACAATCGTGGCGTCGTCCAGGACACCGGCCGCGTGGACGACGGCGGTGAGCGGGTGCGCGGCGGGCACCGACCCGAGCAGGGCGGCGAGCGCGGCGCGGTCGGCGACGTCGCAGGCTGCGACGGTCACCGACGCCCCGAGCCCGGTCAGTTCCCGTACCAGCTCCGGTATACCGTCGGCGGATCCGCCCCGGCGGCCCGCCAGCAGCAGGTGCCGGGTGCCGTGCGCGACGACCAGATGCCGGGCCAGGAGCCGTCCCAGGGTGCCGGTGGCCCCGGTGACCAGGACAGTCCCTTCGGGGTCCGGCGGAGCGGGCAGCAGCAGGACGTTCTTGCCGACGCCCCGGGCCTGGCTGAGCGAGCGCAGGGCGGCCGGGGCCTGCCGGACGTCCCAGCCGGTGACGGGCAGAGGACGCAGCACTCCCTGCTGGAACAGGTCCAGGACGTCGGCGAGCATCTCGCCGATGCGCTCCGGACCGGCCTCCATCAGGTCGAACGCCCGGTAGCGCACCCCGGGGTGCTGCCGGGCGACCGTCTCGGGGTCGCGGACGTCGGTCTTGCCCATCTCCACGAACCGGCCGCCGTTCGGCAGCAGCCGCAGACCGGCGTCGACGAACTCCCGTGCCAGGCTGTCGAGTACGATGTCGACGCCCCGCCCGCCGGTGGCCGTCAGGAACGTCTCGGCGAAGTCGGTGGTACGGGTCGAGGCGATGTGCGCGGCGTCCAGTCCGCCGGCCCGCAGGACGTCCCACTTGGCGGGGGAGGCGGTCGCGAACACCCGCGCACCGGCGTGCCGGGCGAGTTGCACCGCCGCCATGCCGACACCGCCGGCCGCGGCGTGGACCAGTACCGATTCCCCGCGCCGCAGTCCGCCGAGATCGAACAGACCGTAGTAGGCGGTGAGGAACACCACCGGCACGGATGCGGCACGGGCGAAGGACCAGCCCGCCGGTATCCGGGCGACGGTACGGCGGTCGGCGACGGCGGTCGGGCCGAACGCGCCCCCGAAGATCCCCATCACCCGGTCCCCGGGTACCAGGTCGTCCACACCCGGGCCCACCTCGATGACGGTTCCGGCGCCCTCGCTGCCCAGACCCTGCTGTTCGGGGTCGGGGTCCAGGCCGAGCGCGGCGATGACGTCGTGGAAGTTCAGCCCGGCGGCGCGCACCGCGATCCGTACCTCACCCTTGCCCAGCGGGGCGAGGGCCGCCGGAGCGGGCTCCGCCGCGATGTCCTCGAGGGAGCCCCGGCCGTCGGTGGTGAGCCGCCAGGCGGCGCCGTCCGGCAGGGACAGCGTGCCGTCCGGCCGTCCGCCGCGGACCAGCCGCGGCAGCAGCGGCGGGCCGGTCCGCAGCGCCAGCTCGGGTTCCCCGGCGGCGAGCGCCGCAGGCAGGGCGTCCGCCGGCTCGCCGGCCCCGGCCGCGTCGATGAGGACGAAGCGCCCGGGGTGCTCGGCCCGCGCGCTGCGCACCAGGCCCCACAGGGCGGCCTGGGCGGGATCGACGGGACGGTCGACCGGTCCGGTACGGACCGCGTCCCTGGTGAGCAGGGCCAGCCTGGCCGCAGCGAACCGCTCGTCGGCCAGCCACTGCTGCACGAGGGCGAGGCCCTGGTGTGCGGTGGCCCGGACCCGGTCGGCGGGGTGGGGCAGGTCGGCGGTGGCGACGGCCGCCACGATCACCTCGGGGAGGGCGGCGCCCGCTTCGAGGGCGGCCCCCAGGGCGCCGATGTCCTGCCATGACACCGCGCCGGGGACGGCACCGCCGAGGGCGGCCCAGGTGGGCACGGCGCTGTCCGCCGGGTCGGTGGCCGGGGTCCAGTCGAGGCGGTACAGCAGGTCGGCGTAGGCGGTCGCGGAGAGCGGCCCGCCGGCGGCCGGAGGCCGCAGCAGCAGGGCCTCCACGCCGAGCACCTGCCGTCCGGACAGGTCGTGGGCGTGCAGGGTCACGGTGTCCGGCGTGTCGGTGGCGAGCCGCACGCGCAGCGTGGTGGCCCCGGTGATCCCGCTGGTCACGCCGTTCCAGCTGAAGGGCAGCCGGGCCCGGCCGTCCTGGTCGGGCAGCAGTGCGGCGATCTGGAGGGCCGCGTCCAGCAGCGCGGGGTGCAGCACGCATCCGGCGGCGTCGGCGTGCTGCGGCTGCGGCAGCACCACCTCGGCGAACACCTCGCCGCCGCGGAGCCACGCGGCACGGATGCCGCGGAAGGCGGGGCCGTAGTGGTAGCCGGCCTCGGCGAACCGCTCGTAGAGGTCGCCGGTGTCCACGGGTTCGGCACCGGACGGCGGCCAGCTCAGCAGACCGGCCGCGGCTCCGGCCGGGTCCCCGGCGGGCCGGGGTGCCAGGGTGCCGGTGGCGTGCTCGGTCCAGGGCGCGTCGGCGTCCCGTGTCGTACGGGCGAACACGCCGAGCCTGCGCCGACCGTCGCCGTCGGGTGCGGCCACCCGGAGCTGTAGGTGGACGGCTCCCTCCTCCGGGAGCACGAGCGCCGATCCGAGGGTGAGTTCCTCGACCACCGGGCAGTCCGCCTCGGCCCCGGCGCGCAGCGCGAGTTCGAGAAACGCCGTGCCGGGGAAGAGGACGACGCCCGACACCGCGTGGTCGGCGAGCCAGGGGTGGGTACGCAGCGAGATCCGGCCGCTGAGCAGCAGCTCATCGGAGTCCGCGACCTGCGTCGCCGCACCGAGCAGCGGGTGCCCGGTCGTGGCGAGACCCGCCGAGGCGACGTCCCAGCTCGTGGTCGGAACGTCGAGCCAGTAGCGGCTGCGCTGGAAGGCGTAGGTAGGCAGCTCGACACGCCGTGCCCCCGGGAACGCACCCGACCAGTCCACCCCCAGCCCGCGCTCCCACGCACGGCCCACCGCCCGCAGCACCTGAGCCAGGCCGCCCTCCCCGCGACGCAGCGTCCCCAGCACCGCGGCATCCGTACCCACGGCCTCCACCGACTCGCCCACCGCAACCGACAACACCGCGTGCGGGCTGGACTCCACGAAGAACCGGAAGCCCTCCCCCAACAACGTCTCCGTGGCCTTCCCGAACTCGACGGTCTCCCGGAGATTGCGGTACCAGTACTCCGCGTCCAGGGCCTTCGTGTCCAGCCAACCACCCGTCACCGTCGAGAAGAACGGCACCGAACCCGAGACAGGAACGATGCCGGCCAGATCGGACAGCAACCGCTCGCGGATCTCCTCCACGTGCGCGGAATGCGACGCGTAGTCGACCTCGATCACACGCGCCCGCACCCCCTCACCCATCAGCCCGTCGACCAGTGCCGT
>NZ_JBITFB010000084.1:0-11139 GCF_044455625.1 Kitasatospora sp. NPDC051164 | reverse complement strand
ACGGGCGGGGACTGGCCACCAGCACGTGGACGGCGACGGTGTCCGCCACGAGCTTCACCACCGGCGGCGGCACGTCCGCCGAGACGATCACCACCATGAACGTCTCGTACTGGTCCGGGGCCGCGACGAACACGAACGGAACCGTGACGGCCACCCCGGGGGAGAGCAGTGCCTCGGCCGCACAGTCGCTCAGCAGTTCGAGAACCGCCTTCACCTCCACCGGCAACGGGAACAACTCCACGAGCTGGGCCCCCACGGTGGTGATCACGGTCCCCGCCGCCGCGGCAGTCGGCACCTACACCGGCACCGTGACCCACTCCGTCGCCTGATATCGCCCTCCCCGTCCGATGAACCCATTCGGGCCCGTCGGGTTCAGCTCGCCCGCCTGCGGCGAACCATCCAGCCGCCGGCGGCCAGGAGGCAGACGGCCGACACGGCCGCGGCCATGCCCGGCGTCATCGCGAGGGAGTCCGCCGTGTCCGGTGTGACCGACGCCTCGGCTTGGGAGCCGCCGGGAAAGGTGATGGTGGCCGTGGCGGTGTGTTGGACCAGACCGCTGGCCAGTGTGAGGTGGACCTTCCACGGTCCGTTGGGAAGCTGCCTGTCCAGGGGGACGGTCACAGGCTCGGTCTGGTCGATGCCGAGGGTGGTGCCGAGGTTCACCGCGTAGGGACCGGCGCTGAGGGATCCCGGCCCGTCGGTCATCGACATCGATCCGGTCAGGTCGAGGGCACGCTTGCCGGTGTTGTGGACCTTGGCCACCAACTTCGGTGTGCCGTCGGGCGCGCGCCCGGGAGTCAGCCCCTCGATCCGGAAGTCGGACGGCGGCTCGCCTCCGGGACCGACGTCGAGGTAGAACCGCACTCCCACGCGGTTGACCAGGCGGACGTTCCCGGCCGGGCCGGCATGGCCCGCGACCTGCGCCCAGAGGACGGCGTACCGTTCGCCGGCGGACGCGTTCGACGGCACCCGGACGCTGATGCGGACCACGGCCGTGCCGTGTGCCGGGACGTCGCGCACGGCGGTGGACGGCGGCGTGGACGGCCGAGTGCCCGATGTGCCGCAGTCCGTCGCCTTGCTGGACACATCCGCGTCCGAGACACAGTCGTCCACCGAGACCCAGGTCGTGAGCTCGTTCGGGGTGCGATCGGCATCGACGGTGAAGGTGCCGCTGTTGACGGCGGCGGAACCCGCGTAGAGATCGACGTGCTGGGCGACGTCGGAGGTGTTCGTCACCAGCAGCCGACGGTGGATGACGCTGCCGGGCGCGAGGTGGTCCACGACGTACGTGAGTGCGCGCGGGTCGGCCTCACGATCCCGGGGCGCGTCGAGCAACTTGAGGCCGATGCTCCCCTCGACGGTGGGAGGCGGCGTCTGGCCCTGGCCCTCGGCTGCGGCGGTGCTCGCGCCGCAGACCAACGCGAGCACCGCTACGGTCGCACACCACAGGCCCGCTGGGCTACGCGATCGAATGTGTCACCGTCCCGGTGTAGGTGCCGTTCACCGCAGCGGCGGGGATCGCGACGACGAGCGTGGGGTTCCATGTCGCGGAGTTGTTGCCGGTGCCCGCGGTGAGGCTGTAGGTAGTGCGGCTGACGTTGAGGCTCTGGGCCTGGGCCGACGTGGCCTGGCCGGGCGTGAAGACGCCCACCCCGGTGGTGGAGCTCGCGGTCCCCGACCAGTAGGAGACCGAGCTGGCCGGGACCGTCTCCGGAGTCGTGCCAGCGCCCGTCGTGAAGCTGGTGGAGATCGCGGACGCGGTCCAGGCGGCCGTGAGCAGAGCTCGGGAGTCGGTGACCGTGACATTGCCCAGTTGTCCGCTGACGGAGTTTCCGGGCAGTCCGCTCCCCAGACCCACCGGACCGGCGGGGACCGAGATCGCTAACGAACCACCCGAGACAGAGAACGTGACCGCCGTGTCTCCGGGCGCGGCACTGGCCACTCCGGCGGTGGTGACAACCATCGCGGCTGCGGCGGCTACGGCGGCTACGGAATATCGGATACGCATGGGCTCTCCTTCGTCGTCCAAGCCCGGAACAGCAACCGTCCCGGGTATCGCCCCGGTGACGACCCATAGTGATATCCGTATACGCACGGAAGCTAAACGCAATTACTCCATCTGGTCGAACGCGACCATGGAGGAGAGCCCGGCCAGGTCAGGCCGGGAAACGAACGCACCATCGGCAGATAGTAAGGATTTGCGAAATACAGTCGGATGATACGTGCATCAATGGATCCTGAAGAGGAAGTCCGTGACTTCCGCCCCATCGTTTGTTTTTGACGCTCGTTCAGTGGGGAGTGTACGTCCGAAGCGCGACCGCGAAAGCGATGTCGCCCTGAGCCGCGTGTCGCGGTACCGGACGACTGCCTCGCCTCTCTCCTCTACAGGCCCGACGCCGGTGACGTGTGTGTCGTACCGGCGCTCCGGCCCTCGCCACGTTCTCCGGGAAGGTGTCTCATGTCTCGCCATCCTGGCCGCCTCCGGCGGCTTTATCGTGCGCTCGTCGTCCTGGCCCTGACGGCCGCTGTCGGGGCTCCCGGCACCGTCGCCTTCGGCCAGTCCCTGCACCACCACCCCGGATCCCGCCTGCGCCCGTGGGTGAAGTCCTGCGTCCAGCACCGGGGGCCGGCGGGGCTTGTGGGCTGCCTCGCGAGCAAGCACCCCCAGGCGGGGGGATCGCAGCCCCGCCTGCTGACCCCCACCATCAGCGAACTGGCGACACCCACCGCCAATTCGGCCCCGGTCGGCATCACCGCAGGGCCGGACAGCGCCCTGTGGTTCACCGAGAACTCCGCCGACGCGATCGGGCGCGTCACCACGGGCGGCACGTTCACCGAGTACTCGGTGCCCACCACCAACGCGGGCCCGGCCGGGATCGTCACCGGGCCGGACGGCGCTCTGTGGTTCACCGAGTCGAACGTCGACAAGATCGGCCGGATCACCACTGGGGGCACCTTCACCGAGTACGCGCTCCCGACCTCCGGCGCCTACCCGTGGGGCATCACCGTCGGATCGGACGGCGCCCTGTGGTTCGCGGAGCCGGGCGCCAACAACATCGGCCAGATCACCACCGGCGGCACGGTCACCGAGTACGCGGTTCCGACCTACGGCGCCTACCCGCTGAGCATTACGGCCGGGTCGGACGGCGCCCTGTGGTTCACCGAAGTGCTGTCCGGAAGCATCGGCCAGATCACCACCGGCGGCACGGTCACCGAGTACGCGGTCCCCTCACTGGCTTCCCTGCCCATCGGCATCACCGGAGGACCGGACGGCAACCTGTGGTTCACGGACGCCGGAGCGGCGCAGATCGGACAGGTCACCACGGCGGGTGTGTTCACCGCCTACAACCTCACGGATGCCCTCTTCCCGTTCCCGTGGGGCATCACCACCGGGCCGAACGGCAACCTGTGGTTCACCGAGAACGCCAGCAACGACATCGGCCAGATCACGACGTCGGGGACGATCTCCGAGGTGTCGATCCCGACCTCCGGCTCGAACCCGTTGGAGATCGCCACCGGATCCGACGGCAACCTCTGGTTCACCGAGAACTCCGCGAGCCAGATCGGGGTTGTGACTCCCTGACAGGACCGCCGGGGTGAACAGTCACCCAGCCTGGCCACCCCGCCTCCCACCATCTCGACGGGAGGCGGGGTGGCCAGGCAGTCCGCCGGGTCGGCGTCGATCGGACCGGTGCAAGCGCCGGGTAGCGCCCGTCCCGTGGCCATCCGCGTGCTGCTCGGACAGGTACAACTCCCGGTCCAGCAGCACCCGGTGGCCATACTGCTGTACACACGTCAAGTCCACTCCGGTCGCTGTCTGTCTGGTGGCACGCGGGGTGGTTCCGTGCGGATCTGAAGGGCGGGAGGGGCGTGCGCATCGGATGAGCCGGCCTGTTCGGTCCCCGCCCAGCGGCCGGGGGTGGCCCAGGAGACGGGCGGTGGGGGTCTTCGCTGTATCACCTTCCGTACCCGTCCCACTACTCGCGCGGTGTGCCGCGAACTGTTCACCGGCCTCGGCCTGCCGGGCCAGTCGCCGTGCTATGCCGGTGAGTTCGCTCAGGTTCTCAAGGCCGCGCTCTCCGCGTATCCTCGCACCCTGGTCCTGGATGAGGTCCAGTGGCTGTCCAGTGACCAGCTGGAGTACGTCCGCTACCTCTGGGACGACCCCTATACCCGGCTCGCCGTCGTCTTCGTGGGCGGAGAAGGCTGCTACCAGACCCTGCGCAAGGAGCCGATGCTCTCCTCCAGGATTTTCATCTGGCAGTGCCTCGCCCGGCTCACCCTGCAGGCGGTCCTGGAGGTGATCCGCTTTTCGACCCCGTCTGGGCAGACGCGGACCCCGGCGGCATCGCTTTCGCCGACCAGGACGCCGCCCACGGCAACTTCCGCGGCTGGGCCAAGCTGACGGCGCACGCCCGCGCCGTCCTGGCCCACACCGTGCTGGTGCAACGTCTGCTGGCGATCGACGAGGTCGGGCGCCTGTTCCCGCCGCACCGCAACGCCGCGGTGGTGCTGGCCCGGGTGCCGGACAAGGCCGTGGGGTGCTGGCTGTGGCAGGCCCGTGACGTCCTCGGCGCCCCGTCCCCCAGCAGCCGTGCAGGGTGGTTCCTGAACGCTCCCGCGTGGGACAAGTCGGCCTGGGCCCGCATGGAGGCCCTGCTGACGGCGGAATACGATCTCAAATTCCGCCGTCAGCGGGGACTGCGTCCCACGGCGGACCTGAACGCACCCCTGTTCCGGGCCCGCCGTAGCCCGAGCGACGAACGGGGAAACCCCGGCCGCGACGCTGAGACCGGCGTGGACCTGCTCGTGCCCGAAGCGGACGTGGTGGTGACCGAAGCACTCCACCACACCGCCTCGGACCTGCGGCACGTCGCTGCAGTCGGCGGTCTGATGTGCATCGACGGCGAGCCGGGATCGGGCAAGACCGTTGCCCTCCAGTACGCCCTGTCCCGCCTGCCCGCCGGGCCCGCGGTACGCCGGATACCGGTACCCGTGGGAGCAACGGTCGCTCATCTGCGCTACGCCGTCGCCGACGCGCTCGCCCTCACCGTGCGCTACGCCAACCAGCGAAGCGACACCGCCCGCCGACGGCGACGACGCTCCGAAGCGCCGGCCCGGCGGGAGCAAGCACTCCCTCGACATGCAGCAGCTGGCCAAGATCCTCCGAGAGAACCCCAGCGGCGAGCTGACCATCCTCGTGGACGAGAACGGCCCTCCGCCTGCGGTAGCCCCTGGCCACCGAGCGGTCCGGGCCTTCGCTACGCCGCTGCGGCCGCGGCCGGCTCGCCGTCGATGTGCTGGAGCCGACTGCGGGCGATGACCCGGTCCTCGCCGGACAGCGTCGCCCAGTACTCATCCGCCCACACCGCGTGGGAGGCCTGCCGCTCTGCTTCCTCCAGGCGGGCGGACTCGGCCAGCTGCTCCTCGTTCAGCCCTTGCCGGGCGGCCTCCAGGTCGCCACCCCACGACGGCAGTGCAGCCAGGACGCGCGGCGCTCGGCCTGCACGGCCACCAACGCCCGCTGCGCCGCGATCAGACCGTCGGTGTACTCGAAGGTCTTCTGCTCTTTACCTACGTCAGGGAATCGTAAGTGCGGCCGGATCCGCACCCGGCTGCGCCCCACCGACACCTTGATGCCCGTCCCGGGGCGGGCGATCGCGGTCCTCCGTGGCAGGTACCGGGCCGCGCGGCCAGGAAGGCCGGGCGTCAGGCCCGGCCGGCCTGGAACAGTGCCTGCACGGCACGCACTGCACGCGTGGCCGGGCAGCACGCCCCAGCCGAAGCAGTCCGGGCAACTGGTCGGGGGCCTGCTTGCCAGCCGGCAGGACGTAGGCCATTACATCGGAGGGAGCGAGCGCCCGTCACGGCGACGAGGAACCACCGCCGCCGCGGCGACGACAGCGGCCTGCCTGGTCTCCTGCTGCCCGGGACCTTACGTGTTTCCCGGGTTCATCGCTATGAGCCGGAACAGGTCGAGGAGTAGCAGGATGTCGACTGCGATTCCTGCGATCAACATGCGGCTGGTCGATCGGAGCAGTGTCGTGGCGCCCAGGATGATCCCGGTGACGAGGAGGGCGAGGGAAGCGGCGAGGATCAGGTAGTAGACGGACACCAGGGAATCCTGTCGGGATACCAGGCTGGCGCCGATGTCGGCGACGACGAACTGGGGCAGGCCGAGCAGCCAGACGGTGGCGGTCCTGCCCTTGGGCGGGCGGGGACGCGGTGGCATGGGCGGGGCATACGGCGGGGGTGGGGGCGGTGACGGCGGGCCCGTGGGTACGGCTGGCATGGTCGGCATCGCGGGCCGAGCGGCGCTCAAGACGGCGTGGAGAAGCTGCCCGAAGGCGGGATCGCTGGAGATCTCGTCCACCAGGACGCTGCGCACGATGTCCGCTGCTCCGCCTCCTCCTCCCTCGGTGTCGAGCCGGTAGAGCGCCGCAGTCCCGGGCTGGGTGCGGCCGAGTCGCTGGCGCAGGAGCGCAGTCAGGTCCTCGTTCGGCGTCTCCGGGGTTCTTGTGTGGGTGGCTGAGTTCACGAGTGCGTTGACGGCGGCTGCGGCCAACTCCCTTATGTCCAAAGCGTCTTCCCCCTTGTAGTGTCACCGTGATGGTAGGGATCGGGGCATTGTGTGCACCAGTGGGTTCAGCGCTGACTCGATGACGCATGACGGCCCAAACCTGCAACCATGCGGACGCTCGGTTTGCTCCTCGAAGTGCCTGTCCGTGAACAGTCAGTCCGAGTGATCCCGAACCCACTTCGCGCTGCCCGGCCCGGCCGGGCGGGAGTTGGTGTCCGTGCTGGTGTCCGCTCCGGATGATCCGTGGGGGGAGGGCCGGGTGTTCCACGCGAAGCTCGATCCGGCGAAGGGCCAGCGCGTGTGACCTGTTGGTGTTCGTGGGCCTGAAATGGCTCTGTATGCGGTGTTGTCTTGACCATTGGTCGTGGCGTCATGTGGTCGGGTTGGGTCTTGCGCGGTGACTGTGTGTGGTTGACTCGTCGAAGCGGTGGGGATCTGTCGGTCGTGCGTTCGGTCGGGGATGTTTTGGGTTGGTATTCGATCCAGAATTCCGGTTAGCCTCTTTTTCGGATTGGCCTGTCAGTGTGCCGTGAATTCGTGTCAGGAATAGTCTTGGCAGGGTTGATGTCCGGGGTCCTGCCTGCGGTCTGGGCCGTCGCCGCCGTCTGGGTGGCCGTCAGGCCGCCATGGAACGTGCCCGGGAGGACTGTGAGCTGTCCCGGGAGGGCACGGCGGCGGGATGTTCCAAAGGGGTGCGGGGTGGCGGGAAGTGGTGCCGTCGGGGTCTCTGCTTCGGCCGGGCCGGCGAGCAGGGGCTCGCCGCCGTGCAGGACGACGCGGGGGCGCGGAGCTCTGGGATTCAGCGGGTGGTGAGCCAGTGGACGAGGAGGGTGAGGGGCAGGGCGCCGGCGCTCGTGGCGGCGCGGAGGAGGGCGCGGGTGGCGAGTGTGCGGGGGCCGGGCCAGGTGGGGCGCTTGCGGCGGGGTCCACGGTCGTTGATGGGCGTCATCTCGGGCCTCCAAGGGGCAGGGCGGGGCATGGCGGATGCCGGCCTGGGCCGGTGTGGTTGGTGGTTGTTTCGAAACATAGCCCCGTGCTGCCCATGTCCTGCGGCACCGATCACTCACAAGAAGCACCCAAGGGCCCCCGCATGCACCCGCGTTGAGCTCCTGACCTGGCATTACTCGGGTGTGGCAGCACGTGCAGGAACCCGTGAACCGGCCCCGGCTGCTCCGCGCGGCCCGCGCCCGCCCGGTGCCGCGCCCTGGCCGCCGTCCTGGTTGGCCGCCTGCCCGTCTCGCCGCTACGCCCGGCTCGGTCGTCCTGCCCGCCGTGCTCGCGCCCGCCTTGGCGGCCTTCCTGGGCCCGTCCGGGCCGCGGTCCTGGTCCGTCCTGGCTCGGTGTTCGGTTTGGTGGCGCTGTTCCGGAATTGCCATGTTGACGGGTCACGCTATTTTCCGGGCGGCTTGGATTGGCGGTCGTGGTGTCGATGATGAGGGCCGTGGTCCCCTTTTCGGTGTGCCTGAATTCGATTTCTGGTCGCTGCGCCTCGCGGGGCTTTCTGATTGCCGCTTGAAAGGGAGCGAAGGGAATGCATATTCTCGCCTTGAGTCCGGCCGGATAGGGCAATGATGGACGATGGTCGCGAGGTTGCCTGTTCGCGTCTCGCGCCCGCTCGAAGGCCAGGAATGATTGAGCTATTTGGCAGCCATTTGAACGCCCCAGAAAACGCCGCCGGATACGTGTCGGATGTCGCTCCGGGATCTGCGGTTGGGGTTCCGTCAGGGGCCGCGATTGCGAGGTGCTTGTGAGGGCCTGTCACGGGGGGCCGTCAGGCTCGAGCCCGGATGGGCGGGCCCGGAGGTGCCTCCCGAGGGCCGCAGGCCTCGCTCCGAGGGCGGCAGATGGGCCGACAGCCGAGCAACCAGGCGGCGTGTGAGTGGGTGGGGTGGTGTCAGCGGGGTGGGCGGCAGCGGGCGGGTTGAGGGTGGGGGAGTGCTGGGCTGGGCTTCTGTTTGATGGTGTCGTGGGTCTTGGCTGTCACGGGGTGATCAAGCCGCTGTCACAGTCTGCGGATTGCGACTATCACACGTGGTGGCTGGCTGACACGGGGTTGCTCATTCCTGTGCACACCGTCTCGGTGGGGGTGTGGGCTGGTGTGCATGACTGCCGATCCCGTGTCCACGTTTTCCCGTCGTCCGTGGGAGATTTCTCCGGCTTCCGTGGCCGGTAAGGGAGCGTTGGTGGCCCGGTCGGGGGAGCGGGCGTTGCTGCGGCGGGTGGTGGTGGGTCGTCTGCTCGCGGTGGACGCGACGGGGCAGGTGTCGTCGGTGCATGTGCGGATCGCCGCGGAGTCGGCTGGGGTGTCGGTGCGGACGGTGTGGAACTGGCTGGCTATCGCCCGCCGGTCGGGTCGTGTGGAACCGGTTTCGCGCCGTGGCGCTTTCACGGTCACGGACACGTTCTGGGCCCGGCTTTCCGAGTTGGGCGGGAACGTTGCGGCGCTGCACCGCGAGCTGACCGAACAGGCGGCGTGCGATCCGGGACAGGAGCCGGCGGGGCTGGTGCCGTCGTTGGGGACGTTGCACCGGGCGGTGCGCCGGGAACAGCAAGCGGGCCGTGTTCTGCAGGGAGTCCGGCCTGGGCGTGGCCGGGTGGAGTCGGCGGTGTATGACCGGGCGCTGGCGGAGCTGGCGTTGCCGGGCACGGTCGATGAGGCCGGCCAGGCCCCGCCCGCTCCCCCCACCGACCCTGTTGTGCCGGCCGTGCCCGTTCCGGTGGCCGTGTCCGGTGGCTCTGTCCCGCCGGTGCCGTTGGGGGTGCGGTTGTACGTGCCGGGTGCCCATGTGGTCTCTACGCGCCAGCTGGGCGAGGTGGCGGAGGCGCTCGGGCACACGGTCGCCGCGCGGGGGATCGTCTGCGTGTACGGGGATGCGGGGCAGGGCAAGACGGTCGCGGTCCACCGGGCCCTGGGCCTGCTGCCGCGCCGCCTTCCCGTCCGCCAGGCGCAGGTGGCGGTGAAGCCGGCCCTGCCGCAGCTGCGCGCCGCGCTGCTGACGGCGTTCGGTCTGCCGGCGGGCGCGCTGACGAACCGTACAGATGCGGCCGACCGCGCGCTCATCGACGCCTTCAAGGCCCCTGGCGTGGTGCTGATCGACGACGTCCAGCGCATCGCCGCCCCCGAGCTCGACTACCTGCGCCTGCTGGCCGATGCCCCAACCACGCAGACCTCGCTGGTGCTGTGCGGGGCCGGCGCCGCCCACCGCCGCCGCCGGCTGAAGGAAGACGGCCCGCGTTGGCGGGAGTGGGAGCGCATGTACGCCGCAGCAGCTGCTTTCCACGCCCAGCATCGCCATCTGGACCCCACCGACCCCGACCACGACGGCCCCCTGATGGGCTGGATCGTCCGGCAACGCCGCCTCAAGAGCTGTGGCGAGCTCGCCCCGGCCCGCATCGCCGAGCTCGACGCGCTCGGCATGATCTGGTCGAAGAGCGCGGGCGCCTGGGAACGCGGCCACGCCTACGCCCGGGCCTGGGCGGCCCGCACCGGCCACCTCGCCATCCCCGCCAAGGAAACGCTGGACGGCTACGCCGTCGGCTCCTGGATGCGCCGCCAGCGCAAGGCCGCAGGCCTGGCCGACCACCAGCGCTAGGCCCTCGACGCCCTCGACCCGCTGTGGCAGCTCGATCCGGACTGGAACCGCTCTTACCGTCGCCTGACGGCTTACCTGGCTGAAGGAGGCAGCCTCATCGCCCCAGTCAACCGCACCGGGTGCGCGAGCGACCCGCACTTCCGCCCCGGATCCTGGCTGCGCAAGCAGATGCGGCACGCCTCCGACCGGAAGCTCAACCCGCAGCAGATCACCCTGCTGAACGCCCTCATCAACCGCTGACCGACGCCAGCCGCCGCCGTTGCGGACGGCGCGCCCCCGGCCCGCGCTGTCTACGCCGCCGCAGGCCGTAGGCCGGCAGACTCACCACGCCGGGGCCGTGCCGCCGCAGTCAGCCGCCAGGCCCAGCCCGCCAGGGGCTGGCACCGCCGTCCCGTATTTACGCTGCCGAGTCGTCAGACCGAGTTCTTCCGCCGGCCGCAGGCCGGCCTGATGCGGTCCTGGGGAAACCCAGCGCAGCCAGCTCTCGCCGCCCCACGCTGCCCGCAAGTGCTGCAGCATGCGCGCGCGTGCTATCTCGGCGGACTGACGGGCCACCAGGCGCCGCAGGGGGACTGCCAGCGCACTGGAGAAGGTGGAGACTCGGTGCCCGCAGGGCACCGGATCTCTTTGAAATAGGTGCTGGCCCTGCCCGAATCGAGCGAGAGCCATTTCCTGAATTTCGCGCCATTATCGTCAGCGCTGGAACTCGGGGGTTACCCCTCCCCGCAGGGGAGAGGGCATCACTGGGAATATGCGCCACATCGTCAACGTGCCCTATGACGGGCCGTCAGGCCCGTGCGGCACCGACACCGGCCCACCCTCACAACTGAGGCCCCGCCAGGGGCCGCCACTCCTAAACCAATTCGCCGCAGGCGAATTGCCCCAACCACCCCAGCCCGGCGCAGCCGGGCCCCGAGGCGCAGCCTCGGGCTTACCACGCACGGTGACGCCGCCAGGCGTCACCCC
>NZ_JBITFB010000083.1:0-12312 GCF_044455625.1 Kitasatospora sp. NPDC051164 | reverse complement strand
TGGACCAGCAGCAGACCGATCAACAGGGCTGCACCGCCGTGGTTGATGTCCACCGCCCACAGCGCGTCCTGGTCGATGTCCAGGACGTCGCGGATTAGCTCCAGCAGGGCCGCTTCGTCGTTCAGGACCCGGCGGGAGAGCAGGCGCTCGCCCCGATCGTTGAGCACCACGCAGTGGTGATGCTCCTTGCCGATGTCCACTCCGGCCCAGATCCGGGGCACGGCCACCTCCGTCAGCTTGTCGTTGCCAATCGATCCAGCAGACGACCTCGCCGACGTAGTCCTACAGAGCGATCAAGTCGCACATCCCAATTGGCGGTCGAGTCGTCGCGGGGCCCCGGGCGGCCGTGTTCTCTGAGCCATCCGATCGGCTCCTCCATGACAGCCATACCCAGAGCCCCTGGGCCGACCGATCTTACGAGTGACCAGTGCGAACCCACCCTTGAAAGGTAGGACTCCATGAGCTGGGAACCCGTGCCCGCCTTCCCTACGCACGTCGCTTCGCGCCCGCGTACGATCACCAGCCGTCGCCGATGAAGTGAGGCTGGATCGATGCCCCGTACCCCAACGCCGATACACCTGACCGCTGTCACCCTGGCCTTGACCGCTTTGCTGGCTTGCGCAGCCTGTGCTGGACAGACCAATATCGCGCCGTCCACTCCCGTGCCGACGAGTGCCGCCGCGTCCGCCGTCGCCGTAAGCCCTCCGCCCACGAGTGCCGCCGCGTCCGCCGTCGCCGTAAGCCCTGCGCCGAGCCCGGGCCGACCGGACCAGCAGCAGCTGGACACGGCCGCAGACGCGGTCTCACGCCTCAGCACCTCCTACCAGGATGTCTTCACGGGCCTGATGGTGGACGTTCCGGACGGTTGCGTCATCGTCTACCGGAAGGCGGGCGGTGGCGGCTTCGACGCCGCCCTCGCTCACCTGGGTCTGGGCGTGCGCATGGACCTGCGCGACGCGCCGCGCTCGATCAGCGAGCTGGCCGCCACCCGCAACCGGGTCGTCGCACTGATAGGGCACACCAGCGACTACAGCATCGTCAGTGTGGGCGACGGATCGGCGGTGAGCTTCACCCGCGGCGTGGTGGAGGTCGGCGTCAGCGGAAATCTGGCCAGCGCCCAGGCAGACCTGCGCGGCCGCTTCGGCGACCGGGTCACCGTCTCAGTCGCCCAACCGCTCTACGGCTGACCGGACTCTCCGCCCCCGCGTTCGACTGTCAGAGCCTCGGCGTGGACCGCGCGCACGGCGGCGACGGCCTGGTCGAGCGAGGCGACGCCCAGCGGCCTGCCGGTGCGCGCCGAGATGGTGTCGGTCAGGGTGCGCACCCACTCGGTGAGGGTCTCGGCGGTCATCGGCAGCGCGACCCGGCCCTGGTCGACGCACCAGGCGGCCGCGGCGCTCCACCACCGCTCGTAGGCGCCAGAACCACTTCACGTGAACGAAGCCACCCATCCACGACGGTCAACGCGAATACGCTGCCGGGCATGGGACTTGATGGCGCGGGCGACCACATCCTGCAGGAGCTCGAGACCGGGAGGAGCCTGGTCGTGCTCGCCGTCGGCCACCCGGCTCCTCGAGCGTCACGCCGAGCAGTGACCGGTCTCTGCCGCCGCTGGGTCAGCACCTGAAGTCACTCGACGGCAGAAGCGACCTGATCGCTGTGAAGTCGAACTTGTCGCCGGGGTTCAGGCCGTACTTGGTGCCCTCGTAGTCAGGCTTGGTCCACAGGCACCAGTACTCACTCGTACGGTTCCACGCCGACCAGCCGCCCTTGGGGAGGTTCTGCAGCGCGGTATCGCGGGTGCCCTTCGTGTAGGAGGCCATGGCCCCCTCCTGCTGGCCGCGCGAGTACAGGCAGAAGTGCTCGATGGCGCAGGGCTGGGCGGCACCGCGATCCGGAACGGCGGCCGCGGCAGGCGCGGCGACGAGGACGAGGGCTGCCGCCAGGACGGCGCCCCGACGCATCACGGACATGGCAAGCATGACATCTCCCGGAGTTCGACTGCGATCTTTCCGGGCATCGTTCCGGAGTCGACTAGGCGCCGCCTATCCCCCTGGGGGATGAAGGGTTCCCCTGACGTTTGACCAGGCCCGAACGCATGCTCGACCACGTTGGGGGTGTCCCTCTCCGTTCCTAGCCGGCCGACGTCGCGTGGCGGATCGGCGAGGCGCTCACCGGCGTCCGGCTGCGCCGCTACGGCCTGGCCGTTCGCGGCGGCGACCGCACTTGCGCTCACCGCTGCTGGGCTGGCCGGACGAGTCGGCCAGCGGTTCGTCCCAGCCTCATGCCCCGCGGACCCGGGCGGCACGCACGGAGGCCGGTCTCGCTAGGGAGATGCCCGGGAGGGCTCCCGGCACTGCCCAGGGCCCCGGGTTTCATGGCTGATTCCTCGGGGACCGCTTGGGCGATCAGCTGCTTCCGCGAGGCGTTGGGCGATGCGGTCGAGGAAGCGCGCGGATCCGATGCTGGTTCCGGTGCTGGCCCAGCGACGTGCCGAGGCGGGGTCGGTGGCGTCGTGGACCGTGGCGACCATGACCGGCGCGTCCTGCCAGTGGCTGTGGCTGTGCCTGTGCATCGTAGATGGCCAGAGTTTTCGCACTACTTGGCCAACGGGCGGGCGGCCCGGTCAGGGTGGACCGGTTGGACCGCTACGGCTCGCGCGGGGCACGCGTCGAGTGCCTCGGTGGATCGCGTGTTGGGGGGTGTTGGGGGGTGTGGGGGCGGAGTTGGTGATGGCGGCGTGCCGGTGTGCCTTCAGGGTGGCGGCTGGGCGGGTGCTCATGGTTCGACGTAGTGGACGGTCTGCATCATGCCGAGGTCTTCGTGGTGGAGGTGGTGGCAGTGGGCGATGGTGCGCCCGGTGAAGTGCTCGTACTTGACCAGGAAGGTGACGGATTGTCCGGGTGTGCCGCTGGCCAGGCCGACGGTGTCGTGCCAGACGGGCGGGCGGAGCCGTCGGCCGTTCCGGTGGGTGACCAGGATCTGGTTGGTGTGCAGGTGGAAGGGGTGGTTGAAGGTCGGCACGGTCTCGTCGGTGCGGACGGTCCAGCGTTCGACGGTGCCCAGGCACAGGGTGTGGTTGGTGTAGGAGGGGTCGAAGAGGCCGTAGGCGGGGTCGCGGGTCGCCGTCCGGGTCGGCCGCAGGGGTGGCGTTGGTGCCCAGCACGCGGAAGGCGTTGGGGAACGCCCCGGCGAACACACCAGGGTCGGCGTGGAAGACCACCTCGCGGTCCGCGTCGGGGTTGGCGATGTCGTTCTCGTGGAGGAACGGCCTGCCGGGCGGCAGTGAGGTCGGCAGCTCCATCGGCGGTTCGACGGGCTCTCCTGAGACCTCGATTGTCATCAGAGGCCCAGGCAGGCGGTCGGCCCGCAGTTCGTAGGTGCCGGGCGTGGCGGCGCGGATCAGGACGTCGGCGCGGTTGCCTATGGCCAGGTCCACCTGTTCCAGGGCGACCGGCACGGTGAAGGTGACGCCGTCCTGGGCGATCTGGTGCATCGCCAGGTGCTGGCTGCCTGCAGTGACCTGGAGGCTGAGGGCGGTGAAGGCGGTTGCGGCGACCAGCCGCCAGCGCTGGACCTCGCCGGGGCGCAGGGTGATGGTGGGGTTGAGCGCGCCGTTGACCGTGAAGGTGGAGGGGACGTCGGTCACCCAGCTGCCGGAGGTGAAGGCGAGGACCTTGCCGTCCTTGAGCTTGAGTTCGTTGATGCAGACCACGATGTCGGCGGCAGCCTTGATCTGCGGCACGTCGTCGATGTCGCCTTCGATGATGATCACCCCGCTCATGCCGCCGACGATCTGCTCGGCGATGGATCCGTGCAGGTGCGGGTGGTACCAGTAGGTGCCGGCGGGGTGGTCGGCCGGGACGTGGACGGTTGTCGTGTACCGCGGTTCCGGGGCGCCGGCGGTGACCTGCTCCGGGGTGCGCGGTGCGAACTCGCGCACGACGTTGTCGGCGTCCCCGGAGGGGGAGACGTGCATCCCGTGGGTGTGCAGGTTGAAGCTGTTGGGGTGGTGCGGGGTGTTGTGGCCGCCGCGGTGGGGCGGGTTGGGTGCGTCAGTCGCAGGGTGTCCCCGCCGCGCACGCGCAGGGTCGGCCCCGGGATCGTCCCGTTGTAGGTCCGCGTGGTGACCCGGCCGTAGCCCGGCACGGAGACGTCCGTGAAACGGACGTCGAGCGTCTGCGCGACAACCGGCATCGAGCTGTGCACCGGCTGCGAGGCCGACGCCGCGGGCTGCGGGAACGTCGATACCGCCACCGCGCGCCGCCCTGCCGCGATTTCGTCGGTTGCCACCGCGAGGCCGGCGACGGCCTTGAGGACCACGCGACGACTGATCCCACCGCTGTCTCCCATAGCCGGGCAATCTAGACCAAATGCACGGACGTGCCCGGCGGCGCACCGCCCACGGCTGCGGCGCTCCGCATCGGCCCCTGCCGTCGCGAACGTCGGCTGCAGCAGCCGTCCGGGGTCGGACACCTTGGTTCCCCTCCATCGACCTCCTCGCCCACCACCGCTGACCCATGGCCAACCAGCCTGCACTGGGGTGGCCCGTGCTCGGACCGTGCCTTCGCGGTTCCCACCCGCCGCCTACAGCGCAGTCCACTCGCCACCCGCACGGCCGCCGCGGCTGCCGAGCGCGTGCCAGATCGGTGCGGCCTGTTCGTCGCCGGTGCCGGCGGTGTCGGCTAGGTGGGCGGCGGGCCGGCACACCCCGCCCTCGCCGGCGGGCAGCTCCGGGGCGGGCAGGAGGTCGAGCGGGCCGCATGCCTCGCCCCGGGCGCGGGCGTCGGTGACGAAAGCGGCGTGGATCCGGCCGACGTCGAGCAGGTGCTTGCGTTCGTGCCGCACCACCAGCTTCTCTGGGCCCGGCCAAGGGGCCGGTTCAGCCGGGCGCAGACTATCTTCTCCCTGGGTGCTGAAAAATCTGTGATGGCCGGAGTAGACATTGTCGGTGGCTGTGGTTAGTGTTTCTCTCGTAGACGCAGTCAAGCGGTACCCGCCAGACACGAACTGGCGGTCGGCAGTACGGAAGTTCGCAGGCGGCCCGGCGGTGGAGCCCTGAAGCCAGAGCAGGTGCAGGACGGCGACAGGACTGGCGGCCGGGCCGGGCGGCCCGCAGGCATCAGGGGCCGCCACCGAGCGGTACCACGGCAAGTGCAGGTGTAGTACCAGCAGGTGAAGTTGAGTGGAGCGGTACCAGCAGTCGCAGGACGCGGTATCCCAGTAAAGGCGCCAGGGCTGCGGGCGCGCGTACTGGGAGGTGCGGCAGTGGGGTTCCAAGCCGAGCAGGTGAGCAGGACAGGCGACGGGGCCGACCACCGCACCAGGCGGCCCGGGAGGGCCACAGTAGTACCCGATAGTCGCAGTGCAGCAGTAACCGGCAGTACGCAGTTCCCAGTTCCCAGTCAGTACAGAGGGTGAACGGAGGGACAGACCGCCATCAGGATCGCCCGGCCCGTGAGGTATTCACCCGGGCGGACACCGCAGACCCCAAGGCAAGGACGGTGGTTTCCGGTCACGCATACGCGATCCCCGCACACCCCCACCCCCGGGGCAGTGCGAACACAAGGACCGGCCCAGGGCCGGTAGATGGTGTTGTTCCCCCTCGGGGCCCCGGAGCCGCTACGGCACCGGGGCCCCTCAGCGCGTCCCCGAACCCACACAGAGACAGGTGCAGTGACCACGACCACCACCGGACCCCACACCCCTGACGCCGTCAGCAACTTCGACGACGAGGACTACCCCGCCTACACCATGGGCCGCGCCGCCGACATGACCGGCACCACACCCGGCTTCCTGCGCTCCCTCGGCGAACACGGCCTCATCACCCCCCTGCGCTCCGAGGGCGGCCACCGCCGCTACTCCCGCTACCAGCTGCGCATCGCGATGCGCGCCCGCGACCTCGTCGACCAGGGCACCGCCATCGACGCCGCCTGCCGCATCATCATCCTCGAAGACCAACTCGAGGAAGCCCTGCGCCTCAACGAAGAGCTGCGCCGGCCTGCCGGCGGGCCGAAGCCCGCGCCCGGCACTTCCCGCGACCCCAGTGACCACGGCCCGACGTCCTGATGACAGCTCAGGAACTTCCTGACAGGCACCGATGGCGTCGACCACCACCAGGCGGCCGACGCCATCGCGTTCGATGACCCTGCCCGCTACGCCGCCGCTTCCTCAGCCGGCCCGTCGTCGATGTGGTTCAGCCGGCTGCGGGCGATGACCCGGTCCTCGCCTGACAACTCGGTCCAGAACTCGTCCCCCCCACCCCACATGAGAGGCCCGCCGCTCGGCCTGCACGGCCACCAGCACCCGCTGCGCCGCCACCAGCCGGTCCGGGTACGTGGACGTCTTCTTCTCGTCGCCCACGGCAGGCAAGCGTCCGTGTGACCCAATCGCGCGCCGGGCTACGCCTCGCCGGTGTTGCGAGGTGCGTGGGACGGCCGCGGGCGATGTACCGCCGTTGCTCCGGGTGTGCTGCCGGCGAGGCCGGCAGCACACCCGGGTTTTCACGGGGCTGTGGCTTCGCCGCCGTCCTCGATAGTGCCGATGACGCGCTGGTAGTACTGGGCGAGGGTTTCGCCGCCGGGCAGGGGGAGGGGGGTGCCGGTGAGGGTGTACCCGGCCACCGCACGATCTTCAGGAGTCCACATAACCTCCGATGATCACGCGGTGGTCGTTCCCCGTTCTCTGTCGGATGCCAACTGGTGCCACTCATGGCCGCATCCGTGGATGCAGGACCGTGCCCGCCGCCGTGCATCCGCGATACTCAAGACCTCGACCAGCAGCCGGAACGCCTTGGTTCGCTCGTAGACGGGATCCAACCTGGCGATCTTTCCCAGCTGATGTTCGATCCGTCCGCCCGTGATCAGCACTGCCGGGGTGTGGGTTGGCCGGATCCCGGACCGGCGGATGGCCTCCGGGCCGTCGTCGCTGGTGGCGCGCGCCTGCACACAGAACTGGGCGAGATCCCGCAGCGCAAGAGACTGTTCGGCACTCGGCAGGTCCTCGAACCAGTCGATGCCTTGCGAGATGGGACGCAGCCCCTGCGCCAACTCATTCAGGATCACCGCACGCTCGCGCATCAGCCCCCGCCTCCACGAGCCACCCAGGCCGGCAGCCCGAGAGTCATCCAATCAGATCTCAAAGTGTGACGGGAGTATTAGGCCCTGTGTGATGTTGGGATCATTCGGCCGTGCTTATGAGGTCGTCGATCCAGATCATCGAGGCGCGGAGGTGGAGGCCTGCGAGGTAACTGTCGGGTGTCTTGTCGCATCGGGTGGCGATGCCCCGCCACGCCTTCAGCCGGTTTATCAGGCGCTCGACGGTGTTGCGCTCTTTGTAGAGGTCGGTGTCGTGGCCGACCGGTCGGCCGCCCGCGCTGCCCTTTCTCTTCCGGCTGGCGGCCTGGTCCCTCTTCTGCGACGGGCTGGAAGACTGGCGGGACTGGCACCGGCTGATCAACGACGGCGGCCCGCTCTGGTTCGGCCACGATCCCGTGTCACCGCTCGCCGAACGCATCGGCGACACCGTCCGGCTCACCGTCGACACCTGCCGGCACGACAGCCCGCTGATCGAACTGCCCGTAACCAAGCTCGGCCACCTTCTCGCCGACGCCGAACGCGACCTGGCCGACTTCCTCACACTGGCGGCCGACTGGGTCACCGGACATCTGCCCGACCACGCCGACTCCGTTACCGCCGCGCTCGCTCGACTTCTCGGACTGCCGGGTCCGGCCGCACCACCAATGGCATGAGCAACAGCAAGACGTAGCCGTGTGATCACCTACGGCGCAGTGGGCGCGTTCACGTGTACCTGGCTGGGCAGTTCGACATGTACGCCGACACCGCCCAACGACCAAACCAGACCAAAGTCACCGGTACTGGAACTGGACCGGTACTTCGCACGTGACATCATCCGGTCCGTGACCCCTTTCCGCCGGCGTCCTTCCGCCGCCCGTGTGCTCTTCGCGCTCTACGCCGTCGTCCTCGTGGCCCTGGCCGTGTGGCAGGCGCTCCAGCCGTGGAACGACCCGTTCGACAGCTCAGCCGCGCTGCCGGCTCTCGCCTTCGTCCTGGCCGCCCCGGGCGCGGTCATCCCCCTCGTCGCGAGCGGCATCGGCGGCATGGTGAGCGCCCCGGTGTTCAACGCGCTGGCCATTGTCGTCGCGCTCGCCGAAGCCGCCCTGCTGCACCGAGCAGTGCGCTCGCACCGGTCGAAGGCCGCCGCGAGCAGCGACACCGCACGCCGGGCGGATCCTGCCGCCTGAACAGCGGAGGCCGGGCGAAGCCCCGCCAGGCGGTCCGCATCCTGCGGCCCCGGCAACAGCTCCCGGCCCTCGCCGCAGCGGTGGTAGACCTGCGGCAGGAAGTGGCAGTAGCTCGTACTCAGGACTCGCTAACCGACGGCGAGCACGGCTTGTTCACCGCCAAGCTCCTGAAGACGCTGCGATCCGGTATTCCCGGAGGCGCACCACATCTCAACCTGATCGACGTCTTCCTTGAGATGCAACGACGCAGCGACGACAGCGCACCCGCGCCCTCCCTTTCCTTAAGCGACAAGCTGAAACCAGGGGGACGAGTGCGCTGGACTGGGGTTACGCGCTCAGGACGAGTGACGGCGAGTGGTGGTGGATCGCGGTCATGATGGTCTGCGGTCGACTCTGGGGCGGCAGCCAGTTGGTAGTCAGCATCTCGCGGCGTGATCTGCACCGGCCCTGTCGGGGGAGGCCATAGCGCAGCGGTGGCGATGACGTCGTCGGCATCGACCTCGTTGATCCGGGCCGACCGCATACCGTGCAGGTCCAGGGTCGACTCGGCAGGCCCCCGCCTCGTCGAGTGGGCGTCAGGGGAAGCCGGACTGGAGAACCGAGTGCGCGTACCGGAATGTCGTGCACGCACCCCGGACATGCCTCACCCGGGCCGGCCCGAAGGCCGACCCGGGTGGGTTCATGTGCTCAGAGCACTATCTGGGCGTGGATGGGTGAGGTGGAGCCGTTGAAGCTGGGGTTTCCGGCGTAGACGGCGATCAGCGCGTGGATGCCGATGCCGATGCCGAGGGCGGAGGTGGTGAAGGTGGCCACGCCGCCGGAGAGGGTGGCGTGGCCCAGCAGGGTGGCGCCGTCGAAGAACGTCACCTTGCCGGTGGGGGTGCCGGCTCCGGGGGCGGTGGCGGTGACGGTCGCTGTCAGGGTCACCAACTGCCTGTGCACCGACGGGTTCGGCGCCGAGGTCAGCGCCGTGGTGGTGCTGGCCTTGGTGACCGTCTGAGTGATGGTCGCCGAGGTGGAGGTGTTGTAGTTGCCGCTCCCGTTGTAGGTGGCCCTGATCGGGTGCACGCCAACACTGAGGGCGGCAGTGGTCAGGGTGGCTACGCCGCCGGACAGGGTGACCGGCGCCTGGGGGATGCCGCCGATGAAGAACGTGACCGTGCCGGTGGGGATGCCGCCCCCGGGGGCGACGACGCTGACGGTCGCCGTCAGGCTCACTGGCTGGCCGAACACCGAGGGGTTCGGCGCAGTAGTCACCGTGGTGGTGGTGTTGGCCTTGGTGACGGTCTGGGCGTCGACGGGGGATGTGGAGCCGTTGAAGGCGGTGTCGCCGCTGTAGGCGGCGGTGAGGGCGTGGGTGCCGACGGCGAGGTCGGTGGTGGTGAAGGTGGCCACGCCCGCGGCGACAGTGCCAGTGCCCAGCAGGGTGACGCCGTCGAAGAATGACACCGTCCCGGTCGGGGTGCCGGCACCGGGAGCCGCCGCGGTGACGGTGGCGGTCAGCACCTTGGCCTGGCCGAACACCGACGGGTCGGGCAGGGACGTCAACACCGTTGTGGTGTTGGCCTTGGTGACGGTCTGGGCGTCGACGGGGGAGGTGGAGCCGTTGAAGGCGGTGTCGCCGCTGTAGGCGGCGGTGAGGGCGTGGGTGCCGACGGCGAGGTCGGTGGTGGTGAAGGTGGCCACGCCCGCGGCGACAGTGCCAGTGCCCAGCAGGGTGGCGCCGTCGAAGAACAACACCGTGCCGGTGGGGGTGCCGGCACCGGGGGCGGTGGCGGTGACGGTGGCGGTGAGGACCTTGGGCTGGCCGAACACCGACGGGTCGGGTGCCGAGGTCAACACCGTTGTGGTGTCGGCCGTGGTGACCGCCTGGGCGTCGACGGGGGATGTGGAGCCGTTGAAGCTGGGGTTTCCGGCGTAGACGGCGATCAGCGCGTGGATGCCGACGCCGAGGTCGGTGGTGGTGAAGGTGCCGGTGCCGGTGGCGTCCAGCGTGGCGGTGCCCAGCAGGGTCACGCCGTCGAAGAAGGACACCGTGCCGGTGGGGGTGCCGGCACCGGGGGCGGTGGCGGTGACGGTGGCGGTCAGCACCTTGGGCTGGCCGAACACCGACGGGTCGGGTGCCGAGGTCAGCGCCGTGGTGGTGCTGGCCTTGGTGACCGTCTGAGTGATGGTCGCCGAGGTGGAGGTGTTGTAGTTGCCGCTCCCGTTGTAGGTGGCCCTGATCGGGTGCACGCCAACACTGAGGGCGGCAGTGGTCAGGGTGGCTACGCCGCCGGACAGGGTGACCGGTGCCTGGGGGATGCCGCCGATGAAGAACGTGACCGTGCCGGTGGGGATGCCGCCCCCGGGGGCGACGACGCTGACGGTCGCCGTCAGGCTCACTGGCTGGCCGAACACCGACGGGTCGGGCAGGGACGTCAACACCGTTGTGGTGTCGGCCGTGTTGACGGTCTGGGCGTCGACGGGGGAGGTGGAGCCGTTGAAGGCGGTGTCGCCGCTGTAGGCGGCGGTGAGGGCGTGGGTGCCGACGGCGAGGTCTGTGGTGGTGAAGGTGGCCACGCCCGCGGCGACAGTGCCAGTGCCCAGCAGGGTGGCGCCGTCGAAGAAGGACACCGTCCCGGTCGGGGTGCCGGCTCCGGGAGCCGCCGCGGTGACGGTGGCGGTGAGGACCTTGGGCTGGCCGAACACCGACGGGTCGGGTGCCGAGGTCAACGCCGTGGTGGTGTCCGCCGTGTTCACGGTCTGGGTGTCCACCTGCGAGGTCGAGCCGTTGAAGGCGGTGTCGCCGCTGTAGACGGCGGTCAGCGCGTGGATGCCGACGCCGAGGTCGGTGGTGGTGAAGGTGCCGGTGCCGGTGGCGTCCAGGGTGGCGGTGCCCAGCAGGGTGGCGCTGTCGAAGAAGGACACCGTGCCGGTGGGGGTGCCGGCTCCGGGGGCGGTGGCGGTGACGGTGGCGGTCAGCAACTTGGCCTGGCCGAACACCGACGGGTCGGGTGCCGAGGTCAACGCCGTGGTGGTGTCGGCCGTGGTGACGGTCTGGGCGTCGATGGGTGAGGTGGAGCCGTTGAAGCTGGTGTCGCCGCTGTAGACGGCGGTGAGGGCGTGGGTGCCGACGGCGAGGTCGGTGGTGGTGAAGGTGCCGGTGCCGGTGGGGTCCAGGGTGGCGGTGCCCAGCAGGGTGGCGCCGTCGAAGAAGGACACCGTGCCGGTGGGGATGCTGGCTCCGGGAGCCGCCGCGGTGACGGTGGCGGTCAGCACCTTGGGCTGGCCGAACACCGACGGGTCGGGCAGGGACGTCAACACCGTTGTGGTGTCGGCCGTGTTGACGGTCTGGGCGTCGACGGGGGAGGTGGAGCCGTTGAAGGCGGTGTCGCCGCTGTAGGCGGCGGTGAGGGCGTGGGTGCCGACGGCGAGGTCTGTGGTGGTGAAGGTGGCCACGCCCGCGGCGACAGTGCCAGTGCCCAGCAGGGTGGCGCCGTCGAAGAAGGACACCGTGCCGGTGGGGGTGCCGGCTCCGGGAGCCGCCGCGGTGACGGTGGCGGTGAGGACCTTGGGCTGGCCGAACACCGACGGGTCGGGTGCCGAGGTCAACGCCGTGGTGGTGTCCGCCGTGTTCACGGTCTGGGTGTCCACCGGAGAGGTCGAGCCGTTGAAGGCGGTGTCGCCGCTGTAGACGGCGATCAGCGCGTGGATGCCGACGCCGAGGTCGGTGGTGGTGAAGGTGCCGGTGCCGGTGGCGTCCAGCGTGGCGGTGCCCAGCAGGGTGACGCCGTCGAAGAATGACACCGTCCCGGTGGGGATGCCGGCACCGGGAGCCGCCGCGGTAACGGTGGCGGTCAGCACCTTGGCCTGGCCGAACACCGACGGGTCGGGCAGGGACGTCAACACCGTTGTGGTGTCGGCCGTGTTCACGGTCTGAGCGTCCACCGGAGAGGTCGAGCCGTTGAAGCTGGTGTCGCCGCTGTAGACGGCGATCAGCGCGTGGATGCCGACGCCGAGGTCGGTGGTGGTGAAGGTGCCGGTGCCGGTGGCGTCCAGGGTGGCGG
>NZ_JBITFB010000082.1:0-12388 GCF_044455625.1 Kitasatospora sp. NPDC051164 | reverse complement strand
ACGGCACTGGTCGACGGGCTGATGGGTGAGGGGGTGCGGGCGCGTGTGATCGAGGTCGACTACGCGTCGCATTCCGCGCACGTGGAGGAGATCCGTGAGCGGTTGCTGTCCGATCTGGCCGGCATCGTGCCTCGTTCCGGTGCCGTGCCGTTCTATTCGAGCGTGACGGGTGGCCTGTTGGACACGAAGGCCCTGGACGCGGAGTACTGGTACCGCAATCTGCGGGAGACCGTCGAGTTCGAGCAGACGACCTGCGGGCTCCTCGCGGCCGGGCACCGCGTCTTCATCGAGGCCGGCCCGCACCCGGTGTTGGGCGTGGCGGTGGGGGAGTCGGTGGAGGCCGCTGGTGTGGACGCCGCGGTGCTGGGGACGTTGCGGCGTGAGGAAGGTGGCCTGGCTCAGGTACTGCGTGCGGTGGGCCGCGGGTGGGAGTGCGGACTGGAGGTGGACTGGTCGGGTGTGTTCCCGGCGGGCCGGCGGGTGGACCTGCCGACGTACGCCTTCCAGCGGCGGCGCTACTGGCTGACGGCCCCGGCCGCCGTCCCGGCCGCCCCCGCCGAAGACCGCTGGGACGACCTGGAACTACAGGACCCCGCCCAACTCGCCGAAACCCTCGGGGTCGACCGTGAAGCCCTGGACGAAGTCCTGCCCGCCCTGGCGACCTGGCGCTCCGCCAGGAGCCGTGAACGGAGGGCGGGATCCTGGCGCTACCACGTTGCCTGGGCACCCCTGTCGGTCGCGCCGGCGGACGGCCTCCCCGGTCGCTGGCTCGCCCTGCGTCCCGAGGGCGACGACGCGGCGGCCGTCCTGGGCACTCTCGGCGAGGCCGGAGCCGACCTCCTCCCGTGCGTCGTCGCCGATCCGGGCGCGACCCGCGAACAAATGGCCGCTCTGCTCACGAAGACCGCCGGGGAGCAGCCGATCGCCGGCGTGCTGTCCCTGCTGTCCTGGGAGGAGCGCCCCCATCCCGAACACCCCGACCTGCCCGGTGGTCCGGCGCTGACCCTCGCCCTGGCCCAGGCGCTGGAGGACGCGGGTATCCACGCCCGGCTCTGGACGCTGACGAAGGGAACGGCGGTCCTGGGCGGTGCGGAACGGCCCGGACACGTCGGCCAGGCCGCGTCCGCCGCCCTGGGCCGGACGCTGGCACTGGAGCACCCGCATCGCCGGGGCGGTCTGATCGACCTGCCCGAGGTCCTGGACGTACGGGCCGCCCGCCGCTTGTGCGCGGTGCTCGCGGGAGCCATGGCCGATGAGGAACAGGTGGCGGTGCGCTCCACCGGGGTCCACGGACGCCGTCTCCGGCCCGCGTCGTCCGCGCAGCCGAAGGCCCGTACGGGTGGCGCGGACGACGCGGCCGTCCGGGTGCGGACGCGACCGCGATGGCAGGGCACGGTCCTCGTCACCGGTGGCACCGGTGGCGTCGGCTCGCACACGGCGCGCTGGCTCGCGGGCCAGGGCGCGGAGCGGCTGCTGCTGGTCAGCCGTCGCGGTGCCGACGCACCCGGTACGGACGCGCTGCGGGAGGAACTGACGGCGCTGGGCGCCGAAACAGCCTTCGCGGCCTGCGACGTCGCAGACCCGGCCGCACTGGCGGCGCTGCTCGCCGACATCCCGGCGCGATACCCGCTGTCCGCCGTCATCCACGCGGCGGGCGTCCTCGACGACGGTGTGCTCGACGCGCTGGACCCCGCGCGGCTCGCCGTGGTGCTGCGCGCCAAGCTGACCGCCGCACGGAACCTGCACGAGGCCACCGCGGGTCTCGACCTGTCGGCCTTCGTGGTGTTCTCGTCGGTGATGGGCGTCGTGGGCAACGCCGGGCAGGGCAACTACGCGGCCGCCAACGCGGCCGTCGACGCACTCGTCGCCGCCCGCCGGGCCGCCGGGCTGCCCGGCACGTCCGTGGCCTGGGGCGCCTGGGCCGGGCCGGGCATGCTGGCGGACGAGGTCGCCGCACGGCTGCGGGACTTCGGCATGCCGGTGATGGAGCCCGAAACGGCCGTCACCGCGATCGGCCGGGCACTCGCGGAGGACGACGAACTGGTCGTGGTCGCCGATGTCGACTGGAGGCGCTTCGCCACGGGCAGGGGCCGGTGGACCGCCGCCCTCCTCCACGGGATACCGGACCCGGCTGCCGCGAGGCCCGTCCAGGACACCACCGCACCGTCGGCGGCCCGGGAAGGCGGCGACTCCGCCGACGCCCTGCGGCAGCAGATCGCCGTACTGCCGCGCCACGAGGACCGGGTCAGGACCCTCACCGAACTGGTACGCACCCACGCGGCGACGGTCCTGCGCCACCCCGACGTCGACACGGTCCAGCCCGGAAAGGCGTTCTCCGCGCTCGGCTTCGACTCGCTGACGGCGGTGGAGCTGCGCAACCGGCTCGCCGCCGTCACCGCACTGGCGCTGCCCGCCACCGTCCTGTTCGACCATCCCACACCGTCGGCACTGGCCGACCGGCTGCTCGCGGACCTGGACCTGCCGGACGCCGCGAGCGGCACCGCCGGGCCCGCCGGCTCCGTCGATGCCGGGGCGAGCCGGGCGGCGGCACCCGGCGGCAACGAGCCGATCGCGATCGTCGGCATGGGCTGCCGCTTCCCCGGCGGGGTCGCAGGGCCCGAGGACTTCTGGCACCTGCTCTCGAATGGCACCGACGCCGTCGGCGACTGGCCGTCGAACCGGGGCTGGGACACCGAGGGGCTGTACGACCCCGACCCCGACCACGCCGGCACCACGTACAGCAGGCAGGGCGGCTTCCTGCACGACGCCCCCGAGTTCGACGCGGAGTTCTTCGGCATCTCGCCGCGCGAGGCACTGGCCATGGACCCGCAGCAGCGGCTGCTCCTGGAGACCGCCTGGGAGGCGGTCGAGGGCTCCGGGCAGGACCCGACCGCGCTGAAGGACCGGCAGGTCGGCGTCTACATCGGTACCAACGGCCAGGACTACTCCGCGCTGCTGCAGGGCGCCGAGGGCGTGTCCGAGGGCCATCTGCTGACCGGGAACACGGCCAGCGTGCTGTCCGGGCGGCTGTCCTACGTCCTCGGCCTCCAGGGACCCTCGCTCACCGTCGACACCGCGTGCTCCTCGTCGCTGGTGGCGCTCCACCTGGCCGTGCAGGCACTGCGGCGCGGCGACTGCGAGCAGGCCCTCGCGGGCGGGGTGACGGTGATGAGCACCCCGCGGCTCTTCGTGGAGTTCAGCCGTCAGCGCGGGCTCGCCGCCGACGGACGGTGCAAGGCGTTCTCGGCGGACGCGGACGGCACGGGCTGGGGCGAGGGCGCCGGAGTGCTGCTGCTGGAGCGCCACAGCGACGCCCTGCGCCACGGCCACCCCGTACTCGCGCTGGTCAGCGGCACCGCCGTGAACCAGGACGGCGCCAGCAACGGGCTCACCGCCCCCAACGGCCCGTCCCAGCAGCAGGTCATCCGCGCCGCGCTGGCCGACGCCGCGCTGCGCGCCGACCAGATCGACGCGATCGAGGCCCACGGCACCGGCACGAGGCTCGGCGACCCCATCGAAGCGCAGGCGCTCCAGGCCGTCCACGGGCCGGCGCGCCCGGCGGACCGGCCGCTGTGGCTCGGCTCCGTGAAGTCGAACATCGGGCACACCCAGGCGGCGGCCGGGGTGGCCGGAGTGATGAAGATGGTGCTGGCCATCCGCCACGGCGAACTGCCGGGAACCCTGCACGCCGGGACGCCGAACCCGCACGTCGACTGGTCCGACGGTGCCATCCGCCTGCTCACCGCGCACACCCCGTGGCCGGAGACCGGGAACCCACGCCGGGCAGGCGTGTCGTCGTTCGGCATCAGCGGCACCAACGTGCACGCGATCATCGAGCAGGCACCGGCCGTCGCGGTCGCGCCCGCCCCGGAGCGGACCGACACCTCGGCCGTGCCCGCCCCGGACACCGCCACGACGGCCACCGCGCGCCGTGCCGCCCCACCCGTGCCGCTGCTGCTCTCGGCCGGCGCAGCGGAGGCCCTGCGGGCACAGGCCGGCCGGCTGCTGAGCCGGCTCGATGCCGACCCGGACGCCGAACTGGCGGACGTCGCCTACTCGCTGGCCACGGGACGAGCCCCGCTCGAACACCGGGCCGCCGTCCTGGGACGGGACCGGGTATCCGTCCGACGCTCGCTCACCGCACTCGCGCGCGGCACAGCAGCGGGCAACCTGCTCACCGGAGGCGCCATACGCTCCGGCCGGACCGCCTTCCTCTTCCCGGGACAGGGCAGCCAGCGGCCCGGAGCCGGCGCGGAGCTCTACCGCGACGACCCGGTGTTCGCCGACGCCCTCGACGAGGTGCTGACCGGCCTGGACCCGCACCTCGACCTGCCCCTGCGCGACATCCTGTTCGCCGAGCCCGGAACCCCCGGTGCGGCGCTGCTCGACCGCACCCGGTACACCCAGCCCGCGTTGTTCGCCCTGGAGACGGCGCTGTTCCGGCTCGTGCAGCACTGGGGTGTGCGGCCCGACCTGCTGATGGGGCACTCCGTCGGCGAACTCGCCGCCGCCCACGCGGCGGGCGTGCTGGACCTGCCCGATGCCTGCGCGCTGGTAACGGCCCGGGGCCGGCTCATGGACGAACTGCCCGAGGGCGGGGCGATGGTGGCGGTGGAGGCCACCGAGGAGGAAGTACACCAGGCCCTGCTGGACGACCGCACCGGGCACCTCCTCCCGGAGACGGAAGCGGACCGGGACCCGGGCCGGGACGCGGTGGACATCGCCGCCGTCAACGGGCCCACCTCCGTGGTCCTGTCCGGTGACGCGGACGCGGTGCTACGCCTGGCCGGGGCGTTCCGCTCCCGCGGACGGCGCACCCGCCGGCTGAGCGTGAGCCACGCGTTCCACTCCGCCCGGATGGACGGGATGCTCGACGCGTTCCGGGACGTGGCCGAGTCGCTGACCTACCACGCGCCCGGCATCGAGATCGTCTCCAACCTGACCGGGCGCACGGCCACGGCCGCGGAACTCCGTTCCCCCGAGCACTGGGTGCGCCACGTCCGGGGCACCGTGCGTTTCCTGGAAGGGGCCCGCCGGCTGCGGGCCGAGGGCGCGACGACGTACCTCGAACTCGGACCGGGCGGCGTGCTGTCCGGCATGCTTCACGCCTGCCTCCCCGACGCCACGCCCACCCCCGGCGGCCCCGGCGGCCCCGGGACGGTGCCGCTGCTGCGCGACGGCCGCGGGGAGCCGGACGCGGTCCGCACCGCACTCGCCTCGCTGCACCTGCGCGGCGTGGCGGTGGACTGGTCGGCGGGCTGGAGCGGCACCGACGTGCGGCGGGTCGACCTGCCCACCTACGCCTTCCAGCGCAGGCGCTTCTGGCCGGTGGCCGCGCCGGACCCGGCCCCCGCCGCCCGGCGCTCCCGCCGGGAGACCGAGGTCCCCGTCGGCCCCCGCCGCTACCGCATCGCATGGGAGCCGCTCACCGCGCCCGCGGAGCCCCGCCTCTCCGGCCGCTGGCTGCTCGTCACCCCGGACGGACCCGGTGCCGAGGACACCGCACTCGCCTGCGAACAGGCGCTCGCCGGACACGGCGCCGACGTGGCCGTGATCCGGGTCGGGGCCGCCGCCGAACGCGCCGAACTGGCCTCGCTACTTGCGGAGTTCGGCTCCTTGGAGGGCGTCCTGTCGCTGCTGGCCCTGGCCCAGGGCCCCCGCCCTGGCCTGCCGATGCTCGACGCCTGCCTGACCGGGACCCTGCTGCTGCTCCAGGCCCTGGGCGACAGCGGCATCGACGCACCCCTGTGGTGCGCCACCCGCGGCGCGGTGGCAGCCGACGGCACGGAGGAGGTCCGCCCCGAGCAGGCCCAGGTGTGGGGCCTGGGCCGGGTGGCGGCACTGGAGCACCCGCTGCGCTGGGGCGGCCTGGTCGACCTGCCGGACCTGCTGGACGGGCCCGCGCTGGACGGGCTGTGCGCGGTGCTGGCCGGACGGGACGGCGAGGACCAGGTGGCCGTACGCGCGCCGGCACCGTTGGGCCGTCGACTCGTCCCCGCGCCGGAGCCCGCGACACCCGCGCCCGCACCGTGGACGCCGCGCGGCACGGTCCTCGTCACCGGCGGCACCGGAGGCCTCGGCGCCCAGGTGGCGCGCTGGCTCGCGGAGCGCGGCGCGGAACACCTCGTCCTCCTCGGCCGGCGGGGCCCCGAGGCCCCCGGAGCCGACGCGCTGGTCGACGCCCTGGCGGCGCTCGGCGCCCGGAGCACCCTGCTGGCCTGCGACGTCGCCGACCGCACCGCGCTGGAGCGGGTCCTGGGGCGGCTGCGCGACGAGGGCGACACCGTACGGGCCGTGGTGCACACCGCCGGACTCACCTCGGACACCGCGCTGATGGACTGCACGCCGGAGGAACTGGCCCGGCGGACGGCGGCCAAGACGTGCGGCGCGGCCCACCTCGACGCCCTGTTCGAAGACCGCCCGCTGGACGCCTTCGTGCTGTTCTCCTCGATCTCGGGCACCTGGGGCAGCGGCGGCCAGGGCGCCTACGCGGCAGCCAACGCCTACCTGGACGGCCTCGCCGCGGCGAGGCGCGGCCGGGGCCTGACGGCGACCTCGGTGGCCTGGGGCCCCTGGGCCGGAGCGGGCATGGCCGAGGGCGCGGTCGGCGACGGCCTGCGCCGTCACGGGCTGGTGCCGATGGCCCCGGCAGCGGCGCTCTCCTCGCTCGGCCTGGCGCTGACCCTGGACGAGGGCGAACCGGTCGTCGCCGAGCTGGACTGGAGCCGCTTCGCGCCGACCTTCGGCTCGGTCAGGGACAGTGCGCTGCTGCGCGGCCTGTCGGCCGCCCCGGAGCCCCGGGCGGCGGACGGCGACCCCGCGGACCCGGACACCTCCGCCGGGTCCGGACCCGGCACGGGCGGCGACCCGTCGTGGCTGCACCGGCTGCACCGACTGTCCGAGCCCGAGGGCCGCAAACTGCTGACGGAACTGGTGCGGAGCGAAGCGGCCGCCGTGCTGGGCCACGAGTCGGCCGCCGGCCTCATCGCCGACCGCCCGTTCCGCGAGCTGGGCTTCGACTCGCTCACCGCCGTCGAACTCCGCAACCGGCTGGTCGCGGCCACCGCTCTGCCGCTCGCGTTCACCACCGTCTTCGACCACCCGACGGCAGCCGCCCTCGCCGCCCACCTCTTCGCCGAGTTGAGCGGCACCGGACCGGACGCCGACGGCACGACCGGCACGGCCGCGACGGACTCCGCGGCCGCCGCCGGCGGCGCGGCCGGGCCCGCGGCGGCCGACGAACCCCTGGCGATCGTCTCGATGGCCTGCCGGTTCCCGGGCGGCGTCCGCTCGCCCGAGGACCTGTGGCAGCTGGTGGCCGACGGAGTGGACGCGGTCGCCGCGCTGCCCGCCGACCGCGGCTGGCCGCTGGACACCCTCTACGACCCGGACCCCCTGCACCCGGGCACCTTCTACACCACCGGGGGCGGATTCCTGGACGGCGCGGCCGAGTTCGACGCGGAGTTCTTCGGCATCTCCCCGCGCGAAGCACTGGCCATGGACCCGCAGCAGCGACTGCTCCTCGAAACCAGCTGGGAGGCACTGGAGCGGGCCGGACTCGACCCCGCGTCGGTCCGCGGCAGCGAGGGCGGCGTCTACGTCGGCGTCGCCGCCCAGGGCTACGGCACCGGCCCGCAGAACCCGTCCGACGAGATCGAGGGGCACCTCCTCAGCGGCACGGTCACCAGCGTCGCCTCCGGCCGCGTCGCCTACACCCTCGGACTCGGCGGCCCCGCCGTGACCGTGGAGACGGCCTGCTCGTCCTCGCTGGTGGCACTGCACCTGGCCGGCCAGGCACTGCGCGCCGGCGACTGCTCGTTCGCCCTGGTCGGCGGCGCCGCGGTGATGGCGAGCCCGGACGTCTTCGTCGAGTTCAGCCGTCAGCAGGGCCTGTCGCCCGACGGCCGCTGCCGCTCCTTCGCCGAAGGGGCGAACGGCACGGGCTGGGGCGAAGGGGTGGGCGTCCTGCTCGTGGAACGCCTCTCCGACGCGCGCCGCCTCGGACATCCGGTCCTCGCCCTCGTACGGGGCACCGCGGTGAACCAGGACGGTGCCAGCAACGGCCTCACCGCTCCGAGCGGCCCCGCGCAGCAGCGGGTGATCAGGACCGCGCTGGCCGCGGCAGGACTGTCCGGCGCCGATATCGACCTGGTCGAGGGGCACGGCACCGGCACCGTGCTCGGCGACCCCATCGAGGCGCAGGCCCTGCTGGCCACCTACGGCCAGGACCGGCCCGCCGGGCGTCCGCTGTGGCTGGGATCGCTGAAGTCCAACATCGGGCACACCCAGGCCGCCGCCGGGGTCGCCGGGGTCATCAAGACGGTGCTCGCACTGCGCAACGGCGTGCTCCCCGGCACCCTGCACGCACAGGAGGCGTCCAGCCGGGTGGACTGGTCGGCCGGCGCGGTCCGGCTGCTCGCGGACGCCCGCCCCTGGGACGCCCCGGACGGGAACCGGCCGCGCCGGGCCGGCGTCTCCGCGTTCGGCATGAGCGGCACCAACGCCCATGCCGTCCTGGAGGAAGCACCCGCCGCCGACGCCGGCCCGAGGCCCGACGGCACGGACGGCGAACCCTCCGAGGACACCGGGACCACCGTTCCGTGGCTGCTCTCCGCCATGACCCCCGCGGCCCTGCGCCGACAGGCGCGCCGACTGGGCGAGCACCTGCGGGCCGGCCCCGACGGGGGCGCCGCCGCCCCGGCCCGTGCGCTCGCCACCACCCGCCCCGCCCTGCCCTTCCGGGCAGCAGTCGTCGGCCGCGACCGCGACGCGCTCCTCGGCCGGCTGGACGCCCTCGCGGCGGGCGAACCCGCGCCCGACGCCGTGCGGGACCGGGCGCGCGGCGGCCGTACGGTTTTCGTCTTCCCCGGCCAGGGCTCGCAGTGGGCCGGCATGGCCGCGGCGGCGCTCGACGCCTCCGCGCCGTTCGCCGCCGCCATCGCCGCCTGCGAACGGGCGCTCGCCCCGCACACCGACTGGTCCCTGACCGAGGTGCTGCGCGGCGCGCCCGGCGCGCCCGGCGCGCCGACGCTCGACCGCGTGGACGTCGTCCAGCCGGCGCTCTTCGCCGTGATGGTCGCGCTGGCCGCGCACTGGCGCGACACCGGGGTCACCCCGGACGCGGTCGTCGGACACAGCCAGGGCGAGATCGCCGCCGCCCACGTCGCCGGAGCGCTGTCGCTCGACGACGCGGCCCTCGTGGTGGCGCGGCGCAGCCGGGCGCTGCTGAGGCTGGCGGGACGCGGCGGCATGGTGTCGGTCGCCGCCTCCGCCGAGCGGACCACGAGCCTGATGCCCGCCAGCGGACGCCTCTGCGTGGCCGCGGTGAACGGCCCCGACGCCGTGGTCGTCGCCGGGGAGCCCGAGGAGCTGGCCGCCCTGCTCGCGGCCTGCGACCGGGAAGGTGTACGGGCCAAGGCGATCCCGGTGGACTACGCGGCCCACTCGGCCCAGGTCGCCGAGATCGAGGACGAACTGCGCGAAGCCTTCGCCGGGATACGCCCCCGCGCCTCGGCCGTCCCGCTCTACTCGACGGTGACCGGCGAACCCGTCGCCGGAGAATCGCTCGACGCCGCCTACTGGTACCGCAACCTGCGCGAGCCGGTCGACTTCGTCGGAGCGACCCGCGCCCTGCTCGACGCGGGCCACACCCTGCTCGTCGAGGTCAGCCCGCATCCGGTGCTGCTCGCCGGGATCGAGACGGTGGCCGCGGCGGCCGGGCGGGAGGTGTCGGCGGTCGGCACGCTGCGGCGCGGCGACGGCGGCCGGGACCGGCTGCTGGCCTCACTGACCGAGGCGTGGGCGGCCGGTGGCGGCCCGGTGGACTGGTCGCCCTGGACGGGGGCCCCCGGGCCGGGCGGCCCGGCACCCGTCCTGCTGCCGACGTACCCCTTCCAGCGCGACCGGTACTGGCTGCCCACACCGGGCCGGACGGCCGCCGCGGCCACCACCGCGGCCACCACCGCAGTGCCGGCCGAGGACACTCCGCAGACCGCGGGCGACGAGGACGGCACCCCCGCCGTGCGACTGGCCGCCCGGCTGGCCCCGCTGGACCGGCAGGCACGCCGCCAAGCGGTGCTCGACCTGGTCGTCCGGCACGCGGCCGCGGTCCTCGGCCATTCCGGAACCGGTCCGGTGCGCCCGGAACGCGCCTTCTCCGAGATCGGCTTCGACTCGATGCTCGCGGTGCGGTTCAGGAACGCGCTGTGCGAGGCCACCGGGCTGGCCGTCCCGCCGACGGTCGTCTTCGACCACCCGACGCCAGAGGCGCTCGCCGCCCACCTGGACGCGGAGCTGTCCGCCGCGCCCGAACCGCCCTCGCCGCTGCTGGCCGAGCTGGACCGGCTGGCCGCGCTCCTCGCGGCCGTCCCGCCCGGAGCGGCCGACACCGACGGGGTCGGCGAACGACTGAACGAACTGCTGCACGGCTGGGGCCGGCGCGCCGGCGCACCGGGCGGCGAGGCACCACCGCCGGGACCGGTGGACGACACCGCCACCGCGATGGAAACGGCGACAGCGGACGAGCTGTTCGCCCTGCTCGACAACGACTTCGGAAACGCCTGAAAGAGAGCTGGCACTGATGTCCGACGACAAGAAGCTGCTCGACTACCTCAGGCGCGCCACCGCAGACCTCGGTGACACCCGGAGGCAGCTGCGCGAGGCCGAGCAGGCCCGCCACGAACCGATCGCCATCGTCTCCATGGCCTGCCGCTATCCCGGCGGCACCGACACGCCGGAACTGCTGTGGGACCTGGTCTCCCGGGGCGCCGACGCGGTCTCCGCCTGGCCGGTCAACCGCGGCTGGGACCTGGAGGGCCTCTACGACCCGGACCCCGAGCGGCCCGGTACCTCCTACACCCGGCACGGCGGCTTCCTCCACGACGCCGCCGAGTTCGACGCGGAGTTCTTCGGCATCTCGCCGCGCGAGGCCCTGGCCATGGACCCCCAGCAGCGGCTGGCACTGGAGACAGCCTGGGAGGCGGTCGAGCGGGCCACGATCGACCCCCGCACGCTGCGGCGCACCGGCACGGGTGTCTTCCTCGGGGCGATCGGCAACGGCTACGGCGCGGGTTCGCGCCACCTCCCCGAGGTCCAGGGCCTGTTGGACACCGGGACCGCGAGCAGTGTGGTCTCCGGCCGGATCGCCTACACCCTGGGACTGGAAGGGCCCGCGGTGACCGTGGACACGGCCTGCTCCTCTTCTCTGGTCGCCCTGCACCTGGCGATCCGGGCCCTGCGGGCCGGCGACTGCACGCTGGCCCTGGCCGGCGGGGTGTCGGTGATGGCGACCCCTGACGCGTTCGTGGCGTTCAGCCGCCAGCGGGCACTGTCGGCCGACGGCCGCTGCAAGGCGTTCGGGGCCGACGCGGACGGAACCGGTTGGTCCGAGGGCGCCGGCGTCCTGCTGCTGGAACGGCTGTCGGACGCGCGGCGCAACGGGCACCCGGTGCTGGCCGTCATCCGGGGTTCGGCCACGAACCAGGACGGTGCGAGCAACGGCCTGACGGCGCCCAGCGGCCCGGCACAGCAGCGGGTGATCCGGGCGGCGCTCGCGGACGCGGGCCTGTCGGCGTCCGAAGTGGACGTGGTGGAGGCGCACGGCACCGGCACCACCCTCGGCGACCCCATCGAGGCGCAGGCGCTGCTGGCCACGTACGGTCAGCGGCGGCCCGCCGAACGGCCTTTGTGGCTGGGCTCGTTGAAGTCGAACATCGGCCACACCTCGGCGGCGGCCGGAGTGGGCGGCGTCATCAAGATGGTGCTGGCGATCGAGCACGGCGAACTGCCCAGGACTCTGCACGCGGACCGGCCGACGCCCATGGTGGACTGGTCGTCGGGAGCCGTGGAAATCCTCTCCGAGGCCCGCGTCTGGGACGACACGGGACGCCCGCGCCGGGCCGGGGTGTCCGCCTTCGGCGTCAGCGGCACCAACGCCCATCTGATCCTGGAACAGGCCCCGGCGGAGGAAGCCGGACCGGCGGCCGACACTGCGGCCGACACTGCGGCCGACGGCGATGCGTACCCGCTGCCCTGGGTGCTGTCGGGGCGTACCGACGAGGCGTTGCGCGACCAGGCGGCCCGGCTGCTGGCACACCTGAGCGCCGGTCCCGCACCCCTGCGGGCCGCCGACACCGGCCGCGCCCTCGCCCTCACGCGGACCGCCTTCGAACGGCGCGCCGTGGTGGTGGGCACCGACCCGGACCGACTGCTCGACGGCGTGAAGGCGCTGGCGGAGGGCCGCTCGGTGCCGGGCCTGGTGCGGGGCGACGGTGTGTCGTCCGGTCGGGTGGCGCTGGTGTTCCCGGGTCAGGGTTCGCAGTGGGTGGGGATGGCCGCGGAGCTGCTGGCCGGGTCGGCTGTGTTCGCGGGGCGGATGGCGGAGTGCGAG
>NZ_JBITFB010000081.1:908-13337 GCF_044455625.1 Kitasatospora sp. NPDC051164 | reverse complement strand
TGCGCTTCTCACCCCGCCCGGTCTTAGCGATCACCTCATCGACCAGACCCGGCGGAAACGCCTGCGTCAGCACCCCGATCGCAATCCGATCCGACTACCGCTCACCCGCACACGACTTGACCTGCCCCACCCTCGCCACACCACAACCAACGACACACAGAGCACAAAGTCACCGGCATTGGGCCTAGGTGTCGGCCCCGCGCTCGCGGAGGTGACCCGCATGGCCGCTTCCTGTGTCAGAAGTTCGTCGTGTCGAGTTCGGTGCTCAACGGGGGCGGTAGCTGCAGGGGGGTGCCGAAGGGGTGGGGCCCTTCGATCCGGGTGTAGCCGAGCTGGCCGGGCTGGGAGAAAAGGGTGCAGGTGCGTTCCTGCCGGTCGACCAGGAGGTACACGGGAGCGCCGAACTGCGAGTACCGCCGGCGCTTCGCGGTCCGGTCGGTGTCACCGTTCGACGGCGAGGTCACCTCGACGACGAGCACGGTCTGGTCGGGCAGGAGCGCCCCTTCGGTCTTCGCCAACTCGGCGGGCACGACGGCGAGGTCCGGAACGTAGTAGTTCTCCGTGCCGGGCAGGTCGAGGTTCCCGGAGCCGGCACGGAGGCCGAGCTCGCGCATGCGGGGCCCGATCTGTTCACGGATCAGGTCGACGGCGGTCTCGTGGGCCCAGGACGGTGACACGGGGGTGATGACTCCCTCGACGATCTCGACACGGTCACCCGCAATATGCTGGATCGCGTACTTGAGGGCCTGCTCCGGATTCGGTACCTGGCTGTAGTCACCCGGGCTGGCATGCGCCGTGCTCACGTGCTGCTCTCCTGTCCGGATGTCAGTCCTCAGAACGGACTAGCGAAGTTGTTTGGGTCCGCTGCGGCCTGGCTGCCACGGCCGTAGCGCTGGGCTGGCTCCCGCCGAGCAGGGGCGCTCGTGGGAACTCGGCACCCAGTAACGTTACTAGGCACCACCACGTGACGTGAACAGCATGCCGAGCGAACGAGCCTCAACCGGTGACCCCTTACGAGAAGGTGACCGGCAGAAGAGCGGGTTCACTGCCGAGGATTCGGCCCAGGTCATAGCCAATGCGCGCGCGGCACTGACGTGCGTGGTCGCGCAGATGGGTGAGTGGCCAGCATTTGAGCGATGGCCGCAGCTGATGCCGACTTGGTTCATCCAGCAGTGCGCGCCCGAGCACCCCGAACCAGAACATGGCGAGCCCTTCGACGCCGAGGCCTGGCTACGTCAGTGGCGGGCCATGACGCCGCAGCAGAAGGCGGCTGTCGATCAGGGACCGTGGATGCTCTCCGGTTGGCTCGACTACTTCGACCCTACCGAGGAAGGGATGGGAGACGACCGGAGCCGGTGGTGGTGGGACGCGAGAGCCGATGAGCCGGACGGCGCTTGGGTGCAGGTGGCGACCACTGGCTGGCCCTTCGGCAGCGGTTCGTTGTCCTGGCTAATTGAGGCCAGCGGGGGTACGGACCTCGTCTACGGGCCATGAGCCGGCACCCGGCAAGATCGCGATCTACGGCTGGAGTACGAGGGCCCGTATTCGGTCGTGATCAGCGGTGGTCCTGGTGAGGTCTTTGATCCAGATCATTGCGCCGCGAAGATGGAGGCCGACGAGGTAGCGGGAGTCCTGTCATAGCGGGTGGCGATGCCTCGCCAGGCCTTCAGCTTGTTGATCAGGCGCTCGACGGTGCTCCGTCCTTGTAGAGCTCGGCGTCGTGGCCGACGGGCTTGCCGCCCTTGCTGTCCTTCTTCTTGCGGTTGGCGGCCTGGTCGACCTTCTCGGCGATGACGGTCAGGGTCCAGGTGCATTCCGGCGGCGTCGTGGTGGGCCCGGACGGTCGTGGAGTCCACGCTGACCAGGGACAAGTCCACCTCACCCCGCTTGGCGGCTTCCGCGATCGCACCCTCCAGCAGGGCCTCGAAGACGCCGGCGTGCCTCCACTGCCGGAAGCGGCTGTGGACGGTCGACCGCGCTCTTGTCGCCTTTCGGTTCGAGCCCCGTTCCGTGGCCGCGATCGAAGATGCGCTCGGGATGTATGAGTGCCTGTGTCGAAATATTGTTGATGTGTTGGAGGCTACAGGCGCGGCCGGGGGAACGTTGCCGGCCGGCGGGTGGCCGTCCCCGCGAAGATCGTGGGAGGTGGCCAACGCCAGCGGGGGATTCAGGGCGTTCGGGCGGTGCTCCTGGTGGTTCGCCGGACGGCCCTGTGGCGAGGAGATCACGGCAAGGGGTTGCCATGCCCGACCACATGACCCTCCTGGACACCAAACGGCTGGCCCAGCTGACGGGCGACCGGGACCCTCAGGACTGGCCCATGATGAACCTCACCGGCGGCTGGAACGTCGTGGGTGTGGATGAGGGACCCACCGCCGAACACGAGGGCAGGCTGTACGTCTACTTCGGTGACGTCGCCACGTCCGACGACGGCGGGCACCACCCGATCGGCTGGAACTTCGTCTTACCGAACAAGACCCAGGGTGCCAACGATACGACCGGACAGCCCGACTGGCGCTTCTGCGTACGGTGCAACGGGCTGTTCCGGGCCCCGAAGGACAGCGCTTCGGGCTCTGTCTGCCCGTTCGGCGGCGAGCACGTCCCGGCGGGCTGGAACTTCGTGCTGCCGAACAACATGCAGGGTGCCACCGACACGACCGGGCAGCCCGACTGGCGTTTCTGCGGGCAGTGCCACGGGCTGTTCCATGCACAGCAGGAGGAGCCCGGAGGAGGTGTGTGTCCTGCCGGGGACCGGCACCGTCCGGACGGGTGGATCTTCTATCTGCCCAGCCGTGAACAGGGGGCCCCGGACAGCAGCGGGCAGCCCGACTGGCACCTGTGCGCCACCTGCCATGGGCTCTTCTGGCAGCCGGGAGACATCCCGAACCTCGGCATCTGCCCGGCGGTGGACCCGCGCAACTCCGACCTGGTCGCCTGGACCGATGACACCCGGGTGGCCGAGGCCGTGCTCGTCGAGCACGACCCGCAGGGTTGGAACTTCGCCCTGCCCAACACAACGCAGGGTGCCACCGACACGACCGGACAGCCCGACTGGCGCTACTGCGCGAAGTGCAACGGGCTGTTCTTCGCGCCCCACGAGGCCGCCACGGGAAGCAGGTGCCCGCTCGGTGGCGAACACGTCCCGGCCGGCTGGAACTTCGTCCTGCCGAACAATGTGCAGGGCGCCACCGACACCACCGGTCAACCCGACTGGCGCTACTGCGGAAACTGCCACGGACTCTTCTGGGCTCCCCACGGCGCCACCGACGGTACGGTCTGCCCGGTCGGGGGAGAGCACAGTTATCCCCCCGACAGCTGGATCTTCCATCTGCCCAGCCGCGAACAAGGCGCCGACGCCAGCTCCGGCCAACCCGAATGGCATTTCTGCTCCCGGTGCCACGGACTGCTGTGGACCGGCGCGGCGACGCCGGGGACCTGCCCGCGGTCGACGGCAGGCGGGTTCCGACTGAACCCCGTCATGCGGGATCCGTCGAACTTCGATCCGATGCGCGCCACCGCCCCGGTGGGCATCACCAAAAGCCTGGAGAGGCCCGGAGGCCCCTTCAGCCATGACGGCCGCGCCTACGCCTTCGTCAACATCTCCGCCCCGCAGTACTCGGAGCAGCTGCGACCGGGCAATCCCACGCTCGGCACCCATCTCGTCAGCAAGGCCGACCCGTCGAACCCCGGTCCGCACGACACCGAGTTCCTCTTCAGCCCGCGGATCGGGGCGTGCCCGACCGGGCCGGGCGGCGCGCTGCAGAGCCACCAGGTCCTCGGCCTGTCGTTCATCCTGCCGCACGACCACAGTGCGAGTCCGATCAGCCAGGCAGGGTGGCGGCACTGCCGCACCTGCGAGGCGTTGTTCTTCCCGGGTGAGGCCGCCACGACGGGTGGAGTGTGCTGGGCGACGCGGCAGCCGCATGACGGCGTCGGCTCCGCCGTCTACGCGGTACCGCTCGACGAATCCGGGCTCCGGACACAGGGTGCCTGGAAACGCTGCGGCAACTGCGCGGCGGCCGTCTTCACCGGGTACTCGGCCACCCCGGACCTGTGCCCGGCCGGCGACGCAGGCCGTACGTGGGAGCTGGGCGGGCTGAACCAGTACGCTCTGCCGGTCGGCTCGATCGGGGTGTTCACCTCCGACTGGGGTGAGGTCTCCCGAGAGCGCGCGGTGTGCGGGATTGACGAGTCGCGAAAGGCGCCCTGCAGCACGGACACCTGGGAACTGACGGTCCGTCACAGCCGCGTCGTGTCGGCCTCCACCACCCCGGGCCGTGGTCCGATCCCCGCCGACAGCCTCGTGCTGCTCGGCCGCGAGGCCGGCGCCCGGGTGCTGGCGGGCCTGCCGGTCGGAACGGCGGTCGTGACGGACTACCGCCTCGCGTCGAACGGGCCGGTGCCCTTCGCTTTCGCCCTGGGCGCCTATCCGATGCTGCGCGACGGGAGGCCACTGGCAGGGCTGGACGCCCACGACATCGAGCCGCGCACCGCAGTCTGCCTGGCAGACCACGGCCGCCTGCTCACACTTCTCTCCACGGACGGCCGAGAGAGCACCTCCACCGGGATGGCTCTCACCGAACTCGCCCAAGCCCTGCGTGGTTTCGGCTGCTCCGACGGCGTGTACCTGGACGGCGGCGCCTCCGCCACCCTGGTCACCCGCAACCCGGACACCGGCGATCTCGCGGTCCGCAACCACCTCGACCACGACCAGGAACGACGGATCCCCAACGCCATCGGCATCTTCGCCGAGTAGGCCGACCGACCGCTCCGAAGCGGCAGGTGTACGGGCTGGTTCAGTCTCCTTACTGCCTTGGAACGCACCAGAAGTGACGGGACGCCCTCTCGGCGGCGGCGCCTCGAAGGCCCCGCCGATCTGCGTGACGTTTCAGTCGGCGGAATTCAACGACTGAAGCGCTCAGCGGGGAGGCCGCCACGCAGAGCAGTTCAGGCCCCTGGTGTTCCGCCGGACTGCCAGGCCCCGCGGCCGGGGACCGGCGTGGTCCGCGGCCGCAGTCGTTCGCCCTGCGGCCCGAACAAGATCAGATACTCGACCGGCCCGCCGGTGCCGGCGTTCGCCACCCCGTGCGGGGTGCGGGTATCGAACTCGGCGACGTCCCCGGCGGCCAGGACGAGATCCTGGTTGGCGAGCGCGAGCCACAGTCGCCCGTACAGGACGCACAGCCACTCGTAGCCCTCGTGGGAGGCCTGCCGGGGCCGCACGGGCGGATCCTCGACGGCGGGCAGCACGTGCTTGTGGGCGTGCAAGCCGCCGACGTACCGGGTCAGCGGCAGTACCGCCTTGTCGTCCCCGAAGCTGTGCGGCGCCCTGCTGCGGCGCTCGACCGCGGGGGCGGGGGCTGTGCCGGCCAGCTCGTCCAGGGAGACGCCGTACTCCTTGGCCAGCTGAAGCAGGACCTCCAGGGTGGGCTTGCGCCGACCGGTCTCGATCCGCGACAGCGTGCTCGGCGAGATGCCGGTAGCACAGTGGACACCGGCGAGCGTGGCGCCGTGCTGCTCGCGCGCGGCTCGCAGTCTGGGCCCCATCGCCGCCAGCGTGCCGTCCAGGTCGTCGCCTGCCATCCGTTCCGTTCCTTCCCGCCGCACCGCCCACCCGCCCTGGGCTGCGATTTTGCCAGAACGGCAACGCTGATCGCGTCGAGAGACCGCCGCGCCGCATGATCGACGAGTAGCCGCGTCCATCCGCGAACCGAGGAGAAGCCCATGCAGCCCGAACCGACCGCCGAGCTCCGCCACCGCACCATCGGGACCCCGGCCGGGCGCCTGCACATGGTCGAGCAGGGCACCGGCCCACTGGTCCTGCTCGTGCACGGCTTCCCCGAGTCCTGGTATTCATGGCGCCACCAGCTCCCGGCCCTCGCCGCCGCCGGCTACCGGGCGGTGGCCATCGACGTGCGCGGCTACGGCCGCTCCTCCAAGCCAGCCGCGACCGACGCCTACCGAATGCTCGACCTGGTGCAGGACAACGTCGCCGCGGTGCGCGCCCTCGGCGAGGAAAGCGCGGTGGTCGTCGGCCACGACTGGGGCTCCAACATCGCCGCCATTTCGGCGCTGCTCCACCCCGAAGTCTTCCGCGCCGTCGGCCTGCTGAGCGTCCCCTACACCCCGCCGGGTGGTCCTCGCCCCACCGACGTCTTCGGCCGGATCGGCGGCCCTGAGCAGGAGTTCTACGTCTCCTACTTCCAGAAGCCCGGCCGCGCCGAGGCGGAGATCGAGCCCGATGTCCGGGGCTGGCTCTCCGGCTTCTACGCGGCACTGTCCGCTGACACCATGCCCGCCCAGGGCGAGCCCGACCCGCACTTCGTTCCCCACGGCGGCCGGCTGCGCGACCGCTTCCCCGCAAGCACGTTGCCCGCCTGGCTGAGCGAGGACGACCTCGACGTCTACGCCGCTGAGTTCGAGCGCACCGGCCTGACCGGCGCCCTCAACCGCTACCGCAACATGGACCGTGACTGGGAGGACCTCGCCCCCCATCGCGGAGCCGCGATCAAGCAGCCGTCCCTGTTCATCGGCGGCACCCTGGATGCCTCCACCACCTGGATGGCCGATGCCATCGACAGCTACCCCACCACCCTCCCCGCCCTGTCCGCCTCCCACCTGTTGGAAGGCTGCGGCCACTGGATCCAGCAGGAACGCCCTGACGAGGTCAACCGCCTGCTGACCGACTGGCTCACCGCCCTCCAGGGCTGAACCGCCCACCCGAGTACCAGGCCCGGACACCCCCCTCACGTAGGCGATACGGCTTTGTCACCGGTCAGCCACCTTGCCTGCCAACTGGAACGTACAGCCCGACAGATCTGGTGCTCATCCGCCAGATGCAGTGCTCCGTCACAATCTCGGCGACACGGTGGCCGCCCGCGGGGTTCTACAGCTCGAGGTCCATCCAGTTGAGGCTGTTCAGCGCGACCTTCGGCGCGCGCCGGCCGCCGCCGGCCCGGAAGTAGTGGTCGCGCAGGCCGTCGGCGAGGATCTCCTCCTGTTCGGCCTGGGTGGCTCCGCGGTCGCTGGCGGCGTAGAGGGTCTGGGCGATGCTGCCGGGCATCCGGAGGTTCTCCAGGAGCCGTTCGCGGGGGTCGTCGGTGGAGTTGGGGCCGGCGTCGAAGCCGAACGTCCCGGAGATGTGGAGCGTGAACCCGTTCTTCTCGGCGTCGCGGCGTACCCGCTGCTTCACCCGCGGCTGCCCAGGCCGCCAGCTCGCCCTCGGCGAGGGCGGTCAGGGCGTGGGCCCAGCGCTGGGCGGTACGCACCGAGACGCCGACGGCCTGGGCAAGGCGCTGACTCCGCCGGTCTTGATGTGCCTTGCCGGGTTCGTGTCGTCGGCGATGAGCTCGGTGATCTCGGCCATCGGTCGGGAGCCCTCGAACTTCACCATCCCCGGACTCACTCCGAGGCGCAGCGAGGTGGTGAGGGTGGCGTCCGGCTTTGTGAGGATGTCCAGGGCGCCGGGGCCGGGTGAGGCGAAGACGGCGAAGACGGCGCAGTCGGGGAGGACGGCGAAGGCGTGCAGGCCGGTGTCGGCGGCCATCCTGCGGAGCTTGCGGTGGAGGTTGACGGTGGCGGTGTCGATGACCGGGGCGCGCATCAGCGGTCCCAGGGTCTGTTTCAGAAGTGGATCAAGGTCATCCGGTGCACGATCCCGGAGAAGCGCGACCAGATCGCCAACCGCAAGAGGCGCGGCTCCCACGGTGGTCGGCCGCCGAAGTTCGACAAGGACGACTACAAGCAGCGCCACGCGGTGGGGTACGGGATCAATCGGCTGAAGCGAAACCGGGCGGTGGCCACGAGGTACACGCGGTATGACAAGCTCGCTGTTCGCTATGAAGCGACGGTGCTGGTCGCCGCAATCGGCGAGTGGCTCTGACCGGCGCCGCCGTAAACGGCAGCAACGGCCAGGAACGGATGTGTCACCTTCTCGCGTTGGGTCGGCATGGTGATGATGGCGGGTCTGCTCTTCATGGCAGTGCTGGTGATCGTGCCCTTCACACTGGCCTCAATCCGGCATCTCGTGGTGCGATCTGGCTGTCCAGGATGGTTATGCCGTCGTCTGACCACTCGAACGCGAAGCAGCGGGCTCGGCCTTGGTGCCACCGCGACCGAGGAGTTGCACGCCTTCTTCAATGCCAACAAGCGCGTGCAAATCGAGCAGCGGCGGACCCAGCTGGTCATGCGGGACGACGACCACACCGGCGCCCCGCCTCGCATAGGTATCGACTTGGACGGCGGCACCGCAGTCGTTCAACAGCAGAGATAGTCGCGCCCCGCCATGCGCGATTCCCTCACTGCAAGATCCACTTCTGAAACAGACCCCAGGTCGGCCGCTCCAGAGCCGCCCAGCGCTCGCCGGGCTTGTAGCCGTGCCCGCGCGGGCGTTCGCGCATCTTGCCGAGGGTGCCCTTCGCGGTCTGCTTGATCGCGGTCAGCACCGCCGGCTCCGTCGGGTCACCGGTGGTCTTGAGGCTGGCCATGGCGTCCAGGAACGCCACCGGGTCGGTGTCCGCCATGTTCGGCGGGACGCCGAGAGCGGCCATCGTGTCCAGGTACGCTGCCCGGAGGTGCTTGTGCGGGGCGCCCATCGCCGAGCGTGCTTCGCCTCGTCGGTGGGGTCGAGGTGGCCGTGCTCGATGTGGAACGCGGCAGCAGCGGCGTGCATCCGCTGCCACTGCCCGTGCGGGTCGAAGGCGCGCAGCATGACGGCCTGGAGGATCCGCGCTGCTTGCTGCTTCGTGTTGATCTTCAGTCACTCGATGGGCGACTCCGCTGGCGCCGGCTGCTGCTCGCCCTTCTTTCCCGGGCTCGGAGGCCTCGCCCTCGACCGGCTTGGCCGCGGTGGTGTGCCGAGCGGGCCGCCGGCGAGCTCACGGTACGCTTGCGCCCGCCGGGGACGCGGGTCCGGATCGCCGTGGTCGGCCCTGTCGACCCGGCCCCGAAACAGCGCCTCGTCATCCAGGTCCTGCGCCACCGCGGCTGCCAGAGAGTCCGACTTGGAGACAACGTGAACACCGAGGAAGCACCCCCGCCCGAACCGCTGAAGCGAGCCGCCGACTTCAGCACGAACCGCCTCGAGGCTTTCAGCGACGGCGTGTTCGCCATCGCCATCACGCTCCTGGTGCTGGACCTGAAGGTGCCGGAACCGGAGGCCGCGCAGGGCGGTTCCCTGAATAGCGCGCTCGCACACCAGTGGCCTTCGTATTTCGCCTATCTGGTGAGTTTCCTGGTCATCGGCATCATCTGGATCAATCACCACGCGATGTGCTCACTGGCACGCCGGGTGGACCGGCGCACCCTGTTCGCCAATCTCTTCCTGCTGCTCACCGTGTCGGTGATCCCCTTCCCTACCCGCTTGCTCGCGACCTACCTCACCGCCGACAACAGCGACGCCCACACCGCGGCCGCCGTCTACGCCTCCACCATGGTGGCGATGGGGATCGCCTTCTCCCTGCTCTTCCTCGCCTTCACGCGCGACGCACGGCTGCTGGACACTCCAGTGCCCCCCGCGGCACTGCGCACCGCGATGCGCCGCTTCAGCATCGGCGGCCTCTGTTACCTGCTCACCGTCGGCCTGGCATACATCAGCCCGGTCGCGATGCTGGCCACCCACGCGCTCCTCGCCATCTATTACTGCTTCGACCAGCTGGCCCCGGCCCGCCCCACGCGCTGACACCGCTCCGCCGAGGACGAGGGCAACGCGCTCATCACCGGCACCGCCACCTTCACCACCATCAGGGGCGGGCCGAGCGGACACGGCCCGGAAGGCGGCCAAGCCGGACGACAACGCCAGCAGCGGGACCGTACATGGCGGGCACGCCCCGTTCTTGAGCGGAGCCGGATCAATGGGGCGCCCTGGTCGCGCAGCACCAGGGCGGGGGTGAGGCGCTCGACGGGCTGGGGTCGCCCCCAGGGCCGGCGGAGGTCGGCGGACAGCGCTCTGGCGAGGCGGAGTTGGGTGTGGGCGGCCAGGACCAGGTGGGTCCAGCGGTCGGCCGCGGCGGGTTCGCGTAGGCGGGGGCGGGTCCAGCCCAGGGTCTGCTTGAGGAAGCGGAAGGTGTGCTCCAGGTCGAAGCGCCGCAGGAACGCGTGCCAGGCGGTGTCGGTGTCCGCGTCGGGTGGTGTGGGGTCGGAGAATCACAGCCAGACCGGCTTGGGGGTGCCGCCGGATGGCAGGTGGTCGACGTCGAGGCGGATCAGGGTGCCTTCGATGGTGGGGAGTTGGCCCTGGTGGTCGCTCCAGGCGGAGCGTCGCCACACGCGGGGGTGCAGGCGGTGCCAGGCGCGGACGCGGGCGGTGCCGTAGCGGCGGGTGGTGTGCTTGCCGTCACTGTCGGGGTCGCGCCAGGTCGCGGGGTCGGCCAGTGCGAACCGGGCTCCGTGACTGCGGGGTTTGCCGCCTTTGGGGCCCACCCGGTAGTCGTCGGGCACGGGGTTGAAGAAGACCCGGTCGGAGCGCATCCGCACCACGACCTGGACAGGCAGGTCCCGTAGGAGGTAGGCCAGGCGCGGGCCGTCGTAGCCGGCGTCCGCCACGATCAGCACCGGCGGGTCGCCGAGCTTCCAGTGCCCGGCGTCGAGGATTCCGTGCAGGACCTCACGCAGCTGGACGCCGGTGACGGCCGCGGTGTCCGCACCGGGTTCCACACGCTTGGCGTCCAGCAGAGCTGTCCACGAGGTCGAGCCCGACTCCAGGGCGGCAACGAAGGAGTAGGGCCAGCCGGGCACCATCTCGTGCGTGTTCTCACGACGGCCGTAGGTGTGGCAGAAGGAACGGGCATTGCTCGTGTTGGCGTCCGGCCGCAGCCAGGCGGTTACGTCGACGGCGAGCACGATCCGCCCGCCTGGGCCGCGGGGCACGCTTCGGGCCGCGATCGCGCGCCGAAGGCCGTCCGCATCGAGGTCCCCGCGGTTCAGGGCGGCGTACAGGGAGCCGTGCGAGCGCCGGTGCTCGGGCGCCAGGGCCAGCTCGACCAGGGCGCGGACCGGACCGTCGGCGCACAGCAGGGCGTCCGACAGCTCGAACAGTGCGTCCGCGCGGCGGGGCATCGCGGCGTACAAGTCCATTCGTAAGGAGGACAGTTCCGAGATTGCCTGCTGGCGAACGGCTTCAGGGACCACAATCGAGACCGACGACCTCCGGCTCTGTTGTGCGACTCGACATCACACAGCGTGAAACGGAGGTCGTCGCCTTGTCCGGCAGATCCCCATGTGGGTGACCAGCTCGAACAACCTCGAGTCGATCACCGAAGGTAAACGACAAGCTTAGATGAAGAGCGTCTCGCAACCTTCCATGGGTGCCCACCCGGCGTCTCCGCTGGCCGTCACGGCCAGAACAGGCAACGGCCTGTCCCCCGGGAAGGGATGGGCAGCCCGCCGGGTCGAATGTCAGCAGTAACGCACCATCCCCGTGACCAGAACAGGCCGCACACGAATAATTCACCCTGACGGAGCAAGTCAGTTGACATATGATCAAGGCAGGCTTATGGCAGGACGGAAAAGAGAAGCCCGGCTCGCTCAGACATGCAGCGCGCCCCTCGGGCGCGAGGCTCGCCAGGGCGGGAAGAGTGGGCCCATCGACCTGTCGGCGGGAACGCCCCAGCATGTAGAAGTGCCTCAAAGGGCTGGCATCAGGTGAGTTGATCAGCCATTGCGGCTTCGGCTGGTCACGAGCAGGGCCAACTGCATGGCAGCCAGCCATGGAAAAGCCCGAGCCGCGCAAGCCGTCGCCTGCTGCTTGGTCGACCACCATATCCGCCTCGCCGCCGCCGTAGACGCCCTTCTCTTTGTGGAATCGAGTCGACGACTCGATTACTCCATCAGGGTGAATAATTCGCGTGCGGCCTGTTCTGGCCACGGGGATGGTGCGTTACTGCTGACATTCGACCCGGTGGGCTGCCCATCCCTTCCCGGGGGACAGGCCGTTGCCTGTTCTGGCCGTGACGGCCAGCGGAGACGCCGGGTGGGCACCATTGGAAGGTTGCGAGACGCTCTTGTTGACGCCCTCCATCTGATGGAGCGTCAACTAATCCTCTCGGGCGCCCCATCCCGATCAGATCTGGATCAAGGGGTGTGTCATGGCCAAGAGTTTTCAGTCGAAGTGGCGTCAACTGTTGGGCCTCGGAAGGCCCAAGCAGAGTGCGGCGGTGACGCCGCCGGATCCGACGGTGGCGGTGGGCAGCTTCCCGACCGGGGTGGCGATCACTCCCGACGGACTGCACGCGTACGTGACCAACGAGGGCGACAACACCGTCAGCGTGATCGACACCGCCACCAACACCGTGACGGCCACGGTCGTCGTGGGTACCGGACCGTTCGATGTGGCTGTCACTCCCGACGGACTGCACGCGTACGTGACCAACGAGGGCGACAACACCGTCAGCGTGATCGACACCGCCACCAACACCGTGACGGCCACGGTCG
>NZ_JBITFB010000081.1:0-809 GCF_044455625.1 Kitasatospora sp. NPDC051164 | reverse complement strand
GTCGTGGGTACCGGGCCGTTCGATGTGGCTGTCACTCCCGACGGGCTGCACGCGTACGTGACCAACAGCGGTGACAACACCCTCAGCGTGATCGACACCGCGACCGCCACCATCGTGGCCACCATTCCCGTGGGTACCGGACCGTTCGGGGTCGCGGTCAGCCCCGACGGACTGCACGCCTACGTGACCAACAGCGGTGACAACACCCTCAGCGTGATCGACACCGCCACCAACACCATCGTGGCCACCATTCCCGTGGGCGCCGCGCCCACCGGCGTCGCGGTCAGCCCCGACGGACTGCACGCCTACGTGACCGACAACGGCGACAACACCGTCAGCGTGATCGACACCGCCACCAACACCGTCACCACCACCATCACCGTGGGTACCGCACCCACCAGCGTCGCGGTCAGCCCCGACGGACTGCACGCCTACGTGACCGACAACGGCGACAACGCCCTCAGCGTGATCGACACCGCCACCAACACCATCGTGGCCACCATCACCGTGGGTACCGGGCCGTTCGATGTGGCTGTCACTCCCGACGGACTGCACGCGTACGTGACCAACAACGGCGACAACACCGTCAGCATCACCGACACCGTTCCCTTCACTTCCGCCACCACCCTCGCCTCGGCGCCCGACCCGTCGGTGTTCGGCCAGGCCAAGGTCCTCACCGCCACCGTCACCTCCGTGGACGGCATCCCGACCGGGACGGTGTCCTTCTTCGACGGCGCCACCCTGCTGGGCACTGGCACTGTCGCCGCGGGCGTGGCCACCTTCACCACCACAGACCTCGCCGTCGGCAC
>NZ_JBITFB010000080.1:6241-15798 GCF_044455625.1 Kitasatospora sp. NPDC051164 | reverse complement strand
GCGCGCCGTGTCCTCCGGACACATGACGCGCCGTCACTACCGTGACGGAATGATGTAACGCCACTCCGTGGCTCTTGGCTGGCTAGGAGGAGCGGTCCGGTACAACTCTCGCTCGTTGGGGGCTGCTCTTCGGGGCCGGCCCTTGTGCCGCATCCGAGGTCTCTGGGCGGCTTCTTCCCTCGTGGACTCGGCCCACTAGGGCTCTGAACTGGGGTTTCCTTCTGTGGCCTCGGGCTCTGCCTGCTCCGGCCGGGCTCACTCCCGGGTTCGGTCGACTCCTTCGGTGGACGCCCTCCGGGCGCCTGCCCTGTTGTGTACCGGGCTCCAGTATGTCACGATCCCGGCCCCGTTACAAGTTGCTAGCCGGAGAATCTGTGACTTTGAGTCAGCTACCGTCCTGGCCAACTGGTCTGAACCAGTCAGTCAATTCTAGCGGCCGAATTGGGACTTGTACAGGCGGCGATGGCACTTTCTGTAACGCGCCTGATTGGCGGTCAACCGCATCGAGCTGAGTGCCCTTCATATCCTACGGGCTTCTCGTTGCGGGCAGGGAAGTTGTATCGGACTCTATCAGCCTGAGCCTGTATCAGAATTGCACGGTCAGGGAATCCCGCCCGATGCCCTGTCTCCCCTCCGAGTTGTACCGGGGATTCATGCTGTGGCGCTTCGAGAATTGTACCCGGCATTCTCGGGAGACCGGGCATTCGGAGGCGGAACGCGGTGCCGCTGGCGGGCGGCTCGGCCGGCTTCTGCTCGGCCAGGTGGTGGAGCTCCGGGCAGGGACCCGGCGGTGCGCAGCGGGGCGGGGCCGGCTTCTGGCTGGGTTACCTCCGGGGTCCGGCTCGTTGGCCTGGTGTGAGCGAGGAGGCGGCCCTGGTGGACGGCGGCACGATGTACGCCGTCGACGTCGGCAGCGGGCCGTTGCGGCCGTTGGGCATGCAGGCGTGGGCCGTCGACGCGCGGCGGCGCAGGTGGTCTTCGCGGCCTCGCACCGGGTCGAGACGTTCGCGTCGGCTGGCGGCCGCGGGCCGGATCCGCACCTGGCCGGGCTGGCGTCCGGCGGGTGGGCGCGGTTCGACGACTTCGGGGGCTGGCCGGAGCCGACGGCCGGTTGGTCGGCCGTCCTGGACGTGGCTGGCGACGTCCTCACGGTGACCGGACGGGCCGGCGTCTCCTTCTACGAGGGCGGCTTGAACAGCTCGCGCGACTGGCGCCGCACGGCGCGCCGCCACGGCGTCTTCTACGCCCTGGCTGGCAGCATCACCGGCCCCTTGGGCATCGCGGAGGCGCAGCTGCGGGGGGAGATGTTCGCGCTGCTGTGCCCGGTGGTGCTGGTCTGAACTGGGGTGGGGCGTAGCTGCGGCCCGGTGGGGCGGGCGCGCGGCTGGCTGGGGTGGTCAGGCGCCGAGGCCGATGTGGCGGACGTAGGTGTAGGCGCCCCAGTCGGAGTCGAGGTCGGCGATGACGTCGTCCCAGACCTCTTCGAGCTTGCCGATGTCGCCGGCGACCATGGCGTCGACGGCGTCGTCCCAGACGTAGCGGACCTGCAGGGAGCGGATGCGGAGGTTGTCGCGGCGGCGGGGTTCGTCGACGACGTCCTGGTTGATGGGGTGGATCTCGACCTTGGTGCCCTTGCCGTTGTTGTTGAGGTGCTGCTTGAACGCGCCGGGGTTGTTGAGGATGTTGGCCGCGCGGAGGTTCCAGTAGGCGGTGTCGATGGCTTCGAGGTTGGCGGGGAGGGGGTGTTGCTTGCCCTTGGTCCAGGCGCTGATGGTCTTGGGGACCGCGGTGATGCCGGCGTCGGCGAGGGCTTGGGCGCCGCCTTGGGTGGTGGTGAGGTAGCGCATCCGGGCGGTGAGTCCGCGGCGGGTGGTGGGCGGTGATTTGATGCCGCCTTCGATGATCATCCGTTCTAGGGCGTCTTCGAGGGCGCGGCCGAGGGCGATTTTCCCGTGAATGTTTCCGGGGTCGAGGCTTGCGCCGTATTTGCCGAAGTTCTTCCAGCCGTCGGTCGACATCAGGCGGCGCTCTTCCAGTTTTCGGGGAGGGTGTATTGCTTCTTGAGCTTGAGTTCGGTGGTCAGGCGTCCTTCTGTGAATACCGAGCGCCAGGGGATGTCTCCGGTGACGTGGAGTTCGTCGGTGCCGCGGAGTCGGACGATGGTGAGGCCGTGTTCGTGGGCGCGTTGTGCCTTGTACCAGAGGTTGGCGAATGCCTGGCTGCGGAAGATATGCATCCAGTCGGGTCGGCGGAGGTCACGGTTGAATGATGATTCGCCGATAGTGGAGACGAACTTGGCGTAGATGGCCTTGATGTATTTCTCGGTGACGTCGTCGCCTTCGAGGATGGCCTTTTCGCGGGCGATGGTGAGGACGCGGCGGAACTTCTCTGCGAGGTTTTCTGTGGCGCCGGAGGTCCACGCCTGGGTGATGTGGGGGGCTTCGGCGAGGCCGAGCTTGTGGCAGCGGATCAGGAGGCGGATGGTGGCGTCGTCCAGGAGGACGGGGCCCGGCTCGCGGCGGTTGCCGATCGGGTCGGGCAGGTGCGGGTGTTCCCAGGTGGGGCGCTTGGGCAGGAGGTAGATGCCGGAGCGCTTGGGGTCGAAGCCGCCGTCCGGCTGGTGCTGCAGGGCGCCGATGGGCAGCCAGGTCTTCAGGGCGCTGCAGTAGGCGGCGTTGGTGTCCAGGACGTCGACGTCGACGTGGTCGGGGGTGCCGGCCTTGAGCTGGGCCATGAGTGGGCCGTTCTCCCACTTATGGCGGCCTTCCCAGATGTCGTCGGCCCCGTCACGGGTTTTCTTGCTGAGGAATTCGAGGCGTTCCGGGTAAACGGTATGTTCGTAATTTCCGCCGACTCGGGTTGCTTCGAAGAGGGCCATTCCGTTTGGAATTGCCAGCTTCTCTAGGGCGGTGATGGCGGCCTCGGTGTCGCCGCCGTGCTCCTGGAGCGTCTGGTCGACGACCGAGTTGATCATGTCGAGGTAGTGGGCGTAGTCCCGGCCCGCGTAGTCCCCGCCGCCGGTACGGGCGGGCCTGGAGGCGGCCGTACGCACCGCGGCCGCCTGGGCCGGGCGCAGCGGGTGGGCGGAGGGCTGGTCGGGCGTCAGGTTGGCCAGGGTGTCCAGGGCGGCCGCGGTGGCCGGGGTGACCTCGGCGTCGGGGCCGGGCTGGGGCGCAGCGGCGGTGTCCTGGGCGGGGTGGCCGGGGACGGCAATGGTGGGCCAGGTGGAGGCCTGTGTGGGCGCCTCCGGCGCTGTGGTGGGGGGGTTGGTGGGCGCCTCCGGCGCCGGGGCGGTGGTGGGTGCCTCCGGCGCTGTGGGGGTGTTGGGCGCCTCCGGCGCCGGGCGGTGGGCGTGGGGGTTGAAGGGGGTGGGGTCGGTGAGGCGGGCGTGGGTGCGGTCGGCGGTGAGGGTGAGGGTGGCTTGGGTGCCGAGGTCGCGTTCGGCGATGGTGACGAGGAGTTGGGTGGTGGGGGCGTCGGGGTGGGGGTGGAGGGTGAGGGTGGTGTCGAGGCCGAGGGTGGTGATCAGGTCGGGCTGGTCGGTGTCGAGGATGGCTAGGACCGGGACGTGGTGGGTGCGGGCGAGGTGGGCGAGGGCTTGGGCGGCGTCGGTGAGGCGGGGGCCGGAGAGCGGGAGGCGGGGGTCGTCGGCGGCCTGGAGGCGGTCGACGACGACCAGGGCCAGGCCGGGCTGGTCGGGCTGGTCGGTGGTGGTGTGGGCGAGGTCGGCGGCGGTCTCGGCGATGGCGTCGGGGGTGAGGTCGGTGCCGTCGTCGATGTAGAGGTGGGCGGCGGCGAGTTCGGTGTGGAGGGTGGTGGCGTCGGCCTGTTCGGCGGGGGTGAGGCGGCCGGTGCGCAGGCGGCGGTAGTCGACGGGGAGGTGGGCGGCGACGATGCGGGCGGCGACGTCGGCGCGGGTGAGGCCGGAGGCGGCGTAGAGGACGGGCAGGTGGTGGTCGAGGGCGGTGGTGCGGGCGGTGGTGGTGGCGAGGAGGCTGCCGCCGGTGCCGGGGGCGGCGGCGGCGAGGTAGAAGCGGCCGGGCTGGAGGCCGCCGAGGGCGTCGTCGAGGCCGGGGATGCCGGTGGACAGGGCGCGCGGGCCGGCCGGGGTGGTGTGCGGGTCGGGGGTTGGGGGGGTGAGGACGGTGGTGAGGGCGTCGGCGAGCGGGGCGAGGCGGCGTGGGGCCCGTGGAGCGGCCGGCGCCGCGGTGGCCGGCTGGTCGGCGGGCGGGGTGGTGGCCGCGGGGTCCTGCAGGGCGGGTTCGTCGGCGGCCGCCGCGGGGGCGGGCGCGGGCGAGCTCGAGGTGGCCGGTTCGGCGTCGGCGGCCGGGTTGGGCTCGACCGGGGTGGGGGCCGGCTGGCCGCTGGGAGCGGTCGGGGTGGGGAACAGGGTGTCGTCCGGCTCGACTCCGCTGCTGGGGTGGGTTGTTGATGCCGTGCTGGTGGTGCGGTCCGGAGCGGGCTGGGTCTCCGGGGCCGGGGCGGGCGGCGGTACGGGCGCGGCCGTGCTCGGGGTGGCGTCCGGGTGTGGCGTTACAACTCCGTTGCTGGGTGGGTTCGTTGCTGCCGCGTCGGGTGTACCGGCGGGCGGGATCGGGGTGCCGTCGGGGGCGGCGGGGAGCAGCACGGCGAGGGGGGTGACGTGGCGGCGCAGGACCTGGGGCTGGCCGGTGGCGGCGTGCTGGATGAGGTCGCCGAGCTTCTTGCGGGCGTCGGCGGTGCCGTGCGCGGTGGCGGTGGTCAGGTCCCAGCCCAGGGCGGTGGCGGTTGCGGGGGCGGTGAGCAGGGCGTGGTGGGTGCCGCGGGTCAGCGGGGTGGAGGTGCCCTCGCCGGCGGCGCTGATCATCTGCGGGAGGGTGCTGCGGGCCTGGTGGAGCGTGGTCGGGCTCGGGGCCAGGACGAGGGCCGGGGTCGGCGGTAGCGGGCCGGACGCCGGGTCGAGGGTGGGGGTCTGGGGGGTGGTGGGGGCTTCGCCGGTCGGGCTGGTGGCCGGCCGCAGGGCGGAGGCGGCGCCGCCGGCCCGGGCTTCACCGGCCGGAGCAGCCGGGTCGGCGGCGGACGGTCCGGCTGGAGCCGGGGCGTTGGCCGGGCCGGCTGTCGGTGTCGGTGTCGGTGTCGGTGTCGGCACCGGGGCGGCCGGGGCCGGCGCCGGGGCGGCACCCGTGGTGGGGGCGTCGGGGGTGGTGGGCACGGGGGTGTCCTGGGGGTTCGGGGCGGGCTCGGGCGGAGGGGTGGGGGCGCCCGGCACCGGGGTGCCGGTGGTCTCGTCGGCGGCCGGAGCGGGGACGGTTGGAGCGGCGGGCGCCGGATGCCGACCGGTGGGATCTGGGCCGGGCCCCGCCGCCGGTGCGGCGTCGGCGGCGGCCGTCGGCGCGGTGCCGGTTGTACCGCCCGGAGCGGCGGCCGGTGCGGCCGGTGCGGCCGGTAGGCGGTACCGGAGGAAGACCTGGGAGTTCAAGCCCTCCAGCCGGGGGCGGCCGAGGACTTGGTCCAGGCGCTGGTCGCCCGCCAGGACCAGGGGGAAGGGGGTGCTCGTCCACACGCCGTACAGCTGTTCCAGGGCGTCGGTGCGCAGCTGGTGGGCGCGGGTGATGATCACTGGGCGGGAGGTGCGTCGGAGCTCGGCGGCGATCAGGGCGACGTGGTCCGCGACGGCGCGGGGGCGGGGGCCGCGCGCGTCCAGGCCCAGGCGGGTGTGGAGGGCTCGGAGGAGAGCGGCGCGGTCGGTGGGTTGCTCGGGGTGGATCCACACGGTGTGCGGGCCTGTCACGGCCAGCCCCGCCAGTTCCAGTCCGGCCGCGTCCGGGCCGCACGCCACGGCCGCCAGGGTGTCCAGGACCACGGTGGCGCCGGGGCCGGTCAGCGTCATGATGCCGCGGGCGTGGGCGGTGTCGCCCAGTGCCTCGGCCACCCCCGTCAGGCGGCCTGAAGCCGGTGTCAGGTCGGCGGCGGTGCCGGTGGCCGGGGCCGGCCCGGCGGCGGGGGCGGGGGCGGTCTGGTGGTGGCGGGTCGCGCCGGGGTAGAGGCCGGTGAGTTCGGGCCGGCCGAGGACGTCGTCGAGGTGGAGGTCGCCGCCCAGGACGAGGGGGAAGGCCGTGCTGGCCCACAGCAGGCCGAGCCAGCGCAGAGCGTCCTCGGGCAGCTCGTGCGCGGCGGGCACGACGATCAGGCGGGGCGAGCGGCGCAGCTCGGCGGTGATCTTGACGACGGCGGTGTCCAGGGTGCGGGGGCGGCGCCGGCCGAGGCCCAGGTGCTTGAACAGTGCGGGGACCACCTGGTCCAGGCCGGTGCCGTGGAGGTGGAGAGGCTGGAGTGCGCCGGTGTCGAGGGCGTGGGTGAGGGCTGTGCTGGTGGCGGCCGGGTCCGGGCTGGTGACGATCAGCACCGACCGGCGTTGGGCGGCCTCGCGCAGGGCTGCGGCCAAGTCGCCGGCGGGCGCCGCGGTGCCGGGCGGCGGAACCGGCGCAGCCGGGCCGGCGGCCTCCGGCGCGGCCGCTGCGGCGGAGGCGGGCGGCACGACGGCCGGGCCGGGCGTGGCGGCCTGCCCCTGGCCCGGGCCGGCTACCGGACCCGGGTCGGCGGCCGGGGCTGGTTCTGCCGCGAGGGCGGCGGGCTCCTGGACGCGGTGGACGGTGACGCGGGGGTGGAGTTCCGCGAGGTCGTGGCGCTGGAGGAGGCCGTCGAGGGTGGTGTCGCCGACGAGCACCAGCGGGAACGGCTCCGGCTCCCACAGGCGGTGCAGCAGCTGGAGCCCGGAGGGGCGCAGCCCCAGGGTCGTGGTGGCGATCACCAGGCGGGGGGTGTGCTGCAGCTCGGCGGTGATCAGGCGCTCGGCTTCGTCGAGCCCGGGGAGGGCGCGGCGCTGGCCGAGGCCGAGCCGGGTGTACAGGGCGCGGGCCAGGGACGCGCGGTCGTGGCCGCTCACCTGCACGGTCGGCAGGTGAGCGGGGGCGAGGTCCTGGGCCTGGGCGAGAGCGGTCTGGACGGTGGCCGTGTGCGTGCTGGTGAGCGCCAGGATCGTCCCCGGCGTCTGGGTGGTGGCGCGCAGGAGCTCGGCCAGGTCGCCCACCGGCGCCGGGGCGGTGGCCACCGGGGCGGGCCGGCCGGTGCTGTCCGGGTCCGGGTCCGGGCTGGCGGGGGCGGGGGCGGGGAGGGTGGCAGTGGCCGGGGCCGGGGCCGGGCCGGGTACGACGGCGGCGGCCGGGTCGGCCGAGGCGGCGTCAACGGCGTTGGGGAGAGGTGGATTTGAGGCGGCCGGGGACGGGTGGGTGGCGTCGCTGACCGAGGCCGGGACGGGGCGCAGCGGGGCCGGGACGGCGGGGGCGCCGGGGCCGGTGGGGGCCTCGTCGGGGCCGGTGGGGGCCTCGTCGGGGCCGGTGGGGGCCTCGTCGGGGCCGGTGGGGGCCTCGTCGGGGCCGGTGGGGGCCTCGTCGGGGCCGGTGGGGGCCTCGTCGGGGCCGGGCAGGGTGTCCGACACCGGGGCCGGGTCGGCGGCGGGGGCAGCGGACGCGGCCGGGTCGGTGGTGGTCGCCGGGGCCGGGCCGGGTACGGCGGCGTCCGGCCGCGGTCCGGCCGGGACGGCCGGGGCGGCGGGCGCGGTCTGGGCCAGTTCCACCCCGGCGGCGAACCCGGCCGCGGCGACCGTGGCCAGCGCGGGCCGCAGGTGGTCGGCCACCAGCTGCTCCAGGGCCTTGTACATCTGGCCGGCCCGCTGGCTGGCCGGGCCGCCGAACGCGCCGCGAGGAGCGGTGAGAAGCGCGAGCCAGTGCGCTCCGGTGATCTTGCCCCGGGCGGCGGCCCCGAGCGCGGACTTCAGCTTGCGCCCGGCCGGGGTGGCCAGGTGCCCGCGCGCCGGGTTCACCAGCTCGTACGCGGGCATGCCCAGGTTCTGGCGCAGCCCCAGCGGGACCGACGCCCACAACGGGTCGTCCGGGCCCGGGAGGTTGAGGTATCCGGCCGCCCCCGGCTCCGAAACGGCGTCCGGTGCGGCGGGTGCGATGGCGGGACGGCCGGAGCGCCGCGAGGAACCAGCACCGCGTACGGCCCCGCGCGGGGTGGGGCCGGAGCGGGCCGGACCCGGCGCAGCACCGGCGGCCGGGCTCGGCAGGCCGACGGTCGGGCCCGTGGCGCCGGCGGCCGGGTCCGGGACACCCGCACCCCCTGCGGCCGGGGCGGTGACCGCCACGGTGTCCGGGGAAGCATCCGACGCGGTGTCCGGGGCTCTCCCGGCAGCGGAGACGGGACCGGCCGCAACGGCCACGGCGGCGGACACGGGCGCGGGGTCCGGCGCGGCCGGAACACCCCCGGCACCGGGCCCCGATGCGGGCGCGGCCGGAACAGCTCCGGCGGCCGGGTCGGCCGGGCCCGGCGGCACCCCGACCCCGTCGCGCGCCGCACCGGCGTCACCGCGACGGCCACCGGCAGCGGCGCGGGAGGAACCCGAACGAGAAGAGGACACCAGGCACTCCAGACGCAGAAGAGACGCACAGCGGACAACGACCGGGGGGCAGCCCCGGAGACGACCCGGGGGCGGCCGGCCCCGGGGGACGACGGCACACGGGCCCGAAGCGGGCGGGCGCCACCACCGACGGGGCAGCGGAGCCGACCGGCGCACCCTGCGGGCCGGACGGCGGCGGACCGGCGGGCGGCAGGAGGCCGTCCCGGTCCCGAGCAGGGCGCAGCACGGCCGAGGCCGCCCGCACCCCACACACAAGGTGTAACGCTGGTCGTCAGTCTAGCCACACGGGTACACACCCGACACCGAATGTTGTAACGAGAACGGGTGAAAGGCGTACCGGCCGAGGGACGAACCGGCGGCACGGCGCCAGCGCGGCACGGCGGCGGACCGGCAAGACGGCGGCCCGGCGCAGCGCGCGGGACGGCCCGGAGGCGGGGGCGCGGCAGGCGCGGACGGCGACCGGCGGAAGCGGCGGACCGGCGGGGCGCAGCGCGGCGGGCGGGGCGGGGGCGGCGGGGCAACGGGCGGGCGGGCGGTGGGGCAACGGGCGGGCGGGCGGTGGGGCAACGGGCGGGCGGGCGGTGGGGCAGCGGCCGGCCGGGCGGCGGGCGGGCGGACCAGCGGCGCGGGGCGGGCGGGGGGCGAGGCGGTGCGGGGCGGGCGGCGCGGCCGACGCGGGGGTGGCGGCCCGGGCGGGCCAGACCGGGCGGGAGGCGGGCGCCGGGCGGGCGGACGCGGCAGCGGGGCGGGCCAGGCGGCGGCGGGCAGCGGGCGGACGGGAGAGATCACTCCCCCAGCAACCGGGGCCCGGACGGAGGCGGCGGCGGGCAGCGGGCGGACGGGAGAGATCACTCCCCCAGCAACCGGGGCCCGGACGGAGGCGGCGGCGGGAAGGGCGGAGGGCAGGCGGACGACGGCGGAGCGAGCCCAGGGCCCGGAGAGATCACTCCCCCAGCAACCGGGGCCCGGACGGAGGCGGCGGCGGGCAGCGGGCGGACGGGAGAGATCACTCCCCCAGCAACCGGGGCCCGGACGGAGGCGGCGGCGGGCAGCGGGCGGACGGGAGAGATCACTCCCCCAGCAACCGGGGCCCGGAACG
>NZ_JBITFB010000080.1:0-6147 GCF_044455625.1 Kitasatospora sp. NPDC051164 | reverse complement strand
CCAGCGGGCGGACGGGAGAGATCACTCCCCCAGCAACCGGGGCCCGGACGGAGGCGGCGGCGGGAAGGGCGGAGGGCAGGCGGACGACGGCGGAGCCGGGGGCGGGAGGAGGCGGGGCGGCGGCAGGCGGAGCCGGGGGCGGGAGGAGGCGGGGCGGCGGGGCGAGCGGGAAGGTCTGACCCCATATGAAATTATTCGATATTGATTGGGAGGCTTGTACTGTAAGTACTATGCGTGTTGATATTCGTACTGTGCTTCGTAAGCATGAGGAAGAGCTCCGGCTCTTTCGCCGGAGCCTCTTCTCTACGGATCCGGCTGATAGCGGCCTGGTCTCCGTACTGCCAGCAGAAACCGTGCTGGAGCAGTTGCGGGCGGCGGGCGGGGTGATGCCGCGCAGCTTCGGACCGGTGCGCTCGGTGACCGACCGGCATGCTGTCCTCAGCATCATCGGGGACATCACCGACCAGTCCGTACTCCTGGAGAAGCCTGGCCAGCAGGGGGCTGTGCTGACGTTCTCAGTCGCCACGCGGCACAAGCAGCTCCGTACTCGCCAGCCCGTTGACCTTGAGGAAGCGAAGGCGTGGGTGGAGGCGATCGTGGGCCCCGACTGGCTGCCACACTTCTACTCTGCTGGGGCTCTGAGCGGCTCCACCACGGGCGGGCCCTCAACGCCGAAGCCGCTGACGACGCAGTACTTCTACATGTTTCTGGGCGCGGACGGTGTCCCGCACGCCGAGCCGGAAGGACATCAATTGGGCGTCCTGACACCACTCATCCAGACACGCTGACAATCGCCGAAGCCCAGGGTGAGCAGTGGAGGCAGAACGGGGCGCGGCCTGTGCTGCGGGCCCTACGGTAGAGCCGTGAAGCTAGCCGACCTCCGCGACCTGATGCGCCGCCGCCGGGCCAACTACGGCCTCGGCCTCAGCTTTGATGCCTTCCGCGCCGATCCCATGATCACCTCGCTTCGGTGGCCGGGCGACGTCGTCGAGCAGTTTCTCTACGACCACGGTGACCACGGTCCCTTCCAGCGCGACTACGGGAACGTCGACCTCTCCGCGATCGTGTGGACGCTCGAAACAGTCACGGCCGCAGAACTGAGCACGATGCCGACCGGCCCGTCCGAGGCGGGCTGCATCGAGCAGCACGCCCTCCATCCCGGCCACTACATCAGCGTGCGCAGCTCAGGCATCCACGTCGGCGTCGCAGAGAAGTGGAGGGACCACGGGACCTGGAAGCGGCCGCCGCTTCTGCTCGACCGCAGGCTGCTCGACCCCTCAATGAGCGGTCTGCAGGTCCTGGAGGGTCGAACCCGCGTCGGGATTCTGCGGGGTCGCCTTCGAGAGAACGACTTCGCCGCGGCGACGCACGAGGTGTGGGTCGGTCGGCCGGCCTGACGTACTACTGCTGGTGGCTGCTACCGGCCCGGACCGCGGACCGAACGGTTGTAGGCAGGCCCGGGGGCCCATCAGGTGCGGGGCGTTCTAGCTGGTGAAGGGGAGCGGCGGTCTTCCCTGCCGGGTCTGGCCGACCCATGGTTCGAGGGATCAGAGCGTTCAGGGCGTCGTCCCGGGTGGCGTGCGCTGTCCGTGCGCATGGCTGAGCAGGTAGAGCGCCGACTGGAGGATGAGCGCGACGTGGTGCCTGGGCGGAGTGCCCGTCAGGCCGTGGAGGATGTCGTTGCGCAGGTTCATCCCGCGGTCGGAATCGACCAGGAGGAGTTCCAGCGCCTTGCTCCAGTCCGCTGGGTATCCGGCCTCCTGCATGCTCTGTAGGAGTCCACCCATCAGGTCGACCCCGCCAGGGCTCTGCCCCCGGGCCGCGGAGATGACAGGGACCTGGGAGCGCAGAAGCTGGCGGAGAATCTGCTCGACCTGGGGCAGCGCCACGCACGCCGCAGCGTCGAATTCCTCCAGCCAGTAGTAGCAGAATGCCTGGGCGAGGGTCCGCGCACGAGGCGCGGGCAGCACCGTCTCGTGCGCCAGAGCGGCGCTCATCTCGAACTCGTCGGGCCGAAAGCGCTCGTGGATGCGGTCGAGCTGAACTGCGGTCAGGATCCCGAACAGCCCTAGGCCGCGGACCTGCATCGCCACGGCGAGGTCGTCGTCGGCGTCGACGGGCGGGCGGACGAAGACCGGTCCGGCTGGGTTGATGCGCGAGCGCGGGATCCTTAGCAGGCCCTCGAGCGCGCCGCTGGCCTCGGCCTCAGCCTGCGCGCGCATCGCGGGGTGGATGTCCTGCACGGTGAGCCACAGCGCGGTCGGCAGATCCGGGGCGGCGTCGACCAGGGCCTGCTGCCCGGCGATCAACGCGCGTGGGATGGTGCCTTCGGTACGGATGTACGTCCACTCCGGCGTGGTCTGCTGCAGGGCCATCTCGGCACGGGCCCGCAGGTCGGGCAGCCCCCGCTTCTGTGCCTCGGTCACTGCCTCCGTCAGGAAGTACAGGCGGCGGTGCCCAGCATCTGCGGTATCGGCGGCGTCGAGGAGGGTGCAGACCACGGCGGCGTCAATCTCTGCGTGGCGGCTGGGGGGTGCGTCCTTCCGCAGTGCATCGAGGAAGCCGAGCCGGACATCTACGTCGCGGGCGAAGAGGCTGGCCGCCCCTTCGGCGAGGTCCGTGACATCGCACTCCAGGGTCTGCAGCGTTTGCAGGACAACCAGCAGGTTCCGCGCCTCGTCCTCGGCGCCGGCCAGGAGGTGCTCGGCGAGGGCGAGGGCGTCCTTTGTCGCGCGTTCACGAAGGTCGTGCTGCTTGAACTTCAGGGACAGCTCCCCGGCTCTCTTCAGGCACCGGGCGGCCCGCGGCAGCCCGGTGCCGCCCTTGGCGGCCAGCAGCAGCTGCGCCGCGTCGAGGTAGCCGAAGGCCGCGCCGCGGACGTGGTCGAGCCTACGGCCGTGGCCGGCGTCGAGCAGCAGATGATGAAGGTGGCCGCGGAGAAGAGGATCATCCACGTGGTCTGCGTACGAGCTCCAGATCTCCAACTGGGCTGGCGCGGGTGGAGCAGGCGGCGTGCCATGGGCCTTCTTCCGGGCCTTTGCCACCTCGGACGGCCGACGGTGCAAGGCCCCGACCAGCGCATCCCGCTGTGCGACGGCTGTGCCCGAGCCGACGTCCGTGGCCGCGAGGGTCAGGGCTGCGGCCGTGTTGGAGGCAGCGTCCTTCGCGGCCGTCATGAGCGCGTTCAGCACGCTCGGCTCGATCTGGGACACGGGGCCTCGCTTTCGTCACCAGCAGTATCGGAGCAGCCGGGGTACGCGCGCACCGATTTTCGTGTGCCTGGCGGTCCAGTGGCCCGAGTGCCGCGCACCAGCCCGCAGACCTCGGGCGCAGCACCTCGGCGGTCGTGGTCATTCATCATCGACGTCGCCTTGTGCCGGCGCCGAGCTCTGGCGGCCCCGCACCCGCTGTGAGTGGTCGTTCAGCGGCGCGCCCTCGGGGCCGCGGGTGTAGCCCTTCACCTCGCGGTGCTGGCAAACCGAGCCGTGCTCGGCCCGGTTGGGGCAGTGGGTGTACTCCTGCACCGGGACGCGCACCTCGAGCGGGGCGCGCGGCGCCACCACGCGATCCGGCCGGCGCTGCACCGGGCCGGGCAGCAGGGGTCCTCGTGGATCACGGACACCCGACGCGGCCCGGGGCGGGCCAGGCGGTGCCCGGTGGCCCGGCGGAGGGGCGCGGGCGGCAACCGGCGGGCCGCCGAGGCGGGACTGGGCGCGGCGGCCCGGGGCGGGCTGCGGACGCGCGGGGCGGCGGTACAGCGGGGCGGGGAGAATGCCCTGTCGGACCGTGCGGGCGTGCGGGTAGCCTCAGGGCGACACCACACCGGGTACGAGAGGGGGACGGCCGGTGAGCAGCCGCTGGCATCGAGTGATCGCCGAGCTAAACGCCCAGGGCGACGCAGCCCGGGCCGCCGCCCAGCGCGTGCATGACGTTCGCAGCGAAGAGCGCACGACCGCCGTCGCGATCTCCTACGTGGCCGAGGCTGACTATCTGCGCAGCGCGAGCACGCTGCTGCACGCGCACCTCACCGACCGGCGTCCGCCCCGGCGGCTGCCGGTCGCCCGCGTCTGGCCGTTCCTGCGCGATGTGTGGAAGGACCGGGCGTTGAGCCGGCTCGGCGGGGTATGGCGGGCCGTCCCTCGGGACGCCGCCCTCGCACGGATGTGCGCCGCCCCGTCCGCCCCTCTCCTTACCGCCGTCATCGACCAGGCCGAGGCCCTACAGGCCAGCCTCCGGGGCGACCGGAAGGCCAACAGGCTGTACGAGTCGTACATCCCTGATCACCAGGGCAGCCCGGCCACCGGTCGGCTCGGCGCTGGGCGGACGGCCCCCACACTGCCGGGGCTTCCCGACCCCGGGCATCCCCTCAACCGCGCCTTTCCCCGCAGCGGAGCAACGGGCATGCGGGTTCAGCCCGGTCGGGAAGACGAGTTCGCCCAGCTGCGCACCGACCGGTTCGCCGTGCACGCGCGGGCCCTGGCCTTCGGTGACGCGGTTCTCGCCCTCCTGATCGAGCACCGGGCCGAAGGCGTCTCGCCGGAGCCTGGACGCCTACGCGGAGCCGGCCGGTGGGTGGGGCGCGAGCAGCAACTGGTGCCCGACACGACGAAGTGGCCGACCAAGCTCAACGGCTACCAGGGCGCGACGCTGGCCGCGCTCAGCTGGCTGGTGCTGGCCTGCACCGGGCTCCCGCTCACCTTCGGGCAGCGGGCCGACCTGCTCTCGCACTACATGCAGCTGTTCCTGGCAGCCGGCCTCATCGCCTGCACCGGGATCGCCCTGGTCTACCGGCACGGACCGAAGCTGATCACCGCGCCCGGGCCCCGTGCCGCGCTGCCCGGGCTCGCGGCGGCCGTGCTCGCCTTCACGGTGTGGCAGGGCCAGGGACCCGTCGCCGACTACTACTTCGCCGGTCCGTACGACCGCTACGACCGCCAGTACGCGGACGGATGCCTCGCCGCCAGCCCCTACCGGCACGACGCCGTCCAGGCCATGGTCGACGACGGCGTGCTGACCGTCACCCCCGTCGAGGGCGGCACGACACTGCGCCTGGGCCCGGCCAAGGACGGCAGCACGCACCCGCTGCGCCCGATCGACCGTGCGACCCGAGCACTGCTCGACGAGTACAAGTGCTGACCCGGCCCGATCGGCCACGGGATGTCCGTGTGTGGTGACCGAGCCGGTCGCTCCTGAGAACTGCAACCGGCATCGGATCAATGGTGAGCGAGACCGTGGGTCTGCCGACCGCCAGGCCGACTACCTGCCCCGCTCCCCCGGCGCCGGCCGGTCTTGGCCTTACCGCCGGACCAGCGCACGATCATGGGGCAGCCTCGGCGGTCTTGCCGTGAGCGTCACTGCGGGGGCGGGCTCGGCGAAGGAATTCTGCACATCGTTCGGAATTTCCAGCCGGTGCCGTGCGACCGGGGCACCGGTCAGCGGGGCACCGTGAACGGCTGGGCCGGAAGAAGCGGGCGCTGGTAGGCGGTGGGAAGAGCGGTGGCCTTCTCAGCGAGATCCTGGCGGCTGAAGCTGCGTTCGCCTTGCCCGAACCCGGAGGGGTCCAGATCGACGACAAGCTGGTCGCCCTCGCAGCGGACGATGGTGCCCCGGTCGTGTCCGAGGACCAGGCGGGTCCCGACGTCCCACTGGTCCGGTGCGGACCGGCGGGCCGCCGTGTCGGTACGCAGGCGGGTGCCGGTGGTGATCGGGCGGTGAAGGTCGGTGGTCAGGTCGCCCCACCACAGCAGGTGCTGGATCACGGCCCGCACCATGGGCTGGGGCATCTTCTCGTTGGTGAGGCTCTTTTCGACTGCGTGGATGGGCAGTTCCGCGTCGGCGCACAGGGCGAGGATGGGTTCGATCAAAGCCTGCTGGACCGGGTGCATGGGCCGGCAGAAGCCCCCCAGGGCCTTGATGTTGGTGTAGTGCTGTGCGTCCTTGGGACCCGTCCACCACTCGTAGGTCCAGCCCCGGGCGTTGATGACTTCCTCGGCCCAGTCCAGCACCCGCTCCGAGGGGCACAGCTCGCCGGCCGTCGGAGAGCTGTCGACGAGGGTGATCGTGCCGTCGTTGCCGATCAGCATCAGGTCGGGAATGTAGCCCGCTTTGCCGGGGCCTTGTTCGGCGCGGAGTTTGAACGGCTGGCCG
>NZ_JBITFB010000079.1:0-15922 GCF_044455625.1 Kitasatospora sp. NPDC051164 | reverse complement strand
CCCATCCTCGAACAACACCCCCACCGGCAACCCCAACAACCCACACACCTCGTCCAACACCCGCGCAAACACCGGAAACACCCGGTACAAACCCCGCCCCATCCCCGCCCACTGACCACCCTGACCAGAGAACACAAACGCCGACCTACCCGAGTCGCGGGCCTCGCCGGTCACCAGCCCGGGATGCACCTCCCCGCGCGCCAGGGCCGCCAGTGCCTCCGGTCCAGTCACCATGGCCCGGTGGGCGAACCGGGTCCGCGCGGCGAGCGCGGCGCCGATTCCGTCCGCGTCGGGGTCCTTGGCCGCGTACGCCTGCAGCCTGCGGGCCTGGGCCCGGAGCGCCTGCTCGGACTTGGCCGACAGCAGCCACGGCACCGGCACCGCGGGCGCTGGGGCGGGCGCGGGAGTGGCAGGGGACTCGGGCGACGTCTTCTCGGCCGGGTCCGGGGCCGGTGCCTCCAGGATCACGTGCGCGTTGGTGCCGCTGATGCCGAACGCCGAGATGCCCGCGCGGCGGGGACGCCCCGTCTCCGGCCACGGCCGAGCCTCGGTGAGCAGCCGGATGTTTCCGGACTCCCAGTCGACGTGCGAGGTCGGCGCGTCGACATGCAGCGTCGGCGGCAACTGCCCGTGCCGCATCGCCATCACCATCTTGATCACACCGGCCACACCGGCCGCCGCCTGCGTGTGCCCGATGTTCGACTTCACCGACCCCAGCCACAACGGCTCCACCCGGTCCCGGCCGTAGGCCGCCAGCAGCGCCTGCGCCTCGATGGGATCACCGAGCGTCGTCCCCGTACCGTGCGCCTCCACCACGTCCACCTCGGACGCCTCCAACCCGGCATTCGCCAACGCCTGACGGATCACCCGCTCCTGCGACGGACCATTCGGCGCGGTCAGCCCATTGGACGCCCCGTCCTGATTCACCGCCGAACCCCGCACCACCGCCAGCACCCGGTGCCCATTGCGACGGGCGTCCGACAACCGCTCCAGCAGCACCAACCCCGCGCCCTCACCCCACGCCGTACCATCGGCCGCCTCGGCAAACGCCTTCACCCTGCCGTCGGCCGCAAGCCCCCGCTGGCGGGAGAAGTCGATGAAGGCGGCGGGTGTCGCCATGACCGTCACACCACCGGCCAGGGCCAGTGAGCACTCCCCCGAGCGCAGCGCCTGCGCCGCCAGATGGATCGCCACCAGCGACGACGAACACGCCGTGTCCACCGACAACGCCGGACCCTCCAGCCCCAGCAGATACGACACCCGCCCCGAGGTCACACTCGTCGCCGTGCCGGTGGCCACATAGCCGTCCGCGTCGCGCGAGATCTGGTCCACTCCGCCCGCGTAGCCGGATGCCCAGATGCCGGTGAAGACGCCCGTCTGGCTGCCCCTCAACGACGTCGGATCGATCCCCGCATCCTCGAACGTCTCCCACACCGTCTCCAGCAGCACCCGCTGCTGCGGATCCATCGCCAACGCCTCACGCGGCGAAATCCCGAAGAACGCGGCATCGAAGCCACCCGCATTCCCCAGAAAACCACCCGACCGCGTATACGACGTCCCCGGACCACCGGCCGGATCATAGATGCGACCCACATCCCACCCACGATCCGATGGGAACTCCCCCACCGCGTCCACCCCACCCGCCACCAAATCCCACAACTCCTGCGCCGACCCCACGCCACCCGGATAGCGGGCTCCCAACCCCACCACCACCACCGGATCATCCGACACCGGAACCCCGACCGGCACGGGCGCGACCGTCCGACGCTCCTTGCCGAGGACCACCTCACGCAGGTATTCGGCCAGCCGGGCCGGGGTCGGGTAGTCGAAGACCATCGTCGCCGACAGCCGGGTCCCGACCGCCGTGGACAGCCGGTTGCGCAGCTCCACGCCGGTCAGCGAGTCGAAGCCCAGGTCCTTGAAGGCCAGGTCGCCACCGATCTCGTCGCTGCGGCCCAGCACGGCCGAGGCGTGGGTGCTGACCAGGTCGAGCAGGATCTCGCGTTGCCGGGCCTCGGGGAGCGATCCCAGCTCGCCCGCCAGTCCGGTGGTCCGCACCGGTTTGCGGGCGCGTGCCAGCGCGCGCAGCACCGGCCGGTCGCCCAGTGCGGACACCTTGAGTCCGGCCGCCACCACCACCGGTTCCGCGGTGTCCAGGCCCCCGTCGAACAGCCCGAGTCCGTAGTCGGTCGTCATCGGCAGCAGCCCGGCGCGGGCGAGGCGTTCACCGTCGGCCTCGGACATCTGCCCGGTCAGCCCGCTGGTCTCGGCCCACCGGCCCCAGGCCAGCGACACCCCCGGCAGGCCCTGGGCGCGCCGGTACGCGGCCAGGCCGTCGAGGTAGGCGTTGGCGGCGGCGTAGTTGGCCTGCCCGGGGCTGCCGAGCGTCCCGGCCGCCGAGGAGAAGAGGACGAACGCCGTCAGGTCCCGCCCTCGGGTGAGTTCGTGCAGGTGCCAGGCCGCCCGTGCCTTGGGCTCCCAGACCGCGGCGAGGCGTTCAGGGGTCAGGGACTCGACCACGGCGTCGTCGAGCACGCCGGCGGCGTGGACGACCGCAGTCAGCGGGTGCGCGGCCGGGATCGAGTCCAGTACGGCCGCCAGCGCCTCCCGGTCGGCCACGTCACAGGCGGCCACGGTCACCTCCGCGCCCAGCCCGGCCAGCTCCTCACACAACGCCGCCCCGCCACCACTGCGGCTGACCAGCAACACATGCCGCACACCCCGCTCGGCCACCAGATGCCGGGCCACACGGCCCCCCAGCGTCCCCGTACCACCGGTGACCAGCACCGTACCGGCCGCATCGAGATCCGCAGGAACAGTGAGGACGATCTTCCCGACGTGAGCGGCCCGGCTCATGAACCGGAAGGCGTCCCGCGCGCGGCGGACGTCCCAGGTGGTGAGTGGTGGCAGACGCAGCTCGCCCGCGTCGAGCAGCCGGACGGCCTCGGCCAGGATCTCCCCCAGCCGCTCCGGTCCCGCGTCGGCCAGGTCGAAGGCCGGCACGCCGGGCCGGATGTCGGCCTTGCCCATCTCCACGAACCGCCCGCCGGGCGCGAGCAGCCGCAGGGAGGCGTCCAGGAACTCACCGGACAGCGAGTTCAGCACCACGTCGAAGGGGCCGAACCGGTCGGCGAACTCCAGGGTCCGGGACGAGGCGATGTGGTCCTCGTCCAGCCCCAGGGCGCGCAGCGCGTCCCACTTGCCCGGGCCGGCGGTCGCGTGGACGTCCGCGCCCCAGAGCCGCGCGAGCTGGACCGCCGCCATGCCGACGCCGCCGGCCCCGGCGTGGATCAGCACCCGGTCGCCGGCCTTCAGCCCGCCCAGGTCGCGCAGGCCGTACCAGGCGGTCATGAACGCGATCGGCACAGTGGCGGCCTGGGCGAACGTCCACTCGTCGGGGATGCGCACCAGCACCCTGTGGTCGGCGACGGCCACCCGGCCGAACGCGCCGGGTAGCAGCCCGGCGACCCGGTCACCCGGCCGCAGCCCGGTGACCTCGGCGCCGACCTCGGTGACGACGCCCGCACCCTCGCTGCCGAGCAGCGCCGGGTCCGGGTAGACGCCGAGGGCGATCAGCACGTCCCGGAAGTTCAGGCCGGCCGCCCGCACGGCGACGCGCACCTCCCGGGGCCCGGGCGGGGCCTGCTCGTACGGCAGGAAGGCGAGGTCGTCCAGGCTGCCCGTGCCCGCCTGCGTCAGCCGTCCGTCGAACGCCTCGGGTGCGGAGCGCACGAGCCGGGGCACGTAGACGGCCCCCCGGCGCACCGCCACCTGGTCCTCGTCGCCGACCGACAGGCCGTCGGGCAGCTCGTCGGCGTCCACGAGCACGAATCGGCCGGGGTGCTCGGACTGCGCGGACCGGACCAGGCCCCAGACGGCTGCGGCTTCCGGGTCGCTCACCTCGTCACCGGGAACGACGGCGACCGCTCCCCGCGTGCGCACCACGAGCCGTTCGCCGGGCCCGGCCAGGAAGTCCTGGACGGCCGTCAGCGCCTCGGCGACCGAGCCGGGCGAGACGACGGCGTCGCCGAGTGCGCCTTCGCCGGGGGTCAGCGGAATCCAGTCGAGGGCGTACAGCGGGCCGCGTTCAGCCATCGGACGGGTGGTCAGCGCCTCGATGGTCGCCACGGGCTCGCCGGATCGGCCCGCCAGGTGGACGGCGTACGTCCCGGGGCGCACCACCGTCAGCCGCACGCGCGCGGAGGTCACGCCGGTGCGGTGGACCGCGATCCCGCCCAGCGAGAACGGCAGCCGCACGTCGCCTTCCGTGCCGGACAGCAGCGCCAGCGGTTGCAGGGCGGCGTCCAGCAGGGCCGGATGGACTGAGAACCGGGCCGCTTCCGGCACGGTGACCTCGGCGAACACCTCATTGCCGCGGCGCCACACCGCCTGCACGGCCTGGAAGGCCGGCCCGTACTCGTAGCCCGCCGCGGCGAGCGTGTCGTAGAGCCCGGTGACCGGTTCCGCGCCGGCCGGCGGCCATTGCGTCAGCTCCTGCCCGACCACGGGATTCCCGCTCACCGTGCCGGTGGCGTGCCGCACCCAACCGTCCGTACGGGACCGGACGTCGACCGTGCGGCGGCCGGTCTCGTCCGGCTCGCCCACGACGACCTGCACGTCCACCGCGCCGTCCGCGGGCAACGTCAGCGGCGCCTCCAGGACCAGTTCCTCCACTGCCGCCCCGGCCGCGTGCACCACCAGTTCCACGAACGCCGTCGCGGGCAGCAGCACCGTCCCCAGGACGGAGTGGTCCGCGAGCCAGGGGTGGGTGGCCAGGGAGAGCCGACCTGTCAGGACCCGCTGCTCGCCCACCTCGACAGCGGCGCCGAGCAGCGGATGGTCCACCGAGTCGAGCCCGGCCGCGGACACGTCTCCCGCGCCTCCGGCGAGCCAGAACCGCGTCCGCTGGAAGGGGTAGGTGGGCAGCGCCACCGGCTCCCCTTCGGGGAACGGCCACCGCACCGGCACACCCGTGACGAACAGCCGCGCCGCGGCGGCCAGGAACTCGGCCGGGGTGCCGTGGTCGCGGCGCAGCGTCCCGGTCACCACACCCGCCTCGTGCTCCTCCAGCGCAGGCGTGAGCACCGGGTGCGGGCTGATCTCGACGAAGACGGGGTCGCTGCCCGAGGCGAGCAGCAGCCGGGTGGTCTGGTCGAACAGCACGGGTTCGCGGAGGTTGCGGTACCAGTAGTCGGCGTCGAGGGCGGAGGTGTCGATCTGCTCGCCGGTCACCGTCGAGTAGAACGGGATCACCGCCGGGTGCGGTGTGATGCCGGCGAGGTCGGTGAGCAGTTGCTCGCGGATCGCCTCGACCTGGACGGAGTGGGCGGCGTAGTCGACGGGCAGGCGACGGGCGCGGATGCCGTCGGCCTCACAGGCCGCCAGCAACTCGTCCAGCGCATCCAGGTAGCCCGACACGACGACCGAACCGGGGGCATTGACCACCGCCACCGTCAGCCGGCCGTCCCAGCGGGCCACGAACTCGGCGGCCCGCTCATGCCCGAGGCCGACCGACACCATCCCACCCTGGTCCGCCAGGGCGACCAGGGCCTTGCTGCGCAGGGCAACCACCTTGGCGGCGTCATCCAACGACAACGCCCCCACCACATACGCCGCCGCGATCTCCCCCTGCGAATGCCCGACCACGGCATCAGGCTCCACACCATGAGCACGCCACAGCTCGGCCAGCGCCACCATCACCGCGAACAGGGCCGGCTGCACCACATCCACCCGCTCCAACGAGCCACCGCCGACCAGCACCTCCACCAACGACCAACCCGTGTACGGCGCCAACGCCACATCACACGCATCGATCGCCTCCCGGAACACCGCCTCCGAGCCGTACAACTCCCCACCCATACCCACCCACTGCGCACCCTGCCCCGGAAACACGAACACCGAACGACCCAGCGAACGGGCGGCCCCGGTGACCAGACCCGGCGCCGACCGGCCCTCCGCCAGTGCGTCCAGGGCCGCGGCGGTGCCCACCACCACGGCCCGGTGCTCGAACACGGTGCGGGCAGCCAGAGCGCCCCCGACCGCCGCCCGGCTCACCTCGGGACGTACCGCGGTGAAGGCGCCCAGCCGGCGCGCCTGCTCCCGCAACGCCGCCTCCGACTTCCCCGACAACACCCACGGCACCACCCCTCCCGCGGACCCCGTCGAAACCCGGACCGGCTCCTCAGCAGCCGCCTCGATCACCACATGCGCGTTCGTACCGCTGATGCCGAACGCCGAGATGCCCGCGCGACGCAGGTGACCGTTGTCGGGCCAGGGCCGGGCCTCGGTGAGCAGCCGGATGTTTCCGGACTCCCAGTCGACGTGCGAGGTCGGCGCGTCGACATGCAGCGTCGGCGGCAGTTCACCGTGCCGCATCGCCATCACCATCTTGATCACACCAGCCACACCGGCCGCCGCCTGCGTGTGCCCGATGTTCGACTTCACCGACCCCAGCCACAACGGCTCCACCCGGTCCCGGCCGTAGGTCGCCAGCAGCGCCTGCGCCTCGATGGGATCACCGAGCGTCGTCCCCGTACCGTGCGCCTCCACCACGTCCACCTCGGACGCCTCCAACCCGGCGTTCGCCAGCGCCTGCCGGATCACCCGCTCCTGCGACGGACCATTCGGCGCCCCGAGGCCGTTGGAGGTGCCGTCCTGGTTCACGGCCGAACCCCGCACCACCGCCAGCACCCGGTGCCCATTGCGACGGGCGTCCGACAACCGCTCCAGCAGCACCAAGCCGGCGCCCTCACCCCAGGCCGTACCATCGGCCGCCTCAGCAAACGCCTTCACCCTGCCGTCGGGAGCCAGGCCGCGCTGGCGCGAGAACTCCGTGAACCCCAGCGGGGTCGCCATCACGGTCACCCCGCCGGCCAGGGCCAGCGAACACTCCCCCGAGCGGAGCGCCTGCGCTGCCAGGTGGATCGCCACCAGCGAGGACGAGCAGGCGGTGTCCAGCGAGACCGCCGCGCCCTCCAGCCCCAGCAGGTAGGCGATCCGGCCGGAGGTCACGCTGGTCGCGGCGCCCGTACCGAGATAGCCCTCGGCGTCGGCGGGTGCCTGGTCGCCGTAGCCGGATGCCCAGATGCCGGTGAACACGCCCGTCTGGCTGCCCCTCAGCGACGTCGGATCGATCCCCGCGTCCTCGAACGTCTCCCACGCGGTCTCCAGCAGCACCCGCTGCTGCGGGTCCATCGCCAACGCCTCGCGCGGCGAAATCCCGAAGAAATCGGCATCGAACCCCGCCGCGTCCGCGAGAAAACCACCCGACCGCGCATACGACGTCCCGGGATGATCCGCATCCGGATGGAACAACCCCTCGACGTCCCACCCGCGATCACCCGGAAACGCCCCGATCGCATCCACCCCACCCGCCACCAGGCCCCACAGCTCCTCCGGCGACCCCACCCCACCCGGCAACCGGCACCCCATACCCACGATCACCACCGGATCAGCCCCATCACCCACCGACACCACCGGCACCACCGACACCGGCACCACACCCCCACCCGCACCGAGGATCCCGCTCAGCAGGTGCTCGGCGAGTTGCCGCGGGGTGGGGTGGTCGAAGGTGACGGTGGCGGGCAGGCGCAGGCCGGTGGCGGTGTTGAGCCGGTTGCGCAGTTCGACGGAGGTCAGGGAATCGAAGCCGAGGTCCTTGAACGGCTGCCGGTCCCATGCGGCCCCCGGTTCGCGGTGACCGAGGACGGCTGCGGTGTTGGCGGTGACCAGGTCGAGTGCGGCTCGCAGCCGTTCGGCCTCCGGCAGTGACCGCAGGCGGTCGGCGATCGCGCCGTGCCGCGCCGTGCGCCGGGCCGCCTTGCGGGAGACGAGGCCCTTGAGGGCCGCCGGGGCGCCCGCCATCACGGAGAGGTCGAGGCGTACCGGCACCAGCGCGGCCCGGTCCGTGGCCAGGGCCGCGTCGAACAGCGACAGGGCGTGGCCGGTGGCCAGTGGCACGACCCCGGCTCGCATCAGCCGGTCCTGGTCGGCACCGGTCAGGTGCCCGGTCATGCCGCTCAGCTCGGCCCAGTAGCCCCAGGCCAGCGAGGTCGCCGGCAGTCCGAGGGCGCGCCGGTGCACGGCGAGGGCGTCGAGGAAGGTGTTGGCGGCGGCGTAGTTGGCCTGCCCGGGGCTGCCGAGCGTCCCGGCCGCCGAGGAGAAGAGGACGAACGCCGTCAGGTCCCGCCCTCGGGTGAGTTCGTGCAGGTGCCAGGCCGCCCGTGCCTTGGGCTCCCAGACCGCGGCGAGGCGTTCGGGGGTCAGGGACTCGACCACGGCGTCGTCGAGCACGCCGGCGGCGTGGACGACCGCAGTCAGCGGGTGCGCGGCCGGGATCGAGTCCAGTACGGCCGCCAGCGCCTCCCGGTCGGCCACGTCACAGGCGGCCACGGTCACCTCCGCGCCCAGCCCGGCCAGCTCCTCACACAACGCCGCCCCGCCACCACTGCGGCTGACCAGCAACACATGCCGCACACCCCGCTCGGCCACCAGATGCCGGGCCACACGGCCCCCCAGCGTCCCCGTACCACCGGTGACCAGCACCGTACCGGCCGCATCGAGATCCGCAGGAACAGTGAGGACGATCTTCCCGACGTGAGCGGCCCGGCTCATGAACCGGAACACGTCGACCGCGTCCCGAACCCCGCGTACGTCCAACGGCAGCGGTGCGAACTCGCCGTCCGTGAAGGCCCGTACGACGGCGTCCAGGATCTCGCCGAGCCGTTCCGGCCCCGCGTCGGCGATGTCGAACGCCCGGTAGACGATGTCGGGATGGTCGGCCGCGTCGCGGATGTCGGTCTTGCCCATCTCCACGAACCGGCCGCCGGGCCCGAGCAGCCGCAGGGAGGCATCGACGAACTCGCCGGACAGCGAGTCCAGAACCACGTCCATGGGCGGGAACTTCTGCTCGAACTCCAGGGTGCGCGACGAGGCGATGTGGTCCTCGTCCAGTCCCAGGGCGCGCAGGGTGTGCCATTTGGCCGGACCGGCGGTGGCGAACACCTCCGCCCCGAGCCGCCGGGCCAGTTGGATCGCCGCCATGCCGACGCCGCCGGTGCCGGCGTGGATCAGGACCCGGTCACCGGCCTTCAGCCCGCCCAGGTCGCGCAGGCCGTACCAGGCGGTCAGGAACACCACGGGCACTGCCGCGGCCCTGGCGAACGACCAGTCGTCGGGCATCCGGACCAGCAGCCGCTGGTCGGCGACGGTGACCGGGCCGAAGGCGCCGGGGACCAGGCCCATGACGCGGTCGCCGGGGCGGAACCGGGTGTCCGGGCCGGTTTCGAGGACGACGCCCGCGCCTTCGCCGCCCATCAGGGCCTCGCCGGGGTAGACGCCGAGGGCGATCAGCACGTCCCGGAAGTTCAGGCCGGCCGCCCGCACGGCGATCCGGACCTGCCCGGGCTCCAGCGGCTCCATGAGCTCCGGGCGGGGCACCAGCGCCAGGTCGTCGATGCTGCCGGTGCCCGTGTCCTCCAGCCGCCAGGTCCCGTCTGGCGGGGTGAGGCTCCCGCCGACGCGGACCAGGCGGGGGACGCGCAGCGCCCCTTGGCGTACCGCCAGTTCCGGCTCGTCCGTGCCGGCGATCAGGGCGGGGTCCCAGGTCGGGTCGGCGTCGACCAGGACGAACCGGTCGGGGTGCTCGGCCCGCGCGCCGCGGACCAGGCCCCAGACCATCGAGTGGTGGAGGCCGACCACGTCACCGGGCGCGGCGGCGACGGCGTTGCGGGTGACGACCGCCAGCCGTGTCCGCTCGCCCGCCAAGTGGTCCCGGATCACGGCGAGTACGCTCTGCGCGCTCTCGTACGCCGCCTCGACGGTGTCCGCCTCGGGCTCCGGCCCGGGCACCTCGTAGACGACCAGGTCCGCGGGGTCGCCGCACGTCGATGCCGATTCGAAGGGGACCCAGTCGAGTGCGTACAGGCTGTCCGGGACGCCGGTGGCGTCCCGGACGGTCAGCGACGTGATGACCGCGACCGGGGTGCCGTCCGGATCGGCCACGGCCACGGTGTACGTGTCCGGCCCGGTGGCGGACAGGCGTACGCGCAGCGTCCCGCGGCCCGCGGGCCGTATCGCCACTCCGGTGAACGCGAACGGCAGGCCGGTGCGGTCGGTGAGGAAAGCCATGGGGTGCAGTGCGGCGTCGAGCAGCGCGGGGTGCAGGGCGAACGGTTCCTCGGCGGGAAGCCCCACCTCGGCGTAGACGGTGTCGCCGACCCGCCAGGCCGCCGTGACGCCCTGGAACGCCGGCCCGTACTTGTAGCCGAGCACGGACAGCGAGTCGTAGAGCCCGTCGACGTCGAGGGGCTCACCGGCCGGCGGCCAGTCCCAGGTGCTCAGCACCGGCTCCTCGCCCAGGGTCCCGGTGGCGTGCCGCACCCACTCGTCGCCGTCACGCGAGTACACCGTGAGCGGGTTGCGGCCGTCGTCCTCGGGGCCCACGACGACCTGGAGGTGCACCGGGGTGTCGTCGAGGACGAGCGGCGTTTCGAGCACCAGTTCCTCGACCGCGTGGCCGAGCCGGCCGGCCGCGTAGGCCGCCATTTCCGCGAACGCGGTGCCGGGCAGGAGGACGGAGCCCCGCACGGCGTGGTCGGCCAGCCACGGGTGGGTGGCGAGCGAGATCCGTCCGCTGAGCACCGCGCCGTCGGGCAGTTCCACGAACGTGCTGAGCAGGGGGTGGTCGCCCGACTCCGTCGGGACGGGCCGCAGCCAGTACGGCTGGCGCTGGAAGGCGTACGTCGGCAGGCTGACGGGCTCGGTGTCGTCCGGGAACCGCCAGTCGACCGGGACACCATGGACGTGCAGGCGGCCGAGCGGGGTGAGGAAGTCGTCCTGGTCGCGCCGGAGCGTGCCGGTAGCGAGGAGGTCGGAGCCGTGGTGGTGACCGGTCTCCTCGACGGCGGAGACCAGGACCGGGTGCGGGCTGACCTCGACGAAGACGGTGTGGCCGTGGTCGAGCAGCGCACGGGTGGTCTGGTCGAACAGCACGGGTTCGCGGAGGTTGCGGTACCAGTAGCCGGTGTCGAGGGCGGAGGTGTCGATCTCCTCGCCGGTCACCGTCGAGTAGAACGGGATCACCGCCGGGCGCGGTGTGATGCCGGCGAGGTCGGTGAGCAGTTGCTCGCGGATCGCCTCGACCTGGACGGAGTGGGCGGCGTAGTCGACGGGCAGGCGGCGAGCGTGGATGCCGTCGGCCTCACAGGCCGCCAGCAACTCGTCCAGCGCGTCCAGATCACCCGATACCACCACGCTGTCAGCCGAGTTGACCACCGCCACGGTCAGCCGGCCGTTCCAGCGGGCCACGAACTCGGCGGCCTGCTCATGCCCGAGCCCTACGGAAAGCATGCCGCCCTGGTCGGCCAACACCGCCAGCGCCCTGCTCCGTAACGCCACCACCTTGGCGGCGTCCTCCAACGACAACGCCCCCACCACATACGCCGCCGCGATCTCCCCCTGCGAATGCCCGACCACGGCATCAGGCTCCACACCATGAGCACGCCACAGCTCGGCCAGCGCCACCATCACCGCGAACAGGGCCGGCTGCACCACATCCACCCGCTCCAACGAGCCACCGCCGACCAGCACCTCCACCAACGACCAACCCGTGTACGGCGCCAACGCCACATCACACGCATCGATCGCCTCCCGGAACACCGCCTCCGAGCCGTACAACTCCCCACCCATACCCACCCACTGCGCACCCTGCCCCGGAAACACGAACACCGAACGACCCAGCGAACGGACAGTCCCGGTGACCAGACCCGGCGCCGACCGGCCCTCCGCCAGTGCGTCCAGGGCCTCCACACTGCTCAGCACCGCACGGTGATCGAAACGCGACCGCCCCGCCAACGCCCGACCCACCGCAGCCGCGCCAACCCCCGGATGCCCGGCCAGGAACGCCCCCAGCCGACGCGCCTGCTCCCGCAACGCCACATCCGACTTCCCCGACAACACCCACGGCACCACCCCTCCCGCGGACCCCGTCGAAACCCGGACCGGCTCCTCAGCAGCCGCCTCGATCACCACATGCGCGTTCGTACCGCTGATGCCGAACGCCGACACGCCGGCACGGCGGGGACGCCCCGTCTCCGGCCACGGCCGAGCCTCGGTGAGCAGTGAGACACGACCCGCCGACCAGTCGACGTGGGAAGTCGGCGCGTCCACGTGGAGGGTCCGCGGCAGTTCACCGTGCCGCATCGCCATCACCATCTTGATCACACCCGCCACGCCGGCGGCGGCTTGCGTGTGGCCGATGTTCGACTTCACCGACCCCAGCCACAACGGCTCATCCCGCCCCTGACCGTAGGTCGCCAGGAGTGCCTGCGCCTCGATGGGGTCGCCAAGGGTGGTGCCGGTGCCGTGGGCCTCCGCCGCGTCCACGTCCGCCGTCGACAGTCCGGCATTCGCCAACGCCTGCCGGATGACGCGTTCCTGGGACGGACCATTCGGCGCCGCAAGCCCGTTCGACGCGCCGTCCTGGTTCACCGCCGAGCCCCGGACGACCGCCAGCACCCGGTGGCCGTTACGGCGGGCGTCGGACAGGCGTTCCAGCAGCAGCAGGCCGGCGCCCTCACCCCAGCTGGTGCCGTCGGCCGCCTCGGCGAACGCCTTCACCCGGCCGTCGGCGGCAAGCCCCCGCTGCCGCGAGAACTCGACGAACCCTGCCGGCGTCGCCATCACCGTCACGCCACCGGCCAACGCCAGCGAACACTCCCCCGCCCGCAATGCCTGCGCCGCCAGATGGATCGCCACCAGCGACGACGAGCACGCCGTGTCCACCGACACCGCCGGACCCTCCAGCCCCAGCAGGTACGACACCCGCCCGGACGTGGCGCTGGTGGCTGTTCCGGTGGCGAGAAAACCTTCGAGGTCCGGCGGCGGCTGGTTGCCGTAGCCGGAGGACCACAGGCCGGTGAACACGGCGGTGCGGCTGCCGCCGAGTGTGGTCGGGTCGATGCCGGCGTACTCGAAGGTCTCCCAGGCGGTTTCCAGCAGCACCCGCTGCTGCGGGTCCATCGCCAACGCCTCGCGCGGCGAGATACCGAAGAACCCGGCGTCGAAGCCGGCGCCGTCGGCGAGGAAGCCGCCCGATCGGCTGTAGGTCGTGCCCGGCCGGTCCGGGTCAGGGTCGTAGACGACGTCCCATCCACGGTCCGGCGGGAATGCGGTGATCGCGTCGGCACCGTCCGAGACGAGCCGCCACAGGTCGGCCGGGGACTCCACTCCGCCCGGGTAGCGGCAGCCCATGCCGATGATCGCGATCGGCTCGCGCGCGGCCTCCTCCATGTCGGCGAGGCGCTTACTGAGCACTCCCAGGTCGGCCGTGGCGCGCTTGAGGTAGGTGCGGAGCTTCTCTTCGTCAGACATCGCTACTGCTCCTCAGCGTTTCGGGACTCGCCCGATCGGATGACCTCGGTCCTGCGGTGCGCATCGTCCAGAAGGCTGAACAGTTCGTCGTCGCTGGCCTCGTCCACACCGGCCGCGGAGCCGGTGCGTTTGCCGGTCCAGGCCGCGAGTAGTGCTTCGAGGCGGGCCGCGACGGTCTCGTAGTCGGCGTCGGCGGCTGCCGCGTCCAGGGTGGACTTGAGCTGGTCGAGTTCGGCGAGCAGGGGGTCGGGTTCGGTGCCGTGCAGCCGTGTGTGCAGGAAGGCGGCGAGGCGGGTCGGTGTCGGGTGGTCGAAGACGAGCGTGGCGGGCAGGCGCAGGCCGGTGTCCGCGTCGAGCTGGTTGCGCAGTTCCACGGCCGTGAGCGAGTCGAACCCGATGTCGGTGAACGCCTGGTCGGGGTTGACCGCCTCCGGTGACGAGTACCCCAGGACGAGGGAGACCTGGCCCACGACGAGTTGCAGCACGTCGGCCTGCGTCCACACGCGGTCGGCGGTCTGCCTGCGCCGGGGCCGTACCAGCTCCCGCAGCAGGGCGGGCGGATCGCCGGCGCGGCGCAGCGCCGGCAGGTCGAACCTGACGGGGGCGAGGGTGGGGGTGCCCGCGGTCAGCGCGGCGTCGAACAGGGCCAGCGCGTCCGTCGTCGGCAGCGGCCGTACGCCGGCCCTCGCCAGGCGGTGCCGGTCGGTGGCGGTCAGACCTCCGGTCATGCCGCTCGCCTCTGCCCAGTAGCCCCAGGCGAGCGACACGGCCGGCTGTCCCTGGGCGTGCCGGTGTGCGGCGAGGCCGTCGAGGTACGCATTCGCCGCCGAGTAGTTCGCCTGGCCCGCGCCGCCCAGCACACCGGCCGCCGACGAGAACAGCACGAACGCCTCCAGGTCCGAGGTCAGTTCGTGGAGGTGCCGCGCCGCGAGGGCCTTCGGCTCCCACACGCGCGCGAACTGCTGCGGGGTGAGGGATTCCACGACGGTGTCGGCCAGCGTGCCCGCGGCGTGGATCACCGAGGTGACCGGGTGTTCGGCGAGCAGCCGCGCCACCGCCTCGCGGTCGGACACGTCGCACGCCACGATGTCGGCGGTCGCGCCCAGCGCGGCCAGGTCGGCGGTCAGCGCGGCCGCGCCGGGGGCGTCCGGGCCGCTCCGGCTGACCAGCAGCAGGTGCCGCACGCCGTGCCGTACGGCGAGGTGGCGGGCGATCGTGCCGCCCAGGGTGCCGGTGCCGCCGGTGACGAGCACCGTGCCCTCGGGGCTGAGCGGCGAGGGCAGCGGTTCGGTCCGCGCCCGTTCGAGGCGGGGGACGTGAACGGCGCCGACGCGGATCGCGAGCTGGGGTTCGTCACCGGCCAGCCGGACCTCGTCGCCGTCGTCACCGTCGACCAGCACGAACCGGCCGGGGTGCTCGGTGGCGGCCGACCGGACCAGGCCCCAGACGGCGGCGGCCTGCGGGTCGACGTCCTCGCCCGGACGGACCGGCACGGCGTTGCGCGTGGCGATCACCATGCGCGGGGTGTCCGTGGTGAGGAAGTCCTGGATCACCCGCAGGGTCTCGACGGGCGAGGTGGCGTGGTGGACCGGGATGTCCGGTTCGGTGGTCGCCGCTTCCAGGACCGGCCACACCACCTGGTACGGCACGTCCCGCGTGGTGGCCCCGGCCGGCCGGCGCAGGGTCAGCGAGGCGATCTCGGCGATCGGCGCGCCCGACTGGTCGGCGAGGCCGATCGCGCAGGAGTCCTGGCCGGTCATGGTCAGCCGGACCCTGGCGTGCTCGGCGCCGCGCCACCAGGAGATCCCGGCGAAGGAGAACGGCATCTTCGCCCGGTCGTCGGCGACGGTCACGGTCTGGATCGCGGCGTCGAGCAGGGCGGGGTGCAGGGCGAACCGGGTGTCACCGGGGGGTACAGCCACCTCCGCGTAGAGGGTGTCGCCGTCGCGCCAGGCCGCTTGCAGGCCTTGGAAGGCCGTGCCGTAGGCGAATCCGGCGTCGGCCAGGTTGTCGTAGAAGGCGTCGAGGTCGACGGCTTCGGCGTGCGGCGGCCACTGCCGTGCCCAGGGCTCCCGTGGTGCGACGGGTACGGCGCCCAGGCTCCCGGTGGCGTGCCGTACCCACTCGCCGTCCGCGCGCGAGTGGATCGAGACGCTGCGCCGGCCCGCCCGGTCGGGGCCGACGGTCACGGACACCTGCACGCCGTCCGCGACCACCAGCGGTGTCTCCAGCGTCAGGTCCTCGACCGCCGGGCAGCCGACGTGTTCGCCGGCCCGGAGCGCCAGGTCCACGAACGCCGCGCCGGGCAGCAGGGGCGAGCCCGAGATGACGTGTTCGGTGAGCCACGGCTGCGCGGTGGTGGCGAGTTGTCCCGTCAGCACCACGCCGTTGTCGTCGGGGAGTTCCATGGCGTCCCGAAGCAGCGGGTGGTCGATCCGGCCGTCACCGGTCGGTGCCGGGGTGGTGGGCTGGAGCCAGTAGTGCTGGTGCTGGAAAGCGTACGAAGGCACACGCACGCCCGACGTCCCCGCCGTCGTGGCCGCGGGCGGCG
>NZ_JBITFB010000078.1:0-17265 GCF_044455625.1 Kitasatospora sp. NPDC051164 | reverse complement strand
CGATCTTCGAGCTGGTCGACTACGGCGTGGTCGGCGACCTCTTCCAGGTGCTGCCGCAGCTCACCGCCGAGGTGAAGGCCCGCAAGGCCTGATCCCGCGGAAAGGTTCGGAGGGCGTGGCGCCGGGTGCTCGGTGCCACGCCCTCTGTCGTCCCCGGAGCACGGCGGGCGGGGCCACGGCCCGTAGAGTCGGCGCGAACGTGTGACGTGCGGGCATGAGTCGACCTCATGCCGGGGGGCATGAGGTGAGCTCATGGCCTGAACGCGTGACGTGCGACGGCATGAGGTGAGTTCATGGCCCGAACGCGTGACGTGCAGGACGTGCGTGACGTGACGTGACGCGACAGCGTGGGACGAGGGCGAGGACGGTGGCATGGCACTGCTGACGGCACTTCAGGGCGGTTTCGGCGACGCGGCGGACGCGCTGCGGATCGACGGCAGGGCGTTCTCCCGGGAGGAATTGCTGGGCGCGGCGACCGCCGTCGCGGACCGGGTGGCCGGTGCCCCCGCCCTGGCGGTGCTCGCCCGGCCCACCGTCGAGACGGTCACCGCCGTGGTCGGCGGCTTGCTGGCGGGCGTTCCGGTGGTGCCGCTGCCGCCCGACTCGGGCCCCAAGGAGCGCGAGCACATCCTGCGGGACTCGGGTGCGGCGCTGCTCGCGCACGCCGTCGGGGAGGCGCTGCCCGAGGGCGGTTCGGTGACGGGCCTGCCGGTCGACCCCCTGCAGCGCTCCGCCACCACGTACGCCGAGCCGGCCGCGGATTCGACCGGCTTCGTGCTCTACACCTCAGGCACCACCGGCGCGCCCAAGGGGGCGGTGATCCAGCGCGCGGCGATCGCCGCCGGCCTGGACGCCCTGGCCGCTGCCTGGCAGTGGACCGCCGAGGACACCCTGGCCCACGGCCTGCCGCTGTTCCACGTGCACGGGCTGCTGCTCGGCGTGCTCGGCGCCCTGCGCACCGGCAGCCGGCTGGTGCACACCGGGCGGCCCACCCCGGCGGGGTACGCGGCGGCCGGCGGCAGCCTGTACTTCGGCGTGCCCACCGTCTGGTCCCGGCTGGCGGCGGACCCGGAGGCGGCGGCCCGGCTGGCGTCGGCCCGGCTGTTGGTCTCCGGCAGCGCGCCGCTGCCCGTACTGGTGTTCGAGAAGCTGGCGGCGCTCACCGGGCACGCCCCGATCGAGCGGTACGGGATGACCGAGTCGCTGATCACCGTCAGCACCAGGGCGGACGGCGAGCGGCGCCCGGGCAGCGTGGGCCTGCCGCTGGAAGGGGTGCGCACCCGGCTGGTCGGCGAGGATGGCGCGCCGGTGCCGTGCGACGGGGAGACCGTCGGTGAGCTGCAGGTCTCCGGTCCGACGCTGTTCAGCGGCTACCTCAACCGGCCGGACGCCGACGCCGAGGCGTGGACGGCGGACGGCTGGTTCCGCACCGGCGACGTCGCGGTGATCGGGGCGGACGGGTTCCACCGGATCGTCGGCCGGGCCTCGGTGGACCTGATCAAGAGCGGCGGCTACCGGATCGGCGCGGGAGAGGTGGAGGCCGCGCTGCGCGACCACCCGTCGGTCGCCGACGCGGCGGTGGTCGGCGTGCCGGACGAGGACCTCGGTCAGGCGATCGTCGCGTACGTCATCCCGGACGGTGTCGTGACGGGGGAACAGCTGACGGCGTTTGTGGCGGAGCGGCTCTCGGTGCACAAGCGGCCCCGCCGGGTTGTGCTGGTGCCCGAACTGCCCAGGAACGCACTGGGAAAGGTGCTGAAGAAGCAGTTGCTGGCGGAGGCCGACGGCCGGTGATGAGGGGGCGTCGGATGCCTCCCCGGTGACGGGTGTTCACCCTGATGCGCCGTCGGTGCTGACCGCCCGTGACCCTCCCATTGGCGCACTCCACTGCGCGCCGTGAGCGGACGCGTGCCTACCGTGACGAGCAGGCAGAACTGAATCCCTGAGCGACACGCCGCGGCTTCCGGTCGCACGGCCGCAGGCCGCGGCACGTCGGGCGGGGATCTGCCGAGTCGTACGAACCGGTGTTGCCGGGGCGTACGGCGGGTTCGAAGCAGTTCCGCAGCCGCCCGTCCGGCGGTAGTCCGCAGCGATTCGCGGCGATCCGCAGCGATTCGCTGAGATCCGCAGCAGTGAAGGAAGTCAGCAGGATGACCACCGTCAACACCGGCGCACCGGATGCCGCCGACGAACCGACCGCGCAGCAGGTTGCTGCCACCGCCCGTTCCTCCCGTCCGTCCCGGGCCGCGCGGCTGCGCCGGGGGATAGGCATGGTGGCCGTGATCGCGACCGGAGCGGGTGTGCTCGGCCTCGGCACCGGTGTGAGCCCCGCGGTTGCCGAGACCGCGCCGGCGCACGCCGGGTGGGACGGCTCGCGGTACTGGTTCAAGAACAGTCAGGGACAGTGGCGCTGGACCTCGCACTACAGCGTGTACGTGGCGCGGACCGGGGGCGGGACGCAATCCGCGGCCAAGTCCTCGAGCGGCACGAAGTCGAGCGGGGGGATCAAGCAGGGCTGGGACGGCTCGCGCTACTGGTTCCGCAACAGCAAGGGCGAGTGGCGCTGGACCTCGCACTACGACATCTACCTGGCGCGGACCGGGGGCGGCTCCTCCTCCGGCTCCTCGGGCTCGGGTTCGTCCGGCGGCTCGGTGGCCGCGAACCCGGACGTCGAGACCGCCGTGCAGTACGCGCTCGCCCAGCTGGGCAAGCCGTTCCTGACGGCGGGCAACGGGCCGAACGGGTACGACTGCTCGGGCCTGGTGCAGCAGTCCTTCAAGCGCGGCGGCATCAGCCTGCCGCGGGTCGCCAACGACCAGTACGAGGCGACCACGCCGATCACGGCGAGTCAGCTGCGCCGCGGTGACCTGCTGTTCTGGTCGCCGGACGGGACCGCGCGGGGCATCCAGCACGTGGCGATCTACCTGGGCAACAACCAGTACGTCGAGGCCGCGCGGCCGGGGACCAACATCAGGATCTCGGGGATCAGCAGCGGCTACTACCCGGCGTACATGGGGCGGCCGTAGCGCGGTCGCGGGTTCGCGGGTCCGCACGTCGGGGGCGCCTGATCGGTTCGGGCGCCCCCGACGTGCGCCGTACCGGGGGCGGTCGTTCGACGCGCGGTCAGAGGTCCGTCGGGCGGGGGAGGGCACCGCGGGCGCCGAGGGCGGTGACGGCGAAGGCCCCGGCGGCGACGGCGGTGGCGGTCGCGGCGGGAAGGTCGGTGCCGCGCGCGAGTTCGGCGGCGAGGGCGCCGCAGAAGACGTCGCCCGCTCCGGTGGTGTCGACCACCCGGACAGCGGGGGCGGACAGCCGGCTCAACCGTCCGTCCGCGGCGACCAGGGCGCCGTCGCCGCCGAGGGTGATCACGACGCCCTCGGCCTGGGCGGTGAGGGCCCGGGCGGCTTCGGTGACGTCGGCGGCCCCGGTGAGCTGGCGGGCCTCGACGGCATTGGCGACGACCAGCGGACGGCGCCCGGTCGGGCCGACGTCGGGCAGGGTTCCCGCCGGGGCGGTGTTGTGCAGCCAGCGGGTGGCGCCGGAGGGCCCGGCGGCGGGCAGGGCGGCGGCGGTCGCGCGGATGCACGCTGCTGGGACCTCGTTGCTGGTGAGGACCACGTCGACAGGGAGCAGGCGGAGGCGCGCCAGGGCGGCGGTCACCTCGTCCGCGGTGAGGTGCGCGTTGGCGCCCGGGACGACGACGATGCTGTTCTCGCCGGAGGGGTCGACCAGGACGATCGCCTGACCGGTGGGCGCGTCGGGGTGCGTGAGCACGGCGCCCGTCTCGACCTCCGCGCCGTGCAGATCGGCGAGCGCCGCCTCGCCCTCGGCGTCGCGCCCGACCTTGGCGACCAGGTGCGTGGCCGCGCCCATCCGGGCCGCCGCCACCGCCTGGTTGGCGCCCTTGCCGCCGAAGCCCTGGGCGGCGGCGTCGGCGAGGACGGTCTCGCCGGGGGCGGGGAGCACGGGGCAGCGAAGGATCCGGTCGGTGTTGACCGATCCGATGACGACGACTCGGCCTACGGGCAGCAGCTTCATCGTTCCTCTGTACGTGCCGGGGCGCGGGCGTGGCAAGCAGGCGTGGCAAGCCGGTGGGGCGACCGGGGGGCGCCGGCTGGTGGGCGGGCCTGGGCAGGGTGTTGCCGGGGTGTGCGCGGCGGGCAGGCGCGCGTGGGACATCGGCCCGCCCGAGGTCCTGTGCGTGCGTGATGGTGAAGGGGTGCAATTTTGAGGTAGACCGGTCTGCATACTTCCGGTTGCAGGCGGCTGGCCTGGGCACATGCCGCTGTCACGGGGCAGACCGGGGCACGCGAGCGGGCGCGACGAGGAGGCATGGGGAGCGGCGTGGCGCGGGTACCACCACGGGTGGCGCTGGTTCGGCTGACGGGGGCGCTGCCCGGTGCGAACGGCATCGGGGGAAGTCGAGGGGCAGGGGACGTTGTGATCGTCTGGGTCAATGGCACATTCGGGGCGGGCAAGACGAGTGCCTGCCGCGAGCTGGTGGAACTGCTGCCCGGGAGCGTGCTCTTCGATCCCGAGCTGGTGGGCTTCGGTCTGCGCCGGATGCTCCCGGCCGACCGGCTGGCGACGGTGTCCGACTTCCAGGACCTGGCGGCCTGGCGTCGGCTCGTCCCCGAGACGGCGGCCGCGCTGCTCGAGGAGGTCGGGGGCCCGCTGGTGGTCCCGATGACCCTGCTCAGAGAGGACTACCGGGACGAGATCTTCGGCGACCTCGCCTCCCACGGGATCGCGGTGCACCACTTCGTGCTGGACCCCGAAGAAACGATCCTGCGTGAGCGCATCGCCCATCGCGAGGAGTGCCCGGGCGACCCGGAGGGCAGCGAACGGGTCCGCACCTGGTGCCTCGAGCACCTGCCCCGCTACCGCGCCGCCCGCCGCTGGCTGGTCGGGGACGCCCGGATGCTCGACACCGGCGAGCTCACGCCCCGGGAGACCGCCCTCCGGATCGCCGAGCTGGTCCGCGTCGGCGCCGCCCGCTGCCCGATCGTCCAGAGCCCGGACCCGACCGGGGACACCGTGGCCTCCGCCGTCCTGCTCTTCGACGAGCAGGACCGCGTCCTGCTCGTCGACCCCGTCTACAAGCCCGACTGGGACTTCCCCGGCGGCGTGGTCGAGCGCGGCGAGGCTCCCACCGACGCCGCCCTGCGCGAAACCGCCGAAGAGCTGGGCCTGCGCCTCGACCCGTCCGGGCTGCGCCTGCTCGCCGTCGACTGGGAGCCGCGCACCGGCCCGCGCCGCGGCGGCCTGCGGCTGATGTACGACGGCGGTCTGCTGGACGCAGCGGGCCGCCAGAGCCTGCTGCTGCAGCAGGAGGAGCTGCGCAGCTGGCGCTTCGTCACGCTGGACGAGTCCGCCGAACTGCTGCCCCCGAGCCGGTACCGGCGCCTGGCGGCCGCCCTGGACGCCCGGCGCAGTGGCGAGCTGCGGTACCTGGAGGCGGGGTGCCGGGTGGCCGTGGGGCTGGCGAGCGCGGCGGACGCGGCGTAGGCGGCGTAGGCGGGCGGGCGGTCGGCCGCGGTGTAGCCGCAACACTGGGGTCGCCGGGCGGTCGGGTTCGCCCGGCCACCGGGTTCGCCGGGCCGTCGGCGGGGGCGGGAGGATGGGGGCATGCCGTTCACGTTGAGCCACCCCGCCGCCGTCCTGCCCCTGCTGCGCCGCGCCGGGGTGCGTGGGCCGTTGGTCGCGTCGGCGCTGGTCGCCGGGTCGATGGCGCCAGACGTGCCGTTCTTCGCCGAGTCCCTGCTGCCCGGGGTGTACGCCCACGGTGGGCTGACGCACAGCTGGTGGGCGGTGCCGACGCTGGACGTGGCGATCGCCGGCGCGCTGGTGGCCGGCTGGCACGGGCTGCTGCGCGGACCGCTGGTCGCGCTGCTGCCCGAGCGGTGGGCCGGTGGTGCCGAGGCGCTGACGGTCCGGCGGTCCAGCACGGGTGCGGAGGCCGGTGCGGTCTGGTTCGCGGCGTCCGCGGCGATCGGCGCGGCCACCCACGTCGGCTGGGACGCGTTCACGCACGGCGGGCGGCTGGGCGTCCGGCTGCTGCCCGTACTGGACCGGTCGGTGGCCGGGGTGCCGATGTACGAGGCGCTGCAGTACGGCAGTTCGGCGCTCGCGCTGGCGGCGATGGGGGGTTGGGCGGCGCGCGCGGTGCGGGCGGTCGAACCGGTGCGGCCGGCCGTCGGGCTCGCGCCCCGGACGCGGCGGGCCGCCGTCGCGGTGCTGGGCGCGGCGACGGCGGCCGGGGTGCTGCACCGGCTCAGCCCGCTGAAGCGCAACCTGGTGCCGGAGGTCTGCTTCGGGGCCGGGGCCGGGCTCGCGGTGGGCGCCGTCGGGTACGCGGCGGTGGTGGCGGCCGCCCGCCGGTTGCGCGGCGGGCGGCCCGGACCGGGGGCCGCGAGCGGCAGCCCCCGGCCCGACGTCCGTCAGACGGAGCGCAGTTCGGCGTAGCGGCGGAGGAAGAGGGCCTCGGTGAGGGCCATCCGCTCCAGTTCCTGCGGGTCGAGGCTCTCGTTGACCGCGTGGATCTGGGCGGTCGGCTCCTCGACGCCGATCAGCACGATCTCGGCCTGCGGGTAGAGCGTGCGCAGCGTGTTGCAGAGCGGGATCGAGCCGCCCTGGCCGGAGGCGACCATCCCGGTGCCGAAGGCCTCGGCCATGGCCTCGCCCATCGCCTCGTACGCCGGGCCGCTGGTGTCGGCGCGGAACGGGGCGCCGGAGCCCTGGCGCCGGACGGTGAGCCGGGCACCGAGCGGGACCTTCGCCTCCAGGTGGGCCACCAGCGCGTCCTGGGCGGCGGAGGCGTCCATGCCCGGCGGGACGCGCACGCTGATCAGGGCCTTGGCGGCGGCCTGGACGGAGGAGGTCGCGCCGATCACCGGCGGGGCGTCGATGCCGAGGACGGTGACGGCCGGGCGGGCCCAGAGGCGGTCACCGATGCTGCCGGTGCCGGTCAGGGCGACGCCGTCGAGCACCTTGGCGTCGGCGCGGAACTGCTCCTCCGGGTACTGCACGCCCTCCCAGGTCTGGTCGGTGTTCAGCCCGGCGACCGAGACGTCGCCGTTCTCGTCGTGCAGCGACGCGAGGATCCGGACCAGGGACTGCAGCGCGTCCGGGGCGGCGCCGCCGAACGCGCCGGAGTGCAGGTTGCCGGCCAGGGTGGTGACCGAGGCCTCGACCACGGTCATGCCGCGCAGCGAGGCGGTCACCGTGGGCAGGCCCGCGGCGAAGTTGCCGGTGTCGCCGATGACGATGGCGTCGGCGGTGAGCAGCTCGGGGTGCGCCTCGGCGTAGCGCTCCAGGCCGCCGGTGCCCTGCTCCTCCGAGCCCTCCACGATGATCTTCAGACCGACCGGATAACCGTCCCCGTACACCTGGCGCAGCGCCCGCAGGGCGGTCAGGTGCATCAGGATGTTGCCCTTGCAGTCGGCGGCGCCGCGCCCGTACCAGCGGCCGTCACGCTCGGTCAGTTCGAAGGCGGGGCTGAGCCAGGCGTCCTCGTCGAGCGGGGGCTGGACGTCGTAGTGCGAGTAGAGCAGGACGGTCGGCGCGCCCTCGGGGCCGGGCAGCTCGGCGTAGACGGACTGGGTGCCGTCCGGTGTGTCGAGCAGCCGGACGTTGGTCAGGCCCTCGGCGGCGAAGGCGTCGGCGACCCAGAGCGCGGCCTTCTCGCACTCCTCGACCGGGAACTGGCGCGGGTCGGCGACCGACGGGAAGGCGACCAGCTCGGCGAGGTCGGTGCGGGCACGGTCCATCAGGGACCGGACGGCGTCGGCCAGGGGCTGTGACATCGGGGCTCCGAAGGGATGGGTCCGCCCGCGGGGTGCTGCGGGCGGAGGGGGCTGTTGGGGTACCGCCGATCATAGGGGGAGCGGAATCGGGGCCCCGGGGGCCGGGCACCCGACCGGCCGGGTGCTCGGCCCCCGGGACGGCGGATGGGGGCGAAGCCGTGCGGCGGGCTTCGGGTGGCGCGGCGTCCGGCGGGGCGGGCGGACGCATAGGATTGCTCGACGTGACTGACTCCGGAAGCTCCGATTCCCGTAGCGAACTCGACAGCCCGCTCGACAGCCCGCACGACGGGACGGCCGCTCCGCTCGACGGGACGGCAACGCCGCTCGACGACGCGGCCTCGCCGCCGGACGGCGTCTGGGACGTCGTGGTGGTCGGCGCCGGACCGGCGGGCGCCTCGGCCGCGCACGCCGCCGCCGTTCAGGGCCGCCGCGTGCTGCTGCTCGACAAGGCCGAGCACCCCCGCTACAAGACCTGTGGCGGCGGCATCATCGGCCCCTCCCGGGACAGCCTGCCGCCGGACTTCCGGCTGCCGCTGCAGGACCGGGTGTACGCCGTCACCTTCGCGTACGACGGGCGGTTCACCCGGACGCGGCGTTCTCAGCGGATGCTGTTCGGCCTGGTCAACCGGGACGAGTTCGACCTGCGCCTGGTTCAGGCGGCCAAGGCGGCCGGGGCGGTGCTGGTCACCGGAGTGACCGTCACCGGTGTCGAGCAGCGCGGCGGCGAGCACCGGACCGCGCTGGTGACGGCGGCCGACGGGCGCACGTTCGAGGCCCGCGCGGTGGTCGGCGCGGACGGCAGCGCGAGCCGGATCGCCCGGCACGTCGGCGTCACCTTCGACCAGATCGACCTCGGCCTGGAAGCGGAGATCCCGGTGCCCCCGCAGGTCGCCGCCGACTGGGCGGGCCGGATCCACCTCGACTGGGGCCCGCTGACCGGCAGTTACGGCTGGGTGTTCCCGAAGACCGAGACCAGCAGCCTGACCGTCGGCGTCATCTCGGCGCGCGGCGACGGCGAGCGGACCAAGCAGTACCTCGCCGACTACATCCGGCGGCTGGGCCTGTCCGGCTTCACCCCCAGGGTCGAATCCGGGCACCTGACCCGCTGCCGGGCCGAGGACTCGCCGCTCTCCCGCGGCCGGGTGCTGGTCGCCGGCGACGCGGCCGGACTGCTGGAACCGTGGACCCGCGAGGGCATCTCGTACGCGCTGCGCTCGGGCCGACTGGCCGGCGAGTGGGCGGTGAAGGTCGCCGAGGCGGGCAACGCGGCTGCGGTGCGGCGCGAGGCGCTGAACTACGCCTTCGCCATCAAGGCCGGGCTGGGAGTGGAGATGCGCGCGGGCAAGCAGCTGCTGGGCGCCTTCGAGCGGCGGCCGTACCTGTTCCACGCGGCGGTCTGCCTGGTGCCGGCGGCCTGGCGGGCCTTCGCCCGGACCACCCAGGGGCACACCACCTTCTCCCAGGTGCTGCGGCAGTACCGGGCGGCGCGGAAGCTGACGTCCATGGCGTCGCGGTAGGGCCGTCGGGCCGTCGGGTTGTAGGGCGGTCGGGTTGTAGGGCCGTCGGGCCGTTGGGCCGATGTGGGGCCGGTGCTCCTCCCGGGTGGAGGGGCGCCGGCCCCGTTTGCTTGCGTGGTGGGCTAGTTGTTTCGACTGGTGAGCCTGGGGGCGGGCGTCCGGGCGGGCGTCCGGGCGGGCGTGTGGGTCACTTCAGCCCGGTGTCGAGGGCGGTCATGAGCGTGCCGGACGGGGTGTCGCCGGACATCTCCCAGATCATGCCGCCGAGCAGGTTCTTCGACTTGAGGTAGGCCGTCTTCCGGGCGATCGACCAAGCGTCGTCGAAGGTCCACCACTGGCCGCCGGCTCCCGTGTAGCCGTACGTCGCCATGGACTTGGGATCGTGGTAGACGGTGAGGCCGGAGACGCCGGTGATCAGGTTGTGGTACCCGCGCGTGCCGGCCTCCTCGGCGAACTGGCCCGGTGCGGCGCCGCCCGCGGACTGCCAGACCCCCTTCGCACCGCCGTCCGCCACGCCCTGCCAGCCGCGCCCGTAGAACGGGAAGCCGATGGTGAGCTTGCGCGGGTTGACCCCGGCGCCGAGGTAGGTCCGGACGGCCGCGTCCACGCTGAAGTGGACGTCGTACGGGTCGTTCGGGTCCTGGTAGAGGTTGGCCTGGTGGCCCGTGCGGTTGGGCTCCCAGGAGTTGTCGCTGCCCGAGCCGTGGAAGTCGTAGCCCTGGACGTTGGCGATGTCCAGTGAGCCGAAGATCCTGCTCAGGTCCCAGCCCGCGGCGACCTTCGCCGGGTCGGCCGGGGTGAAGGCGGTGAGCAGCTTGTGCGAGCCGCCCGACGCGTCGAGCTGCTTGCGGAATTCGGCCAGCAGCAGGGTCAGGTTGGCCTTGTCGTCGGCGCTCCAGTGGTTGCCGGCGTGGCCGTCGCCGGAGCCGGGCCACTCCCAGTCGAGGTCGATGCCGTCGAAGATCCCGGCCGCCACGCCGTCACCGCCGGCGCCGTTGTAGACCGGCAGGTTGCCCTTGATCCAGGTGTCGACGCAGGACTTGACGAACTTCTGGCGGGAGGCGTCGGTGGCGGCGACGTCCGAGAAGTACTTGGAGTAGGTCCAGCCGCCGAGCGAGACGACCACCTTCAGGTTCGGGTACTTGGCCTTGAGCTTCTTCAACTGGTTGAAGTTGCCGCGGAGTTTGCCCCAGCCGTCGTCGGCAACGCCGTCCACCGACTGGTCGGCGCTCATCGGTCGGGCGTAGTCGGCGTCGGCGTCACCGGCTCCGGTGCCCTGGTCCGGGTCCTGCGGGTTGGCGGTGGTGCCCTTGGTGACACCCGAGAGACAGGTCAGGTTGACCGGATCGATGTTCTCGAAGGCGTAGTTGATGACGTCGAGTTTGGCAGCGCTGCCCGAGGTGTCGAGGTTCTTGGCGAAGTACTGGCGGCCGTAGATGCCCCACTGGACGAAGTAGCCGACCCGGGCGTACTTCCCGGCGCCGACCAGGTCCGAGGTGGTGGCGGTGAGCGGGGCGGAGGCGGGCGAGACGTTGTCGGCGGCGTCGCGGGCCTTCACGGTGAAGGTGTAGGTGGTGGACGGCGAGAGGCTGCCGACGGTCGCGGTCAGCGTCTTGCCGGTGACCGTCGCCACCGGGGCGCCGCCCTGGTAGACGTCGTACGCGGCGACCCGGACGTTGTCGGCCGCGGCGTTCCAGGCGAGCGTCACGTCCATCGAACTGACGGCCGTGGTGCGGAGGTTGGTCGGCGCGGTGGGCGGGACGGGGTCGGTGGACGGGTCGAAGGTGGCGCCGGTGACGGGCACGCTGAGCGGACCGGCGTTGCCGCGGCTGTCCTTGGCACGGACGGTCAGGGTGTAGGAGGTGGCCGGGATGAGGCCGGTGACCAGGGCGCCGGTGGTCGGGCCGGAGGCGAGGACGGTGCTGCCGTTCAGCACGTCGTACGAGGCGACCGGGAAGTCCCCGCCGGTGGCGGCCGGCCAGCTCAGGGCCAGCGTGTGCGCGGTGGACTCGCTGACCGTCGGGGCGCCCGGGGCGGACGGCGGGACATCCGGGGTGCCGTCGCACTTGTCGCCGTTGATACGGCAGTTGAGCGGGGTGGAGGCCGGGCCGCTACCGACGAACCAGAAGCTGTACGGCTCGGTGATGCTGTGGGCGTTGACGGTGGAGTTGTAGAACGCGGCGGTCGCGGTGACGTGCCGTCCGTTGACGGTGGCGGTGCCGTTGTAGCTGTTGCCGATGGTGACGCCCGCCGGGAGGTCGAACTCCAGGGTCCAGCCGGACACCGCGGTCGCGTTGTCGTTGTGGACGATGTAGGTGCCCTGCCACCAGGAGCCGTTGTCGGCGGTGGTGAAGGTGGCGGTGAGCTTTCCGGCGGCGTTCGCCGGGGCGGCCAGCACGGTGAGCGTGGCGAGGGGGAGGAGCCGGACGCTGAGCAGTGCGAGCAGTCTGCTGCGCACGCGTGGGCGTCCGGCCCGGGATCGAGCGGACATGGTTCTCCCTGTGACTGTGGGGGTTGGAACAGGGTGATGTAGAACCGGGGGTGATACGTGTGCGATCGGCGCTTGCGCCGTGGGGGGCGGGGGCATGGGCACTGTAGGAGGACTGGACCAATGCGTCAACAGGTCTGTACCACTGGGTGGCGGGCGGCGGATGACAGAGTTCAATATCTGTTATCTGTTTGCTGTCGTCTGTTCGTTGTCGCCCGTTATCCGTTATCCGTTATCCGTCGTCCGTCGGCTGTTATCTGTTCGCCCCTGTCAGCTGGTCCCCGAGCGGGCTGCGCCGATACAGCACCGAGCGGCCGTGCCGGGCCCGGGTGACCAGGCCGGTGGCGGCGAGGACCGACAGGTGCTGGCTGACCGCGCCAGGAGTGACGCCGAGGCGGTAGGCGAGCTCGGTGGTCGAGGCGGGCTCGGCGAGCATGGCCAGCAGTCGCGCCTTCGGGGCGCCGACCAGAGCCTCCACGGCCTGCGGCGCCACCGGCGCGCCCCGGCCGGCCATGCCCGCCTGCCCGCGCGCCGGGTAACTGATCTGTGGCGCACGGTCGTTGCTGATCATCGTGATCGCGCCACGAACGAAGAAGGTCGGGCAGAGCACGAGGCCACGCCCGTCCACGGGGGTCTCCACGTCCCCGTTCGCCCAGTCCCGGCTGATCGACAGCACGCCGTTCGCCCAGTGGAGCCGGTGGTCCAGGTCGGCGAAGAGGGCAGCCGCGCCGTGGCGGGCGAGCAACCGGGCGCGGTGGACCAGATCGGCCTCCAGTACCACGCGGGCATGCGGCCACCAGGTGGGCGCGAGACATACCTCCCAGTACTCCTCCAGCGCGTCGGCGATCCGCGCCAACAGCCGCTCCGGGGCGGCCAGTCCGGCGGAGAGCTCGGCGGGCAGCGGCCGGCCGTGCGAGCGGAAGGTCTGTTCCAGTTCGGCGCGCAACTGTTCCGGCGGAAACGCGCGGACGACGGCGAGCTCGGAGCGGAAGTCGGGGGAGGGGGAGGACGGGCGGGGCGTCAGGAAGTCCGGGACGAAGCGGTTCTCGGCGACGAGCGAGAGCAGTAGCCGGGAGTCCAGCCGTTCGAAGGCGGGCCTGAGCTGTTCGAAGGTCCGGGTCTGGAGGTGGTAGACGCCTGGGTGGGTCCACATCCGCAGGCTGAGCACGGCCTCGTGGATCGGGGAGGCGGCGAACCAGGTGGTGGCGAGGTCGGCCAGACGGAGGGTGAACCGGTGCACGAGGGCGGTGTGTCCTTCTCTTCGGACCTGGCCGGGGGTGGGGAGTCCGGCTTCGGATTTAGCCAGAGCCTAAAGGAGTACCGAGACCGCGTCGGCGGCGGTGGGATCGTCACATGACCACCCCGACGGCGGAGTCCTCCGCACCTTCCCCGGCCGTGCCGGAAAACGCCGGTGCCACCGGAGCCGTCGCCGCTGTGCAGCGGCGCCTGCACCCCGACCCGACGGTCCGTCGACTGGCCGGGATCACCCTCGTGAACACGCTGGGCAACGGACTCTCCCTCTCCGTCGCGGTGCTGTTCTTCACCCGGGTGCTCGGTCTGAGCGCCGCCCAGCTGGGTCTCGGGATGACCGCCGCCGGCCTGTGCGGGGTCGCCGCGAGCGTGCCGGCCGGCCGGGCCGCCGACCGCTGGGGCGCCCGGCGGGTGCTGGTGGTGCTGGTGTCGGCGCAGGCGGTCGGCACCGCCGGGTATGCGCTGGTACACAGCTACCCGGCCTTCGTGGCACTGGCCTGCCTGGTCTCCGCCGTCGACCGGGGCTCCGCCGCCGCACGGAACGCGCTCTACGCCCAGGTGCTGCCCGCCGACCGTCGGGTGGCGGGCCGGGCGCACCTGCGGGTGGTGACCAACATCGGGATCTGCCTGGGTACGGGCCTCGGTGCGATCGCACTGCAGGTCGACACCCGGCCGGTCTACCTGACGGCGATCCTGGCCGATGCCGCCTCCTTCGTGGCCGTTGCCGTGCTGTTCCACCGCCTCGTGGTTCCGCAGCGTCCGCGGGTGGCCGAAGCACCGGTGGCCGAAGCACCGGTGGCCGAAGGGCCGATGGTCGAAGGGCCGGTGGTCGGGGCGTCGGCGGCCGAAACGTCGGCGTCCGACCCGTCGGCGAAGACCGGCATCCCGGACCCGTCGGACCCCTCGGCCAAGGGCGTCAAGCAGGGCCGACAGCGGAACCCGGCGCTGCGGGACGGCCCGTTCCTGGCCGTGACGGCGCTGAACGCCCTGCTCTGCCTGCAGTTCGCCGTTCTGGAGGTCGGCGTGCCGCTCTGGATCGTCCAGGAGACCGACGCGCCGCGGATCACCGTCGCGGGCACCCTGATCGTCAACACCCTGCTGGTGATCACCCTGCAGGTACGGGCCACCCGGGGCACCGAGGAGCGGACGGGGGCCGCCCGGGCCTGCGGGCGCGCCGGACTGGTGCTCGCCGCCTCCTGCCTGGTCGTCTCCCTGGCGCACGGCCTGCCCGCGATCGCCGCGGCCGTGGTGGTGCTGGGCGGGATCGCGCTGCAGTCGCTCGGTGAGGTGGTCGCCCAGGCGGGCGGCTGGGCACTCAGCTACGACCTCGCGGGCGAGCGCGACCACGGCGCCTACCAGGGCGTGTTCAACGCGGGGATGGCGGCGGCGATGATGGCCGGTCCGGCGCTGGTCAGCACCCTGGTGATCGGGTACGGCATGGTCGGCTGGGTCGTCCTGGGCGCGGTGCTGGCGGCGGCCGGCCTGGCGATGCGTCCCGCCGTCCGGTGGGCCGGCCGGCGGGACGCGAGGCTCGGGGCCGCGTGAGACCCGGTGGCTCCGCCCGTCTACTCGGGGAGGACCGCCAGGGCCTCGATCTCGATCAGCACGTCGGGCCTGAACAGCGCCACCACCTGCATCGCGGACGCGGCCGGCAGGGGCAGGGCGCCCAGGTACTCGTCGCGGGCTTCGCGGATGGCCGCAAGGTAGGCGATGTCCGTCATGAAGAAGGTGAACTTCACGACGTGCTCGAACCCGGCCCCGGCAGCGGCCAGGCAGCGTCGGAGGTTCTCGAAGACCTGCCGCGCCTGCGCCTTCGGGTCTCCCACGCCGACCAGGTTCCGCTGCTCGTCGAAGGCGACCTGGCCGGACACCTGGACCAGTCGCCCGGTGCCGGTCACGACCTGGGTGTAGCCGGTCCCGGGCGCGACCCCGGGCGGTTCGGTGAGGTGGGTGAGGTGAGAGGTGGTCATGCCGCGGATCTTGGGCCATGATCCCCAGGGGCCGCAAGCCCGGGCTGCGTACGACCGCCCGGCCTCAGCGCACCACCTCGGGCAGTTCGCGCAGGAACGGACGGTCGGTGGAGGGGAGTTGGGCGGCCGGTCCGCCCGAGCGCAGCACCACATCGAGGATGGCGTCCGGGTCGGCGGCGTAACCACCGCTGGCCCAGGCGGCGTTGGCCTCCACCACGGCCCAACGGCCGTTCTCCGTCAGCCCGACGTCCACCACGGCGGCGCTCGGCAACGGCGCCTCCGCCGCGGAAGCGGCCAGGACATCGCGGGTGAACGCGAGCACCTCGGCGGACCTTCCGTCGGGCACCTCGGCAGACATACCGGCGGGCACCTCGGCGGCCTCCCCGGCAGACGTACCGTCGGGCACCCCGGCGGCTACCAGGGGCGCGACGGACAGCTCGCCGTCCACCGCGTACCGCGAGCCCGCCCGCACCGCGCCGTCCAGTACGAACAGCCGGTACTCCGCGCCGAACCGCACCACCTCGCTCACCAGCACCGGGATGTCACCGTCCAGCACCGCGGGCCCGGGCAGCGCGCTGCCGTCGGGGTAGACCCGGGCGGCGAACAGCTTGTCCACCGGCGGCTTGACGAAGGCCGGGCGCCGCAGCCGACGCGCCTCGGCCAGGGTGGTGGAGGTGACCCGGCGCCCGGTCAGGGCGAGCGGCAGCCGGGTCAGCCAGTCGGCGGCCGGCTCCAACAGGCCGAGTCCGAGCTCCCGCCCGACGGCGTCGCCGAACAGCGGCCCGCCGTACACGTGCACCCGCGTGCCGAGCAGCTCGCGCGGGGCCTGCCAGGACGTCGCGACGCACGCCCGCAGGCCGCGGCGTCCGGCGGAGGTGCGCAGCTGGAGACCCGTCTCGTTGATACGCGGTGCGATGAGCAGGACGGGGGTGTCGGTGGTCATGGCGACGATGCTGTCGTGGACGAGGCGGCCGTGACCATCGGATTCCGGCCTCTGTGCGCGATCCGTCCGCTTCGGCCGCGCGGACGGTCGGTTCCGGTGCCGCGGCGGGTCGGTCCTGGTCGGAGGACGGTCACCCTGGGCGAAGTACGGGTCGGCTCCGGCCGGGCGGCGGGCCGGCTCCGTCACCGGTTCCGCACGCGGAGCCGTGGGCGCGGCAGGTTGGCTCTGGCCGAGGGGCGGGTGGGCATGCCAGAGTCGTCCGGGCGCGGTCCGGGCACCCCGGACCGCGCCCGCAGTCCGACCCACCCTCAGCCGGAAGGCAGGCCCCGCCGATGACCAGCGCCGAGCCCCTCGTCCGCGTCAGCACCGCCGACGCCGTCACCACGCTCACCCTCGACTCGCCGCACAACCGCAACGCGCTCTCCACCCGCCTGATGGCCGAGCTGCACGCCGGGCTGGCGGCGGCCGCGGCCGACCCGGAGGTCCGCGCCGTGGTGCTCGGGCACACCGGCAAGGTGTTCTGCGCGGGCGCGGACCTCTCCGAGGCGACCGGCGCGGACCCGACGGTCGGCCCGCGCGGCCTGGTCGAGCTGCAGCGGGCGATCGTGGACTGCACGAAGCCGGTGATCGCCGTCATCGACGGGCACGTCCGGGCGGGCGGCCTCGGCCTGGTCGGCGCGGCGGACCTCGCCATCGCCGGACCGGCCTCGACCTTCGCCTTCACCGAGGTCCGGCTCGGCCTCGCGCCCGCCGTCATCTCGCTGCCGCTGCGCCCCAAGCTGGAGCCGCGCGCCGCCTCCCGCTACTACCTCACCGGCGAGGTCTTCGACGCCGCCGAGGCCGCCCGGATCGGCCTGATCACCAGCGCCACTGCGTCCGCCGAGGACACCGGCGTCGTGCTGAAGGGCCTGCTGGACGCGCTGCGCCAGGGCTCCCCGCAGGGGCTGGCGGAGTCGAAGCGGCTGGCCAACGCCGACGTGGTGCGCTCCTTCGAGCGCGACGCCGACGAGCTGGTGGAGCTGTCGGCACGGCTGTTCGGCTCGGCGGAGGCGCAGGAGGGCATGCGGGCGTTCCTGGAGAAGCGGCCCGCGCGCTGGGTGCGCTGACTGCCGGGTTCGACGAGCGCCAGGTTCGATGAGCGCCACGACGGCGTCCGGGGCGTCGCGACCGAGTCCCGGGCGTCTCGGGGGTCGCGACTAGCTGTACTGACCACAGAGGTTGGTGACGGGGTTCACAGGCGGGTGATCTTGAAATGAGTGAGGGCCTTCTGGCTCGGTGTGGATTGCGACAT